>DATDGC010000102.1:0-24695 GCA_036522275.1 Burkholderiales bacterium | reverse complement strand
GTCATCGCGTTGACGGTTTTCGGCTGCGCAAGCCAACCATCCGGCGAAGCCGATTCTGGATGGATCACACTTATAGACGGTGCCAGCGGCCTGGATAACTGGTACCGCGTCGGTGACGCCAATTGGCGAGCGGTGGACGGCGCTATTCAGGCTGACAAGAAGACTGACAAGGCGAGTAGTTTTCTCCTCTCGAAGAATTCGTACACGGACTTTCAGATCCGGGCCGAATTCTGGGTCAGCGACGACGCCAACAGCGGCATCTACATGCGTTGTGCCGACCCCAAGAACATCACTGACAAGTCATGCTATGAAGCGAATATCTACGACCAGCGTCCCGACCCGACCTATGGCACCGGTGCCATCACCAATTTCGCTGCGGTATATCCCATGCCCAAGGCCGGCGGTAAGTGGAACACCTACGACATCACGGTCAAAGGCACGCATTTGACCGTTACGTTGAACGGCGTCATCACCGCCGATATTGAGGACAGCAAGCTTGCCAGCGGGCCGTTCGCGCTGCAGTACGCCGGGGGCGTCGTAAAGTTCCGCAAAGTGCAGATTAAGCCTCTGTAGCCGACACTAATCCCGGATCAATTTGAAATACCAGTATTGAACAAAAAAATAATTTGAGCGTGTAAGGCCTTCGCACATCATGTGGACAAACCCGCTGTTGATGGAAGTGCTGTCGCTGCACGGTCTGGTGGTAGTGATCGGGCTGCTCGTCTATGTGTTCGCGTCCCACACGCTGCAGCAGCGCCGCAATCCGACGGCTGCCATCGGCTGGGTGCTGGTGATAGTGTTCATTCCTTACGTCGGGCTGCCGCTGTATCTGCTGTTCGGCACGCGCAAACTCGTACGCTCCAGGAGCTACCCACCATTCACATCTCCCGACCCTGATACCGCCACGGATGCCGCCTGGCCGCGCCAGTTGGCTGCTGCTATGGGCCAGCCGCCGGTGGAGACTTACCAGAACCTGCATATTCACGCCGACGGCACGCAGGCGCTGCAAGCCCTGTGGGAGTTGATTGACAGCGCCGAGCGCGAATTAAACCTGTGCAGCTTCATTATCGGGCGCGATGCGATGGGCGATGCGCTGCTGGCGCGCCTGATCGGCAAGGCGCGCGCGGGCATAAAGGTCCGGGTGCTGCTGGATGGTGTCGGCCGCATGATGGGTGGGTGGCCAAACCTGCGCGCACTTGAATCAGCGGGCGCGCGTATCGCCTTGTTTGTTCCTCTATTGCATTCGCCGATCAAGGGCCGTTTCAATCTGCGCGACCACCGCAAGCTGGTGGTGGCCGACGGCGTGCGCCTGTGGTGCGGCGGACGTAATTTTGCTGCGGAATATTTTGAAGGCGTCCGCAACCAAGCTCCGTGGCGAGACCTGAGCTTCGATTTGTGCGGGCCGCTGGCGCGGCAGGCGGGCGAGTTGTTCGAACACGATTGGGCGTTTGCGACCGGTTCGCCACCGGCTGAAAGTAAACGCACCACTCAAGCCGTGCCGCAGCCGTTCGCGCAGATTATTGCTTCGGGCCCCGATCAATGTGATGACACTGTGCATGCCCTGCTGGTGACTGCATGCTTCAAGGCACGCAAACGCATTATTGCAGCGACGGCGTACTTTGTTCCAAGTGATGCATTGCTGATGGCGCTGTCCCTGGCGGCGCGGCGGGGTGTAACTGTAGATTTGATCCTGCCTGAACGTTCCAACCACCGTATGGCCGACCTGGCTCGTCACCGCGCGTTGCGCGACCTTGCTGCTGCCGGTGCACGAGTATGGTTTGTGCCGTACATGCTGCACGCCAAGGCGGTGGTGTTCGACGATGCGATAGCCATGGTGGGATCGGCCAATCTTGACGCGCGCAGCCTGTTCCTCAACTACGAGCTGATGGTCGCGTTCTACGCCTCCGCCGATGTCCAGCGTTTTGCCGGTTGGATCGAAAGACATCGCGTCGAGGCCAAACGGTACGAACCCCGAACGCCGGGACTGCTGCGCGATCTGACCGAAGGTCTCGTTCTCTGGTTGGCGTTCCAGCTTTGAAAGCTTTGGCGTTGTTCCTAAGATTCCCTGTTGACAATATGGGATTTTTGCCGTCATCGTTATCGTCAGATTCTAACAACAAGTAGTCATGTCCGCAGTATCCTCAGCGCCTACCCGGCGCAGCTTTATTGCCACCTCAGCAGCCGCGGGTGCATTCGGCCTTATGCTGCTCGCCGTCCCCAGCGACGCCCAGACCGTTCCGGCGGCCGACGACAACGCAATCCGCCCCTTCCACATCAACATTCCGGAAGCGGCACTAGTCGACCTCCGCCAACGCGTATTGGCGACACGATGGCCGGACAAAGAGACTGTCACTGATCAATCCCAAGGCGTGCAGCTGGCGAAGATCCAAGCACTCGTGCGCTATTGGGGGACGGACTACGACTGGCGGAAGGTGGAGGCGAAACTGAATGGCCTTCCGCAATTCGTCACGACGATCGACGGACTCGACATTCATTTCATCCACGTCCGTTCTCGTCACAAGAATGCGCTTCCGGTGATCATCACGCACGGTTGGCCCGGCTCTGTGTTCGAGTTCATCAACGTGATCGGTCCGCTCACGGATCCAACCGCGCACGGAGGCAGCGCCGAGGACGCTTTCGACGTCGTCATCCCGTCGATTCCGGGCTACGGCTTCTCCGGCAAGCCAACCGGCACTGGTTGGGATCCCGACCACATCGCGCGAGTCTGGGCGGAGCTGATGAAACGCCTCGGGTACACGCGCTACTTCGCCCAGGGCGGCGACTGGGGCGCCCCGATCTCCAGCGCGATGGCGCGCCAGGCGCCGGCAGGATTGCTCGGTATCCACCTTAACTTGCCGGCGACGATACCGCCCGAGGTGGCCCCGGCGCTCGCCGTCGGCGGTCCGGCGCCGGCGGGACTCTCCGACAAGGAACGTGCGGTGTTCGAATCGCTCGTCACGTACAACAAAAAGGGGAACTCGGCCTACTTCGTAATGTTGACCGCGCGGCCGCAGACCGTCGGGTACGGCGTGACCGACTCTCCGGCGGGGCTCGCGGCATGGATGCTCGTGCATCCAGGCTTCGCGCAGTGGACCGGCGATCCCGGAAAGTCGCCGACGAAAGACCAAGTGCTGGACGACATCACGCTCTACTGGCTGACGAGCAGCGCAACCTCGGCAGGGCGGCTGTACTGGGAAAACGGCGCGTGAGGCAGTGTTATTAGTGCGGCCGCGCAGAAGACCACTGAGATCTCGCTGCCCGTGGCCATCACGGTATTTCCGGAGGACGTCTATCGACCCCCGGAGACATGGGCCCGGCGCGCCTATCGCAACCTGATTTACTTCCACGAGGTCGACAGGGGCGGACACTTCGCAGCGTGGGAGCAGCCGCAGCTTTTCGCTGAGGAAATTCGGGCCGCGTTTCGATCGTTCCGCTAATCATGGCCCAAAAATCCAAACTACTCGAGAGGAGCAGACAATGAAACAACCAGAGGACAGATCGCGCCGTCGCTTTCTCAGGGAGAGTTCGATGTTGGGACTGGCAGTCGCGTTCAGCCCAGGGACGATCGACGAGGCATTTGCAGATTCGAAATCCAAAACTACTCAAAAGGAGTACACCATGACCCAAACTGACAGGACCGCTATTCGTCCGTTTCATGTGAAGGTTCCGGAAACGGAACTTACCGACCTGCGCCGACGCATCGCGGCGACAAAGTGGCCCGAGCGGGAGACGGTGAAGGATGCATCGCAAGGCGTGCAGCTCGCGACGATTCAGAAACTCGCGCGCTATTGGGCGACGGACTACAACTGGCGCAAGTGCGAGGCGAAACTGAACGCCCTCCCGCAATTCATTACCACGATCGACGGGCTCGACATTCACTTCATTCACGTTCGGTCGAAACACGCAAACGCGTTGCCGGTCATCGTCACGCACGGATGGCCCGGCTCGATCATCGAGCAGTTGAAGATCATCGATCCGCTGACGAATCCCACCGCACATGGCGGGAGCGCATCGGACGCTTTCGATGTGGTGATTCCATCGTTGCCGGGCTACGGCTTTTCCGGGAAACCCACCACGACCGGTTGGGATCCCATCCGCATCGCCCGCGCGTGGACCTTGCTGATGAAGCGCCTCGGATATGCACGCTATGTGGCGCAGGGCGGCGATTGGGGGAATGCGGTCACGGAACAGATGGCTCTGCTCGGCGCTCCGGAATTGATCGGCATTCACACCAACATGCCGGCCACCGTGCCGCCCGACATCGACAAGGCGGCTTTTGCCGGTGCACCGACACCCTCGGGTCTCTCGGCGGACGAGAAACACGCGTACGATCAGCTCACCTTCTTCTACAAGCAGGGCCTGGGCTACGCCCAGGAGATGAAGAACCGCCCGCAGTCGATCTACGGGATCGGTGATTCGCCGGTCGGGATGGCAGCCTGGATGATTGACCACGACGCGCGCAGTTACGCGCTCATCGCGCGCGTCTTCGACGGTCAGCATGAGGGGCTGACGCGAGACGACATCCTCGACAACGCCACGCTTTACTGGCTGACCAACACGACGATCTCTTCGGCTCGTCTGTATTGGGAAAGCAAGCTCGCCTTCTTCGCCCCGAAACACATCGCCATCCCGGTCGCGGTGAGCGCCTTTCCGGAGGAGCTCTATCAGGCCCCGCGGAGCTGGACGGAGCGGGCATATCCCAAGCTCATCTACTACAACAAGGCCGACAAGGGCGGCCACTTCGCGGCGTGGGAGCAGCCGGAGATCCTCGTGACGGACCTCCGCGCGGCATTCAGATCACTACGCTAGTTAGAGAGACCTGGAATACGGGCACAACGTGTACCTAATATTCCCACACCACAGCGGCAACATCGATTTGAATCCAATAGGAGAGAAATATATGTCCGAAGAAATCAACCATAATCGCCGCCGCCTTTTAGGCACTGCGGTCCTGACCATTGCTGCCGCTGAGCTCGCCATGATCGGCTCCGCGGACGCACAATCCAGCAAGATGAACCCGATTAAGCCGGGGACGAACAGGTCGTTCAGCTCACTGAAGCAGATCGATGCCGGCGTCCTGAATGTTGGATACGCTGAAGCCGGCCCCGCCAATGGTCCGGCGGTAATTCTTCTGCACGGTTGGCCCTACGACATTCACAGCTATGTCGATGTCGCGCCTTTGTTGGCATCTGCGGGCTACCGGGTGATCGTCCCGTATCTGCGCGGCTATGGCCCGACGCGCTTTCTCTCAAGTGGAACGTTCCGGAATGGCCAGCCATCGGTCCTTGCTCTCGATATCATCGCGCTGATGGATGTGCTCAAGATCAAGAAGGCCGTCCTCGGCGGTTTTGATTGGGGAGCGCGAACGGCCGACATCATCGCGGCACTCTGGCCGGAACGTTGCAAGGCTCTCGTCTCCGTGAGCGGTTATTTGATCGGCAGCCAGGCATCCGGCAAGATACCGTTGCCGCCACAGGCTGAGCTCGAATGGTGGTACCAATATTACTTTGCCACGGAACGCGGTCGGGTCGGCTACGACAAATACCGGCACGACTTTGCGAAGCTCATTTGGCGAACTGCTTCGCCGAAGTGGAATTTCGACGAAGCTACCTTCAATCGCAGTGCGGCGTCCTTCGAAAATCCGGATCACGTCGCTATCGTCATCCATAATTATCGCTGGCGGCTCGGACTCGCTGAGGGTGAACGGAAATATGACGATCTGGAAAAGCGGCTTGCGGAAGGTCCGGTCATCGCCGTGCCCACCATTACTCTTGAAGGTGACGCCAATGGTGCACCGCATCCGGACGCCAGTTCCTATGCCAAGAAATTTTCGGGCAAGTATTCACACCGGATCGTCAACGGCGGTGTCGGGCACAATCTGCCTCAAGAAGCCCCGCAGGCCTTTGCCAAAGCTATCGTCGACGTCGACCGTTATTGATCGGCGTTAGCCTACGTAGGCGGTGCCCCGGGAAACGCGGCCACATTGCCGACACATCTAACCATCTGGAAGGAATTCATCATGAAAGCAAACCAGCTCTTGCTTACCGCGATACTCGTCAGCGCAATCGGGGCTCCGATCGTGGCCTTTGCCAAGGACGAGAGCGTGCCGCAGCCGATGGTGTCCACAGCGGGTCAGGTGCACTACCAGACCGCGAAGATCGACGGAGTTTTCTATCGCGAAGCAGGTCCAAAAAACGCGCATAAAGATATGACCGAAGGTGAGTTGCCTTCTCTTGGCGGTGCGACCGAGTGGCTCAATTCACCGCCGTTGACGGCGGCCGGCCTGCGCGGGAAAGTCGTCGTCATCGACTTCTGGACCTATACCTGCATCAACTGGCTACGCTCGCTTCCCTATGTTCGCACGTGGGCCGAGAAATACAAGAATCAAGGTTTGGTGGTGATCGGTGTGCACACTCCCGAGTTCGCATTTGAGAAAAACCTCGATAATGTTCGCCGAGCCGCGAAGGACATGCGAGTCGATTATCCGATCGCGATCGATAACGACTATGCTATATGGCGTTCTTTCAAGAACGAATCTTGGCCGGCCCTCTATTTTATCGATGCGCAGGGGCGTATTCGACATCATCATTTTGGCGAGGGTGAATACGATCGGTCGGAAAAGATCATCCAACAATTACTTTCTGAGGCTGGAATCGGCGGCGTCGGTTATGAACTGGTTTCAGTCGATGCCCGTGGTGCGGAAGTTGCCGCCGATTGGGGCAGCTTGAAGTCTCCGGAAAACTATGTCGGCTATGAGCGCACCGAGAACTTTGCGTCTCCCGGCGGTGCAGTATTGGACAAGCGTCGCGTCTATGCTGTCCCCGCGCTGTTGCGACTCAATCACTGGGCGCTTTCGGGTGATTGGTCGGTGAAGAAACAGGCCACTGTGCTGAACAAGGCCAACGGGCGGATCGCCTACCGCTTTCATGCCCGCGATCTTCATCTCGTCATGGGAACGGCGGGGCGCGGAACTACCGTGCGATTTCGCGTGCTCATTGATGGACAACCGCCGGGCGCTGCTCACGGAATTGACGTTGACGACCAAGGCAACGGCACGGTTACCGAACAACGGCTGTATCAGCTAATCCGACAACAGAAGCCTATCGCTGATCGACAGTTCGAGATCGAGTTTCTCGATCCAGGTGTGGAGGCTTATGCGTTCACGTTCGGTTGATCATCGGCGCCAGCAATGGGCCGCCCGTGCTACTGCGCGATCTGAGCGAAGGTCTGGTGCTGTGGTTGGCGTTCCAGCTTTGAGAGCCTTGACAAGGCGGGCAGGTATCGTCAAAACATTTTCCATAACTACCGAGGGCAACAAAATGCAGATTTCTAAAACTAAAGTGTTCGCAGTAAAAATTATCACAACCGCACTTTTTCTCGGTGCGGTCAACTTCTCACACGCTGATGATGCAAGTCAGGTTTCCGACAAGCCCGTAGTGGAACAGCTGGTAGACACCTTGATCGAACTGGCTCACGGCCCATACAAAGGTTATCGCGCCAATCACGCCAAGGGCATCATGGTCAGTGGTACGTTTACTCCTGCCGCCGGTGCTGCAAGCTTGAGTAAAGCCCCGCACTTACAAAAAGCCAGCAGCCCGGTTCTCGTGCGCTTCTCCGATGCCACCGGCTTGCCGACGATTCCGGATGCCAGCGCTGATGCCAATCCGCACGGCATGGCCATTCGCTTTCAACTGGCAGATGGCGCCTATACCGATATCGTCAGTATTTCAATCAATGGATTTCCCGCGGCAACGCCGGAAGAGTTTTTAGAGTTTCTTAACGCCGTCGCTGCCAGCGGTCCTGATGCACCAAAACCATCACCCGTTGAGAAGTTTCTGGGAGCGCACCCCGCTGCGCTGAAATTTGCCACAACACCTGCGCCCGCCCGCGTGAGTTTTGCAACGCAGGCCTTTTATGGCGTGAATGCTTTCAGCTTCACCAACGCCAGGGGCAAAACCCTTTATGGCCGCTACCGCATCACACCTCTGGCGGGCGTGCATGCGCTGACGAAGAAGCAGGCGGCAAAAGCTGCGCCTGATTATTTGATGCAAGAATTGCCGGCGCGGCTTAAGAAAGGACCGGCAAAATTCCGTATATCCGTTCAGCTGGCCCTAACGGATGATGTGATCAATGATGGCACTGTGGTATGGCCGGAAAATAGGCCGCAGGTAGAACTGGGTATTCTGACGCTGAAAACTGCTCTGCAGGATAGCCAGCAGTTGGAAAAAACGCTGATGTTCAGTCCATTGAACCTGACTGATGGTATTGCAGCCTCGGATGACCCAATCCTGCTTGCACGCCCAGCGGCTTACGCTATAAGTTTTGGCCGGCGTTTAGGAAATTAAGCAGCGCATTACGCCGAGGCTGAAACGGAGCGGCGGGCATTCGAGTCGGCAGCGTATAATGCCAGGTCAGGGTGCAACTGTATTTCTCATCAGGAGACTTCAATGGCAACACTTCGGATCAACGGCAGGGAGCATACCTTGGATATTCCTGATGACATGCCGCTACTGTGGGTTCTGCGCGATGTTATCGGTCTGACAGGAACGAAGTTCGGCTGCGGTATCGCCCAGTGCGGTGCATGTACCGTGCATCTGGACGGCAAGCCGATACGTTCCTGCATCACGCCAATGGCCTCCGTCAACGGAAAAGCAATCACCACGATCGAAGCCATCGGCGAAACGCCGGGCGGAAAGAGGGTGCAAGAGGCGTGGCTGGATCTGGAGGTCGTACAGTGCGGCTACTGCCAGTCCGGTCAGATCATGTCGGCGTCCGCGCTGTTGGCGAGCAATCCTAATCCCAGCGATACCGACATCGATGCCGCCATGTCGGGCAATATCTGCCGGTGCGGCACCTATCCGCGAATCCGTGCCGCGATTAAGCTTGCGGCGCGGCTTTCCTAATTCGAAAGGAGCCTGACCATGAATCTCGAACAAAGGCAGAATGAAGCAAACAATGGGACAGGATTCGTTTCCGAGGGTGGCGTTTCGCGCAGGACCTTCCTGAAGGCCAGCGCTGCCGCCGGAGGCGGTCTGTTGTTGAGCTTCAGCGTGCCCGGGATATTCAAGAACAGCGGAGCAGCTGGCGCCACGCCCGCGGATGTCTTCGCTCCCAACGCATTCATCCGTATCGGCACGGACGGCCGCGTGACCATGATCATGGGGCAAGTCGAAATGGGGCAGGGCATGTACACGTCGATACCCATGCTTCTCGCGGAGGAGCTCGAGGTCGGGCTCGACCAGGTTCAGCTCGAGCACGCGCCGCCAGATGACAAGCTGTATGCCAATCCACTTGTCGGCTTCCAGGTGACGGGGGGCTCGACCTCCGTGAGGGGCCTGTACCTGCCGATGCGCCGCGCGGGTGCGACCGCGCGCACGATGCTTGTGACCGCCGCTGCCCAGACGTGGAATGTCAATCCAGCGTCGTGCCGGGCGCAGAAGGGCGCGGTGACCCACACGCCGACCGGCCGTACTCTCACCTATGGCGCGCTGGCTGCCAAGGCGGCGATGCTACCGGTGCCCGACAAGGTCGTACTGAAGGATCCGAAAGACTTCAAGCTTATCGGCACTCCCGCCAAGCGCTTGGATACACCGGCGAAGGTGAACGGCACAGCGCAGTACGGCATCGATGTGCGGCTGCCCGGGATGAAGATCGCCACGGTCGCCGCGAGTCCGGTGCTCGGCGGCAAGCTGGCTGACCTTGACGATAGCAAGGCGAAGGTGATTAAGGGCGTGCGCCAGATCGTCCGCCTCGACGAGGCGGTCGCCGTCGTGGCTGACCACATGTGGGCGGCGAAACAGGGACTGGCGGCGCTCGCCATCCGCTGGGAGGACGGGCCCAATGGAAGCGTGAGCACTGCCGACGTTGTCCGGGGTCTCGATACGGCGTCGCAGCAGTCCGGCGTGGTCGCGCGGAAGGAGGGCGATGCCGCCGCGGCGATCGCGGGAGCAGTGAGTAAGCTGGAGGTGGTGTACGAGGCCCCGTTCCTCGCGCACACGACGATGGAGCCGATGAACTGCACCGTGCACGTCCGACCGGACAGCTGCGAGGTGTGGGTCGGCTCGCAGGTGCTGGCCCGCGCACAGGCGACGGCCGCTCAAGTCACGGGCCTGCCGCTCGAGAAAGTCGTGGTGCACAACCACCTTCTGGGTGACGGCTTCGGTCGGCGCCTCGAAGTGGACTACGTTACCCAAGCCGTCCGAATCGCCAAGCAGGTTGACGGGCCCGTGAAGGTGATCTGGACTCGCGAGGAAGACGTGCAGCACGACGTCTACCGTCCGTACTACTACGATCGGATGGCCGCTGGGCTGGATGCACGCGGCAGGCCGGTCGCCTGGACCCACCGCATTGTTGGCCCGTCGATCCTCGCGCGCTGGGCGCCGCCCGCATTCAAGGACGGACTCGACGGCGACGCGTTGGATGGGGCGGTGCAATTGCGCTACGACATCCCCGCGATTCAGGTCGAGTACGTGCGCCACGAGGAGCCGGTCTTGAACACCGGCTTCTGGCGCGGTGTCGGAGTCACGCACAACACGTTCGTGGTCGAAAGCTTCATGGACGAGCTGGCTGCGGCGGCGAAGCAGGATCCGTTCGAGTACCGTCGCGCGCTGCTTGGCAAATCACCGCGTGCGAGGGCAGTGCTTGATCTGGCAGCGGAAAAAGCGGGCTGGGGCAGGAAGCTGCCAGCCGGCCGCGGGCGTGGCATCGCGCTCATGTACGGTGGTTTTTGGGATACCTACTTGGCACAGGTCGCCGAGATCACGGTTTCGCAGTCGGGCGAGGTGCGGGTGAACCGGATTGTCTGTGCGGTCGATTGTGGCACCATCGTGAACCCAGACACGGTGAAAGCGCAGATCGAAGGCGGTGTCATCTTCGGCATTGGCGGCGCGCTGTGGGGCGAGGTGACGCTCAAGAACGGCCGGGTGGAGCAGTCCAACTTCCATGACGTCCGCGCGCTGCGGATGAATGAGACCCCCGTGATTGAAGTGCACCTGGTGCGGAATGGCGAGGCCCCGGGCGGGATCGGCGAGCCGGGCACGGCGGTCACGGCACCGGCGCTGGCCAACGCGATCTTCGCGGCCACCGGCAAACGCATACGTCGTTTGCCCATCGGTAGCCAACTCGAAAAAGCCTGAATATTTTATGGACAGCGTAGATTTGGAAGTACTTAAGAGCGCGATTGCATGGGGCGATGCCGGCCATCGGATCATGCTGGCCACAGTTGTCGCTACCTTTGGATCGGCGCCGCGCCCGCCGGGGGCCTGGCTGGTAATACGGGACGACGGCCAAGTTGCGGGCTCGGTTTCGGGCGGTTGCATTGAGGATGATCTGATTTCACGAGTGCGGGAAAGGCGCATTAACAGCGAGCGGCCCGAGATCGTGACTTATGGCGTGACTAAGGAAGAGGCGACGCGCTTCGGGTTGCCGTGCGGCGGCACGCTGCAGTTGGTGCTGGAGCCGGCACCGGAAATCGTGCTTTTGCGCGAACTGCAGGAGCGTATTAAACGCCGCGAGATTGTTGCACGCAATATGGAGCTTGCTAGCGGCCGCGCTACGCTTGCCCAGGCGAAACGCAGTGACGCGATGCAATTTGATGGCGTATGGCTGAAAACCATATATGGACCGCGCTGGCGCATGCTCATCATTGGCGCGGGCCAGCTCGCCCAGTACTTGGCGCGGATGGCGCTCGCGCTCGATTACCATGTAATTGTATGCGACCCGCGGGAAGAGTATTTCAAAAGTTGGCAGGTGCACGGCACGGAATTTTCCACTGCGATGCCGGATGATATGGTGCTGGCTTTGGAGCCGGATGGGCACACCGCAATCGTTGCCGCCACCCATGACCCGAGGCTGGATGATATGGCGCTATTGGAAGCACTCAAATCTTCGGCTTTCTATGTGGGCGCGCTGGGTTCCAAGGCGAATACCGCAAAACGCAAGCAAAGGCTCAAGCAATATTTCGACCTGAGCGATGCGGAGATTGACCGGCTCAAGGGACCAGTGGGCTTGCGCATCGGGAGCCGCACGCCGCCGGAGATCGCGGTAGCAATTCTTGCGGAACTCACTGCGCTGCGTAACGGCGTCGAGCTCGTGCCTTTGAAAGAACGAGTGAAAGGCGGCGTGCTGCGTACTGTATTGGCCGAGCCGTGATTTGCGGAATCTTGCTTGCTGCAGGTGGAGCGCGCCGCTTCGGTGGTGAGAAGTTGCTTGCCCAGCTTCCGGATGGAACACCCATAGTAACTGCGGCAGCGCGTAATCTCATGAGCGGACTGGATCGCGCAGTAGCGGTAGTGCGCCCTGGCGAAACGGAGCTAAGTCGTCTGCTGGTCCAGGAAGGGCTCGAGATTGCAGTATGCATTAATGCGAGGCGCGGCATGGGAACGAGTTTGGCTTTCGGCGTCAACCATGCACGAGACGCCGATGGCTGGATCGTGGCGCTCGCTGACATGCCGCATATACAGTCCCAAACCATCATTGCGCTTGCGCGGAGTATAGCAGCGGGAGCTTCGCTTGCCGTGCCTTACTTTGCGGGACAGCGCGGACATCCCGTGGCGTTCGGCAAAAAATACCTTGATGATCTGCTTCAGCTGGACGGAGATGAAGGCGCCCGGAAACTGCTCATGCGTGATTCCCGTGGACTTGTACGTGTTGAAATGAATGATCCCGGAATACTCTACGACATAGACACTCCGGAACAATTGTCGCGGCACAGAACTGTATTGCAAGGTTCTGACCCGCCCACTTTTTTACACGAGATTGATTGAGCAATTCTAGTAAAAAGCGACATCATGAATAAACATACAGCGCCGTTCACACTGGCTGTTCCCGTGACCCATGCGGACCATTTTCTCGGGCCAGAATCGGCGAAGATCACCGTTGTCGAATACGGCGACTTCGAGTGCCCGGAGTGCGGTCAGGCTTATCCGGCGGTAAAAATTCTGCTCAAGCACTTCGGGGATCGCGTGCGTTTCGTGTTCCGGCACTTTCCGCTTGTCGAGGTGCATCCGCATGCCGAGGTGGCCGCGGAAGCCGCTGAAGCCGCGGACGCCCAGGACAAGTTCTGGCAAATGCACAACCTTCTGTTCGAGCATCAGCTCCACCTAAAGGCCAAGCAACTGAGGCAGTACGCGTCGGAAGCGGAACTCGACCTCGAACGCTACGACTATGAGATGGGCGATCACGTCTATCTTCAGCGCGTGCAGGAGCACATCGAAAGCGGAAAGAAAAGCGGGGTGCGATCAACGCCCACATTTTTTGTGAACAGCGCCATACAGGACGTCTCCTTTGGGATGGAGCAGTTATACCAAGCTATAGAGATCATGCTTCGGCCGTAGATGCTCTTAAGCACGCCAAATGTCCATTAACTGCAAACACGTCGCGCAGATTTCCAAGCAAGTGACTCCGAGCGCACAAGGATGCACGGACTGCCTGAAGCTTGGAGATACGTGGGTTCATCTGCGCCTGTGCATGACTTGCGGCTATGTTGGTTGTTGTGACGACTCCAAGAACAAACATGCGCATAAGCATTTTCATGTGGCTGGGCATCCGATTGTTCGATCATTCCAGCCGGGCGAGGACTGGCAATGGTGTTACGTTGACGAGGTCTTCGTCTGAATGTTGGATATTAGAGAGGTGGTATGGCCACAGAAACTTTGAAAGATGCAAACGGAAACATCCTGGGTTCCATCGAAAACGCTGACGATGGCACTCAAGTGCTACGCGATGTCCATGGGAAAATAAAAGGGTTCTACGATCCATCGACGGACCACACGCGAGGTCCGGATAAGCAGATTCTTGCCAAAGGAAATACGCTTCGGCAACTTGTTTGCTGATGCGCTAATCTCGTCTTTGGCAGATTACATGTGGCGCTTCCTTGATCCGAGGCATGTCGGCGCGCTGAATGCGGTAGTGCTGCCGCTGCCGCGATTTTATCCGGCTGGTCCGAAACAAAGTTTTTTCATGTCATCCCGGAAAACTACACACCCTACACGACGCTGATATTGCGATGAGTGAATTCGACTCCCAGAGTTTCATTGAAGCTCGCCGGCACCAGATGTTCCCTACGCTGACTGCTGATGAGATCGGGCGGCTTAAGCGGTATGGCGATGATCGGTACTACCGCGACGGGGATCTACTGGTCGAGGCGGGAAAGCCTGGTCCAGGCATGATCGTCGTATATTCCGGGCATGTCGCTATCACCCAACGAGATGGATTAGGTCACGTCGAACAGATAGTTAAACTTGAGCCGGGCCAGTTTCTCGCGGAAGTTGGCCAACTATCGGGGAGACAATCGCTTATCGATGGGCGTGCGGTCGGCGACGTGCAGGCATTGCTGATTCCGCCGCATGCGTTGCGTGCGTTATTGATTGCGGAGGCAGAGTTAGGCGAGCGCATCATGCGCGCGCTCATTCTTCGCCGCGTTGGCTTGATTGGAGCCGGAGCGGGCCCGGTGCTTGTGGGATCCGCGGCGGCACCGGACGTCGTGAGGTTAGGAGGTTTTCTGTTTCGTAACAGTCATCCCTACCGCGTACTCGACCCGGCACAAGTTGAAGATGCAGCGCTACTGATTGAACAATACGCGTCACGCGCCGAAGACATGCCGCTTGCCCTTTGCCCCAATGGGCTCGTGTTGCGCAATCCTTCTGAGACCGAGCTGGCGCATGGTCTCGGTATGCTTTCGAAAGTTAAGATCAATATAACTTACGATGTTGCTATCGTCGGCGCGGGACCGGCAGGACTGGCAACTGCGGTTTACGCTGCGTCAGAAGGGCTTTCGGTCATCGTGTTGGATGCTCGCGCCTTTGGAGGGCAAGCGGGTGCGAGTGCACGTATAGAAAATTATCTTGGATTTCCGACCGGCATTTCGGGACAGGCGCTGGCCGGCAGAGCTTTTACCCAAGCCCTGAAGTTTGGCGCCGAGATCCTGATTCCAGCGGAAGCAGTGCGATTGGACTGTGCGGACTTTGGGCGATACGGTGTGCTAAGGCTGGAGCTTGCGGACGGAAGCCGTCTCAATGCACATAGTGTGGTGGTCGCGAGCGGAGCTCGTTACCGCAGGCCGGCCATCGCGGATCTCGATCGATTTGAAGGTAGGGGGGTATCGTATTGGGCATCCCCGATCGAGGCCAAGATGTGCGCAGGACAAGAGGTCTTGCTGGTTGGCGGTGGAAACTCGGCGGGACAAGCTGCAGTGTACCTTGCGGGTCATGCATCCAAAGTTCGCGTATTAATCCGCGGCCCAAGCTTCGCCAGCAGCATGTCAAGCTACTTGATCGAGCGAATCGAGGCAATGCCGAACATTGAATTGATGCGCGAGGCGGAAATTGTCAAGCTCATGGGGTCGGAGCAGACGGGGCTACAAGAAGTACGTTGGCGAAATGTAACCACTGGTGAAGAAACGCAGCGGGCGGTGCAGCATGTTTTTCTATTTATTGGAGCTGATCCCGCAACAGAATGGCTGAAAAGTTGTGGCGTGGCGCTTGATAGAAATGGATTCTTAATAACAGGTGCGACGCTCAGCGGGGAAGATCTGGCAGTGCGGACGAGACGCAATGGCGATGTCGCTCACGTTCCCGCTCCTACCCGCGCTCCGTTAGCACTTGAGACCAGCGTGCCAGGCGTCTTTGCCGTCGGAGATGTTCGGTCGGGTTCTGTAAAGCGTGTTGGCGGCGCAATAGGAGAAGGGGCTGCAGTGGTGGCGCAGTTACATGCGTTACTCTCTGATTGATGCGCCGTTCGAAAATTTAACAGACGATAACCCGAGAAAAAAAGATTAGGTTTTGAAATATCAGTATTAGTGCAAACAAATAAATAGCTCGTGGAAAAACTCTGCATCAAATGCGGCTACCAGCGGAAACTCGGCGACACCGCGCCCGAAGGCGAATGTCCGCACTGCGGAGCGATTTACGCCAAGGTTGAAGCGGCGCTTAGAGGAGAGCTGGCGCATTCTGCGCCTGAGACCGAGCAAGAAGACGGTTTTTGGCAGTCAATGCGCGGGCAAATTGAAAGCTGGTGCCAAGGCCGCATCTGGTATGGACGTGCGCTTCTTTTGCTTTGGCTCGCCTGGATAGGGATCGAACATCTGCGCGACCCGCTTTATACCAGCCTGTTCGGCGGCTTAAACCTGGGCATCCACGAAGCGGGTCATTTGGTGTTCCGTTTCGACGGCGAGTTCCTGGCGGTGGCCGGAGGAACGATTTTACAGCTCGCCGCGCCGATTGGCGGTGCAATAATGTTCCTGCGCCAGCCGGATTACTTTGCGCTCTCGGTGTGCGGCGCGTGGCTCGCCACCAATTTTTATAACGTCGCCACCTACGTGGCTGATGCCCGCGCCATGGAATTGCCGCTGGTGTCTATTGGAGGCAGCAGCGACGTCATCCACGACTGGCATTACATGCTTTCGCACCTGCATCTGCTTGCATGGGACACCCGGTTCGCTTCGTTCACGCGCTTGATCGCGTTTCTGGCGATGTGGGGCTCGATAGCTTTTGGCGCATGGATGCTGTGGAAAATGGCGAAAAGCAAACCTCGCGATCCTGTGGCAACGGATTGATGCGATTTGAAGGCGCAGGCCGATTGGGCTAGAATGCACGCTTGATTAGGCGCGTAGCTCAGCTGGTTAGAGCATCACCTTGACATGGTGGGGGTCGTTGGTTCGAGTCCAATCGCGCCTACCAGTATTTATTAAAGAAAATAAAGTGCGGCGGCGCCGCATTTTTGTTTTATGGATTCAATCCCATGCCTGTAGTGCGTTTGCCTGACGGTTCTGAGCGCAAATTTAACAAGCCGGTAACCGTGGCGGAAGTAGCTGCCGATATCGGAGCGGGATTGGCGCGTGCCGCGCTCGCGGGAAAAGTGAACGGCAAGCTGGTGGATACCTCGTTCGTGATCGAAGCGGACAGCGAGTTTTCCGTCGTCACCGACAAGGACCGGGAAGGGCTGGAAATCATCCGCCATTCCACCGCGCACCTGCTTGCGCATGCAGTCAAAGAATTGTTTCCCGATGCGCAGGTCACCATCGGTCCGGTGATCGAGGACGGCTTTTATTACGATTTTTCCTATAAGCGCCCGTTTACTCCGCAAGACCTGCAAGCGATTGAACAACGCATGGCGGAAATCGTCAAGCGCGACATCCCGGTAAAACGCCAGGTCATGCCGCGCGACCAAGCGGTGGCGTTTTTCAAGAACATGGGCGAGCACTACAAGGCGGAAATCATCGCCGCCATTCCCGGAGGCGAGCAGATTTCGCTCTACGGGCAGGATAACTTCATTGATCTTTGCCGGGGGCCCCACGTGCCTTCCACAGGCAAGCTCAAGGTGTTCAAGCTGATGCGGGTGGCGGGCGCGTACTGGCGCGGCGATTCCAAAAACGAAATGCTGCAACGGATTTATGGCACCGCTTGGGCGAAAAAAGAAGAGCAGGATGCTTATTTGCACCGCCTCGAGGAAGCGGAGAAACGCGACCACCGCAAGCTGGGCAAGCAGCTCGATTTGTTTCACGCCCAGGAAGAGGCGCCGGGCATGGTGTTCTGGCATCCCAGAGGTTGGGCGATTTACCAGATCGTCAAGCAATACATGCGCGGAATATTCCGCGACAACGGCTACCAGGAAGTATGCAGCCCGCAAATCCTCGACCGCAGCCTGTGGGAAAAATCCGGGCATTGGGAAATGTTCCGCGAAAACATGTTTACCACCCACTCCGAGTCGCGCGATTATGCAGTCAAGCCGATGAACTGCCCGGGCCATGTGCAGATTTTCAACCAGGGCCTGAAAAGCTACCGCGACCTGCCGCTGCGCTTGGCGGAATTCGGCTCATGTCATCGTAATGAGCCCTCCGGTACGCTGCACGGCCTGATGCGGGTGCGCGCCTTCACTCAGGACGACGCGCATATTTTCTGTACCGAAGATCAAATTCTGCCGGAGGTTGCACAGTTCATCAGCCTCTTGCAAAAAGCATATGCCGACTTTGGCTTTGCCGAGATTATCTACAGGCTCTCCACCCGTCCGTTAAAGCGGGTTGGTGCGGATGAGTCCTGGGATAAAGCCGAAAAGGCTCTGGATACCGCCTTGCACGCGGCCCATGTTTCATTTACGACACATCCGGGCGAGGGCGCGTTTTACGGACCCAAAGTTGACTTCTCGCTCAAGGACTGCCTGGGGCGGATATGGCAGTGCGGAACCATTCAGGTGGACTTTTCCATGCCAGGACGCCTGGGTGCGAGCTATGTCGCGGAAGACAGTAGCAGGCAGATGCCGGTCATGTTGCACCGCGCGATTTTGGGCTCGATGGAGCGTTTTATCGGCATTCTCCTCGAACATCATGCCGGGGCGCTGCCATTATGGCTTGCGCCGGTGCAACTTATGGTGATGAATATCTCCGAGGGGCAGGCGCGCTACACACAGGCGGTGACGGAAGATCTCAGGAAATCCGGCTTCCGCGCCGAGTGCGACTTGAGAAATGAAAAAATAACCTATAAAATTCGTGAACATAGTTTGCAAAAGCTGCCCTATCAGGTCATAGTCGGTGACAAGGAAGTGGCAGCGCAAAGGGTTGCCGTGCGCACCCGATCCGGTCAAGACCTGGGTCAAATGTCTCTGCAGGCGTTCATCGGGCGCCTTGAATCCGAGATATTACAAAGAGGTGGCGCGGCTTAATTTTTGATTGCTTGGAGGACGTTATCGCTCAGGAAAAAGAGCTGCGGATCAACGGTGAGATTAACGCGCCCGAGGTTCGCCTGATTGGCATCAAAGGCGAGCAGGTTGGCATTGTGAGTATAGCCGCCGCCAATACCATGGCGGAAGAAGCGGAAACAGATCTGGTGGAAATCGCGCCGCTGGCGAAACCTCCGGTGTGCCGGCTGATGGATTTCGGCAAGTTCAAGTACCGCGAAGCCAAGAAGAGGCACGAAGCCAAACTCAAGCAAAAGCAAATCCAGGTCAAAGAAATCAAGTTTCGCCCCAGCACCAGTGAAGGCGACTACCAGATCAAGCTCCGCAACCTGATCCGTTTCCTCGAGGAAGGGGACAAGACCAAGGTGACGCTGCGCTTCCGCGGCCGCGAGATGGCGCACCAGGAGTTTGGCATGCGACTGTTGCAGCGTGTGCGAACGGATCTCGACAGCTACGGGGTGGTCGAGCAGTTTCCCAAAATGGAAGGGCGGCAGATTGTGATGGTGCTGTCGCCGAAGAAAAAATAGTTTTTTACCGCAGAGGCGTAGAGGAATTGCGGAATTTTTAGTTTGCTCTGCGTCTCTGCGGTTCGGTTGCAATAGAACAAGTGGTGTCCGGGTTATAAAGCGTCCCTGCCAGGGGCCACCCAGCGCCATATTAAAATAGGAGTAATCATGCCCAAAATGAAGACCAAGAAAGCTGCGGCCAAGCGCTTTAAAGTGCGCGGAAGCGGCAGCCTCAAGCGCTCGCAGGCATTCAAGCGCCACATTCTGACCAAAAGAACCACCAAGAATAAACGCCAGTTGCGCGGCAGCACCGCCGTGGATTTCAGCGACCAGGCGTCGGTGCGCGCCATGTTGCCGTACGGCTAAGGAAAACCCATGCCAAGAGTCAAACGAGGCGTACCAGCGCGCGCACGCCACAAGAAATTGTTCGCCAAGGCCAAAGGTTACCGCGGCCGCCGCAAGAACGTTTACCGGATAGCCAAAGAAGCGGTGATGAAGGCCGGGCAGTATGCCTACCGCGACCGCCGCAATCGCAAGCGACAGTTCCGCTCGTTGTGGATTGCGCGCATCAATGCCGCGGCGCGCGAATGCGGTCTGTCCTACAGTGTATTCATGAACGGTTTGAAGAAGGCCGCGATACAAATGGATCGCAAAGTGCTTGCCGATATCGCGGTGTTCGACAAACCGGCCTTTGCCAAAATCGCAGAACAGGCAAAAGCCAACCTCCGCACCTGATATCCGGCGAGCCAAAAGGAGGCGCCGGCCTCCTGTTGCAATCATCAACATGCAGAATCTCGACGCCATTCTCCACGAAGCGTTAGCGCAATTTAAGCGTACTGAAGATGCTGCTGCGCTTGAGCAGGTGAAGGCGCGCTATCTTGGCAAATCCGGGGTGCTGACCGAGCTGTTAAAAAGCCTGGGCAAGCTTCCCGCTAAACAACGGCCGGCCGAAGGCCAACGCATCAATCAGGCCAAGGAAACTTTGGAGGCGGCGCTGCAAGAGCGGCGAAACGCGCTCAATGCGCGCAAGCTGGAGACGCAGCTTGCACAGGATGTGCTGGATGTGACTCTCCCCGGCCGCGGGCTGGGGGTGGGGGGCTTGCATCCGGTGACCCGCACGCTGGAGCGCATGGAGACGCTGTTCAAGTCGATGGGTTTCATGATCGCCGAAGGGCCGGAAATCGAAACTGATTATTACAATTTCACTGCGCTCAATCAGCCGGAAAATCATCCGGCGCGCTCCATGCATGACACGTTTTATCTGGAGGACGGCAAGCACCTGCTCAGAACGCACACCTCGCCGATTCAGATACGCTACATGGAAAAACATAAGCCGCCGCTCAAAATCATCGCCCCGGGCCGCGTTTACCGGGTGGATTCCGACGCCACTCATTCGCCGATGTTCCATCAAATCGAGGGGCTGTGGGTGGATGAGCAGGTGAGCTTTGCCGATTTAAAAGGCGTGGTGAGCGAATTCCTGCAGCGGTTTTTCGAGCGTGAAGATCTCAAAGTGCGCTTCCGGCCGTCGTTTTTTCCGTTCACCGAGCCTTCCGCCGAAGTTGACATGAGTTTTGGCGAGGGCTGGCTAGAAGTGGGCGGATGCGGCATGGTGCATCCCAACGTATTTAAATACGTCAATATCGACAGTGAAAAATATCAGGGATTCGCTTTTGGTTTGGGCCCCGACCGGCTGGCCATGCTGCGCTATGGCGTAAAAGATTTGCGCTTGTTCTTTGAGAACGACCTCAGATTTTTAAAACAATTCAATTGAAACCGCAGATGAACGCAGCTAAACGCGGAGCTTATTTTGGTTCTATCGGCGCCTATCGGTGTTTATCGGCGGTCGTTGTTTTATGACATTCTCTGAAAACTGGCTAAGGTTTTTAAAGTAATTTAATTGAATCGCAGATGAACGCAGATAAAAACAGAACTATTTTTGATTTTATTGGCGTCCATCGGCGTTTATCGGCGGACGTAGTTTTATGAAGTTTTCCGAAAACTGGCTGCGCACTTTTGTGAATCCGCCGCGCGCAAGCGGCGAGCTCGCCGAGCTGCTCACCATGTCGGGAGTGGAAGTGGAGGCGCTGGAGCCTGTCGCGCCGGCATTCGACAAGGTGGTGGTGGCGCAAGTGATGTCGGTCAAAAAGCATGCTGATGCCGACCGACTGAGCCTTTGCGAGGTCAGCGTGGGCGCCGGTGCTGCGCTCAGCATCGTCTGCGGCGCGCCGAATGTGAAAGCGGGAATGAAAGCTCCATGCGCGCTGGAAGGCGCCAGGCTTCCGGGCCTTACCATCAAAAAAACCATGGTGCGAGGGGCGGAATCCTCGGGCATGCTCTGTTCGGCGCGCGAATTGGGCCTGTCCGGAGAAGGCTCGGGGCTGCTCGCGCTGCCTGAGGATGCGCCGGTAGGCGCGGACATTCGCCAATACCTCGAGCTCGATGACAAGATATTCACGCTCAAACTTACCCCTAACCGAGCCGATTGCATGAGCGTTGCCGGCGTGGCGCGCGAAGCTGCGGCGATTACCGTAACCAGCCTGAAAATCGAACGAGTCGCGCCCTCCCCGGTGGAAATCAACGACAGCCTGCAAGTGAAAGTGAATGAGCCTGAAGCCTGCCCGCGTTACTGCGGCAGGGTGGTGCACGGCGTCAACCCGGCTGCCGCGACACCTTCATGGATGGTGCGCAGGCTGGAGCGCAGCGGCTTGCGGAGCTTGAGCGCCATCGTGGACATTACCAACTACGTGATGATGGAACTGGGCCAGCCGTTGCACGCTTTCGATCTCGCAAGAATCAAGGGGGGCATCACTGTGCGATATGCGCGCAAGGGAGAGGAGCTGCTGCTCCTCAACGATAAAAAACTGGCGCTGATCCCGGGACTGCTGGTAATTGCCGACGACGCAAAGCCGCTGGCGCTTGCCGGGATCATGGGCGGGCAGGAAAGCGCGGTCGGCACGCAGACGCGCGACATGTTTCTTGAGAGCGCGTTCTTTAGCCCCGAAATGATTGCGGGAAAACCGCGCATTTTGGGTTTCGCCACCGACTCTTCGCAACGTTTTGAGCGCGGCGTGGATTTTGCCATGACCCGCGATTCGCTGGAACGCGCCACGCAATTGATTTTGCAGATTTGCGGCGGTAAAGCGGGACCGGTAACCGAAGCCAGCCACGCTTTGCCCAAGCGCGACCCGATACAGCTGAGAGTGGCGCGCGCGCAGCGAATTCTGGGCATCATGCTGGATAAGGAGCAGGTGGGCAGCTTGCTGCGCCGTTTGCAATTCAGTTTTGCCGAAGACCACGAGGCGTTTTATGTGACTCCACATAGCTACCGCTTTGATCTGGCCATTGAGGAAGATTTGATCGAGGAGCTGGCCAGAATACACGGCTACGAAGCAATACCCGCAAGCTTGCCCAAAGCCGCGCAGAACATGCTTCCTGACTCCGAGCTCCGCCGCGATGTCGCTATGCTGCGCGGGATTCTGGTCACGCGCGATTACCAGGAAATCATCAGCTACAGTTTTGTGGATGAGCAATGGGAGCAGGATTTCTGCGGCAATGCCGATCCGGTTCGGCTCAAAAACCCGCTTGCCAGCCACCTGAGCGTTATGCGTTCCAGCCTGGCCGGAAGCCTGATCGACTGCCTGCGCTTCAATCTCAGCCACAAGCAGCCGCGGATACGTCTATTTGAGATCGGGCGTTGTTTCGCTGCCGCCGGCGCAAATTACGCGCAGCCCGAAAAACTCGGCGGTCTTGCCTACGGGGACAGCCTTCCGGAGCAATGGGGTGCCGCCGCGCGCCCGGTGGATTTCTTCGATATCAAAAGCGACATTGAGACCCTGTTCTGGCCTGACAATCCACGGTTTGTGAAAGCTGAGCATGCGGCGCTGCATCCCGGAAAATCGGCGCAAGTGTGGCTAGGCGATAAACCCGTGGGCTGGCTTGGGGAACTCCATCCCAAATGGCAGCACAAGTACCAGCTGCCACGGGCGCCGCTCCTGTTTGAAGTGGAACTTGATGCGCTCACCGCCCGCGCATTGCCGCAGATCGAGGAAGTGTCAAAATTCCCGTTGGTGCGGCGCGATATTGCGGTAGTAGTGGATGCAGGCTTAAGCGTGCAGTCCATTTTGGAGGGTTTGCGCGCCAAACGGCCGCCCCAAGTTACCGAAATCGCCTTGTTTGACCTGTACCAGGGCGAAGGTGTTGATTCTGGTAAAAAAAGTCTTGCATTCCGCGTATTATTGCAAGATACTCAAAAAACAATGACCGACGCCGAGGTTGAGGCGGCGATCGCGCAACTGGTTCAAATTCTGCAGCAACAATACCACGCCAAGTTACGTACCTAGGGGGGAAAATATGACACTAACCAAAGCCGAGCTGGCTGATTTGCTGTTTGAAAAAGTCGGCCTGAACAAGCGGGAAGCCAAGGACATGGTGGAATCGTTTTTTGAGGAAGTGCGCGTCGCATTGGAAAACGGGGAAAGCGTAAAACTCTCCGGATTCGGCAATTTCCAGTTGCGCGACAAACCGCAGCGCCCGGGCAGAAATCCCAAGACCGGGGAGGAAATCCCCATCACCGCACGGCGCGTGGTGACCTTCCACGCCAGCCAGAAGCTCAAAGCGCTGGTAGAAAAAAGCTACCATGGAAGCAAATCGTAAAGAAACACTTCCGCCGATTCCGGCCAAGCGTTACTTTACCATCGGTGAGGTGAGCGAATTATGCGGCGTCAAGCCGCATGTTCTGCGCTACTGGGAACAGGAGTTCACCCAGCTCAAGCCCGTCAAGCGCCGCGGCAACCGGCGCTACTACCAACATCATGAAGTGTTGCTGATTCGCCGCATCCGCGAACTGCTCTACGAAGAGGGCTTCACCATCAGCGGGGCGCGCAACCGCCTCGACGTAACCGCGGGCATTCCTGAGAAACCCGCCCAGCCGGGTAAATTCGATTTGGCTTTGGTGCGCCGCGAGATCAGGAGCGTACTCGAAATTCTGCAGCACTAATTCTGGTATAATTTTTGACCTCGGGGCGTAGCGCAGCCTGGTAGCGTACCTGCATGGGGTGCAGGTGGTCGGAGGTTCAAATCCTCTCGCCCCGACCAATTGATCGCAACATCATGATCCGGTTAATTGTCCTGCTGGCCTGTCTCTGCTGTTCCGCTTGCTCCAATGGGCCGGTATTCGGGATCGAGCTCGGTTCGCAGCGGATCCAGGATTGCGTCCCGGGGTCCGTAACCAAACCCTGCCCCTGAGCGCTATCAGATTTTCTTTCCCGGTCCCGCGAGCGTCGCGAGCAGCACGCCCGCGAGAATCGTCGCGATGCCGGCAGCGTGAAAGGCCTGAAAGCTTTCCCCGAGCAGCGTGATCGCGAGCAGCGTGCCGAACGCGGGCAGCAGGTGGATGGTGAAGCCGGCCGCGTTCGCTCCCACCACCGCTACGCCGCGGTTCCAGCAGATGAATGCGAGCACCGACGCGGCGACGCCCATGTACACGACCGCCGTGATCGCCGCCGCGGAAGGCGGGCGCGG
>DATDGC010000101.1:0-46096 GCA_036522275.1 Burkholderiales bacterium | reverse complement strand
AACAGCTTTATCAACTCCGCCGTGTACAGACAGATCTGACTGCTCATCACCCTCTAAATTGAGCGCCGCAACTCGAACACGGCCCGGCACGGGTGCCTTGAAGATGGACGTGCGGACAAGTTTCCCACGCCATTCGATTTCACGCGGAAGTGCCACGTTGACTGACAACAGCTTCATTGGTGCCATATCACGATCCTGGTTCGTTGTGCTCTGATGCGATGTTTAACTTTAAATCAGGCCGGGTCAACGGTACGTAGCGTCCGCACCGTAGAGACAACGTGCTAGCGGCCTGCTAAACATTGAAGCGGAAATGCACCACATCGCCGTCCTGCACCACGTAATCCTTGCCTTCCAGTTTCATCTTGCCCGCTTCTTTCGCTCCCTGCTCGCCCTTGCAGGAAATGTAATCCGCATAGGCAATGACCTCGGCGCGAATGAAGCCTTTTTCAAAGTCAGTGTGAATCACCCCCGCCGCCTGCGGCGCGGTATCGCCTACATGTATGGTCCACGCCCGCACTTCCTTCGGTCCGGCTGTCAAAAAGGTTTGCAGGCCCAGCAATTGATACGTGGCGCGGATTAAACGGTTAAGCCCGGGTTCTTTCAGCCCCATGTCGGCAAGAAACACCTGCTTCTCTTCCAGCGGCAAATCGGCGATTTCGGCTTCCAGCGCCGCGCAAATCGCAATCACCGGCGAGCGCTCACGAGCGGCATATTCATTGACTCGCTCAAGCAGCGGATTATCGGTAAATCCTTTTTCATCGACATTGGCGACATACAACGCCGGCTTGACGGTAAGCAGGCAAAGCGGCTTGAGGAGCTGCAGGTTTTCTTTAGCCAGTCCCAGGCTGCGCGCCGGTTTGCCTTGATTGAGATGCGGCTGGAGTTGCTCCAAAAGCCCATGCAGCCTGATTGCGTCCTTGTCGCCGGATTTGGCGAGCTTGACGTTGCGCGTGTGCGCTTTTTCCACCGTCGCCAAATCCGCCAGCGCCAGCTCGGTGTGTATGGTTTCGATGTCTGAAACCGGATCAATTTCCCCGGCAACGTGCACCACGTTCTCGTTCACGAAGCAGCGCACCACGTGAATGATGCCATCGGTCTCGCGGATGTTGGCGAGGAACTGGTTGCCCAGCCCTTCACCTTTGGAAGCGCCCGCAACCAAGCCCGCGATGTCCACAAACTCGACGATGGCGGGCTGCACTTTCTGCGGCTTGGCGATCTCCGCCAGCGCTTGCAGCCGCGCATCGGGCACTTCAACGATGCCGACATTGGGCTCGATGGTGCAGAAAGGATAGTTTTCCGCGGCGATTCCCGCCTTGGTCAGCGCGTTGAACAAAGTGGACTTGCCGACGTTTGGCAGCCCGACGATCCCGCATTTTAAGGACATGTGAGGAGTAAGGAGTAAGGGGTAAGGAGTGAGGGCACGATTGTTTAAGACTTTCGCAGAGAATTTATTAGGCCGCCAAGCAGCCCAAAAACGCTTTCAATTTTCGAATGCAGAGAATGGTCATTCTTGATAAATCCAAATTCTTTGGCAAGAATCACTTGCGTTTCCAATTCACTCAAAGAACCTCTAGCAATTGTCAAAAATTGAAGAAATTCCTTTTTTGAACCTCTTGCTGCGCCTTCCGCGATGTTGCTGGGAACCGATATGGCTGAACGGCGCATCTGATTAGTTAACCCGTAAGTTTCACTTGCAGGGAAGGTAGCAGTTGTGACATAAATTTCCTTCACAAGCTGGATAGATTCCTGCCAGACCTGAAGGTCGTGGTGTGTTCTTTTACCCCTCACTCCTCACCCCTTACTCCTCACGTTTTTGTGTGAAGCCGCAGCATCGCCGCCTGAAGTTTGCCTTCGGCAATCAGCTGCCAGATTTCAAGGCTTTGATGAATAGCCTGCTCGATGAGCTTTGCTTCTTCGCTGCGCGGCCTGTCCAGCACATAATCGACTACCAACGATTTTTCTCCGGGATGCCCGATGCCGATGCGCAACCTCCAGAAATCCTGCGTGCCCAGATGCGTAGCGATGTCCTTGAGGCCGTTGTGTCCGGAAACGCCGCCGCCCTGTTTCAAGCGCGCCACCCCCGGCGGCAAATCGAGCTCGTCATGCACCACCAGAATTTCCTGCGCGGGAATTTTGTAAAACTTGGCGAACGCGCCGACGGCGCGGCCGCTTGCGTTCATGAAAGTTTGCGGCTGCATCAGCCAGCATTCTTCGCCGTCGCGCGCAAGTTTGCCCAGCAAGGCATTGAAACGGGCCTCAAGCTTGAGCGAAACCCGTTCTCCTTTGGCAAGGTGCGCAAGCCAGCGGTATCCGGCATTATGCCGGTCAGCCGCGTGTTCCTTGCCGGGGTTCCCCAATCCGACTACCAGTTTCATGGTTCACTTTCGCATAAACAAAGCCCGCCACTTCACTGCGAAATATGGCGGGCTTTGCAAAGTATCGCTTAAACGGCCTATTTCTTTTCTGCTTTCTCGCCTTTGCCGCCCTCTTTCTTGCCGCCTTCCGGCTTGCCGCCTTCTTTCCTGCCGGCATCAGGCTTGTCAGCCGCTTTCTCGCCTTCTTTCTTCTCGCCAGTGGCCGCACCCGCTTCGGCCGCAACGCCCTCGGCTGCCGCCGCCTCTTCAGCCGTAGGCGCAACTACTGGTTCTTCAATGACGATGGCCTTGGGCACCTGGACGGTCGCCACCACGGCGTCGTTGCCTCTTACCAGCGCCGTGGACTCGACTCCTTTGGGGAATTTGAGCTCGGACAGGTGAACCGAGTGGCCGAGCGCCAAATCCTTCAGATCAACCTCGATAAATTCGGGCAAATCGGCAGGCAGGCAGGAGATTTCGACTTCGTTCATGACGTGGCTCACGATACCGCCGCCAACTTTCACTCCCGGCGCGATGTCGGCGTTGAGGAAGTGCAGCGGAATTTTGGTTTGGATCTTCTTGTCCTTTGCGACGCGCTGGAAATCCACGTGCATCACCTGCATCTTGAAGGGATGCATGCGCACTTCGCGCAGCAATACCTGCTGTTTTTTGCCGTCCAGGTTCATGTTGAGAATCGAAGCGTGGAACGCTTCCAGCTTGAGCAGGTGGTATAGCGCGTTATGGTCCAGTTCGATGGTCTGTGCCTGCTGTTTTCCACCGTAGAGGATTCCCGGCACGCGCCCGGCACGGCGCATGCGGCGGCTCGCACCTGTTCCCTGCAGCGTGCGCGATGTTGCGGCGACTTCTATTTCTTGCATTTTTCTCTCCAGTTGAATAGCACGGTCCGCGACCGGCAGACCATAAAAAATTCTTTATTGCATGAACAGCGAACTCACCGAGGCCTCGTTGCTGATGCGCAACATGGTCTCGCCCAGGAGTTCCGCTACGCTCAGGCAGCGAATACGTTTGCATTTCCTTGCGGCTTCACTCAGCGGGATGGTGTTGGTCACCACCACCTCATCCAGCACCGAATTATCGATGCGCTCGACCGCTTTTCCCGACAGCACCGGGTGCGTGCAATACGCCAGCACCTTAACCGCACCCTGCTCTTTCAGCGCCTCAGCCGCTTCGCACAGCGTGTTCGCGGTATCTACCATGTCATCCATGATGACGCAGGTGCGGCCTTTGACTTCGCCGATGATGTTCATCACCTTGGCCACGTTGGGCTTGGGACGGCGCTTGTCGATAATCGCCAAATCCGCTTCCAGAGGTGTCGCAGCGGCGCGCGCGCGCACCACGCCACCCACATCGGGCGAGACCACCACCAGATTCTGGTGATCATGTTTCCAGATATCGCCCAGCAAAAGTGGCATTGCGTAAATATTGTCCACCGGGATGTCGAAAAAACCCTGGATTTGTTCGGAGTGCAAATCCATGGTGAGCATCCGGTCCACTCCCACACTGGTGAGCATGTTCGCCACCATCTTGGAGGTGATCGGCACCCGCGCCGAGTGCGGTCTGCGGTCCTGGCGCGCGTAGCCGAGATACGGGATCGCCGCCGTGATGCGTCCGGCGGAAGCGCGTTTCAGCGCATCTATTATCACCAGCACTTCCATCAGGCTTTCGTTGGGCGGAAAACAGGTGGATTGCAGTACGAAAACATCCTTGCCACGCACGTTTTCCAGGATTTCCACCATCACTTCGCCGTCGCTGAAGCGGCCGACGGTGGCCCGCCCGAGATGAATGTTCAGATGTTTCACCACCTGCTCGGCGAGCTTGGGGTTGGCATTGCCGGTGAACACCATCAAATTGTCATAAGCCACGCCGCTTCCCCCGATCGTTTGAGACCGCTTCATCTATAGAGACTCTAAACCTGGCTGGGGAGGTAGGGATCGAACCTACGAATGCCGGAATCAAAATCCGGTGCCTTACCGCTTGGCGACTCCCCAATGTACTAAAAAACATGGTCAGACAAGGGGTGCCGGTCCAGGCCCCGCGCCACAAAACCGCTCACCTGCCCCGGTAACTGCGCCAGCACTTCGCGCGCTTCCTTCTCCGTCGCATACTCCGCAAAAACGCAGGCTCCGGAGCCGGTCATTCTGGCCGCGCCGAACTGCTTCAGCCACGCCAGATGTTGCGCCACCTGCGGGTATTTGCGGCAGACTACAGGTTCCAGGTCGTTATGACCTCGCGCTGTAGAAAAGGCGGTTATTTTGATGCGATTCGTGTTCCGTGTCAATTCAGGATCAGCGAAAATCTCCGCAGTGGAGACACTGACCTTGGGCACCAAAACCACATACCAGGCTGGCGGCAGGCTGATGGGCTGAAGCACTTCTCCCACCCCTTCAACAAACGCGTTTTGACCGAACACAAATACCGGCACATCCGCGCCCAGTTGCAGCCCCAAGTGCTGCAATTTTCCCCCCGTGAAGCCGAGTTTCCATAAACGGTTGAGCGCCATGAGCGTGGTCGCGGCATCGGAACTGCCGCCGCCCAATCCGCCACCCAGCGGCAGTTTTTTCTCCAAGGTGATTTCCACCCCGAGCCGGGTATCCGCCATCCGTTGCAGCAACTTTGCGGCTTGCACGCACAGGTCGTCTTCCTCCGGCACACCCGCCAGGGTGTAATCGCGCTTGATAACACCATCGTCACGTATGCGGAAACTCAGGCTGTCGGCATAATCCAAAAAGCGAAACACGCTTTGCAGCAGGTGATAGCCGTCCTGCCTGCGCCCGACGATATGCAGAAACAAATTGAGTTTGGCGGGCGCCGGATAGGTTTGCAGGCCGCTCATTGCGCAAGGGGAGGGATAATCCAGTCGTCAATTATCAGGCTGATTTGCATATCGCCGCGGTTCAACATGATGCGCGCAGGCATGCCGCTTTCTTGCTCGGGCTTGTAGCGCAGGTAAACGATTTCCCACGAGTCCTGGTTTAAGCGCGCCAGACGCTGCTGCGCGTCGTGTTGCTCTTCCGCAGCACTTTCTGGAGCGGCAATACCCAATACCCAATATTGCAAACCGGAGAGCGGCAGGCTCCAGCCCAGCACTTCGCGCGTCAGGGTCTCTGCATCGTGCGCGCGGTAGGTTTTCTGCTCGGTGGTGGTAAGGCTGATTCCGCTGGCGTCCTGCACGATGCGCGCAACACCACTTCCGAGCGGAGCAAGTATCCAGATTTCATCGCCGCTGCCGTTATGCGCCCAGCGCACGCCGCCGGAAAAACTTTTCTCATCATATTTGACGGCTACCCTTCCGGAGAGCTGAAAACCGTTACGCTGGGCCTCCGCCAGGCTCTGCGCCCGTGGTAGCGCCGTCGTGACGTGTTTAGGCGGGGGCGCGGCGCACGCGCCAAGCAGCAACAGAAGCGCAAGCCAATGAGCGCGGGAACCTCTGATGAGATTCCTGATCACTTGTTGACAAATTTCTTAATGACATTCTGCAACGCTTCGTTGCCGGGATTATCTTTGAGAGATGTCTTCCAGATTATTTCGGCTTCCTCATGCTTGCCCTGCACCCACAATACTTCGCCGAGATGCGCCGCAATTTCCGGATCAGGGCGGTCGGCATACGCGCGCCGCAAATAAACCGTGCCTTCCTTGAGATTCCCCATCCGGTATTGCACCCAACCCATGCTGTCTATGATGAACGGGTCTTCCGGGGCAAGCTGTAGCGCCTGCTGGATGAATTGCACGGCTTCAGTCAGACGGTCGGTGCGGTCCGCCAGGGTATAGCCCAAGGCGTTGTAGGCGTGCGCGTAGTCAGGCTTGAGCTGGATGAGTTTGCGCAGGTTTTCTTCGAGCACATCCAGGCGGTTGAGTTTTTCCGCCGCCATGGCATAGTCATACAACAAGTCCGGGTAATCGGGATTTTTTTGCAGGGCACGTCCCAGCAAATCAAACGCTTCCTGGTAGCGCCCCGCATCCCGCAGCAATTGCGCCTCGGTGAGAATGACTTGTATCCTTTGCTGGTTGTCCTTTACTGCTATCTGGCTAAGATGCTTGCGCGCCTCCGCAAGCTTGCCTTGCTTCGCCAGCACGCTGGCATAACGGATCTGGGCGGCGAAATACTGCTCGCCCTCGCCCACGCCGCCATACCAGCGCAACGCCTCGTCGTAACGCTTGCTCTCTTCGTAGACCTGCCCCAGGTAATAGCGCACGCTGTCGCGGTCTTTGTAATTCTGGCTCAACGCCTGCTTGAAGCTCGCTTCCGCCGCATCGAAATCATTAAGTTGCATCGACAGCAAACCCACCGCCAGCGATACTTCCGCGTTATTCGGAAAATCCGTACGCAACTTCTGAAATTCACTGCGCGCCTGGGGGTAGTCTTTTTCCGCCACTAGCAATCGCGCATAACTCAGGCGCACATCTTTGGCCTTGGGATAGCTCTTGAGGTAGCCGTGCAAATACTCGAGAGCAAGCTTGTTGGAGGTATGCTGCAAAACCTGCCCTTGAAACAGCGCCGCAAGCTCCCATTCCGGACGCAACTCCAGAGCCTTGCGCACCTCACTCAGCGCCACATCGTACTGCGCCGCGTTCCACGCCGCCTGGCTCACCGCAAAATGCGCTTCGGCAACGCGTGGATAAGGTTGCGCCAGTTCCTGCACTAAATTCAACGCTACCGGCTTGTCGGGATACTTGGACAGCAGCCCGTTTAATTGCATGAAGCCCTGGCCGATATTTTGGCCCTCGCCGGAGAGCAGCTTTTCGAAATGCGGGCGGGCTTCTTCCAGCTTGCGGCTGTTTATCAGCAAAGCCACCAGCGTCTGCCGTGCTTGAGTGGAATCGGGATCTGCTTCCGCCCACACCTTGGCCGCCTGCAACGCCGCCTCCGGCTGCTTTGAATACAAGGCTATTTCAGTGGCGCGTTGCGCAATGCGCGGATCACGCGTAGTGTTGGCCATGTCCACATACGCTTTGGTTGCTACATCGAGTTGGCCGCGCTGGCCGGCTATTTCGCCCAGCAAAAACTCGTACAGCATGTTTTGAGTCAATTCCTGCTTGGGCAAATTCTGACTCTTGGCCGTGATGGCCGGTTGCTCTTCCTGCTGTTCTTCATTGGCAGTCGCGGCAACGCTGGTGGCTTTGAGTGGTTGCTGGGCGCACGCCAAAAGAAATGCAGGCATGGCCAAGATTAGCAATTTTGGGTTCATCGTCAAGTATCAAAAGCTTAGAAATGTGTCATTACGCGTAGTTCTTCAATATTACCGACATATTATGTATATTTTGGGTTCACTACAAGAGAGCTTTGGCGAATCCGATTTTTCCCGGAAATGACCCAAGAAATTTCAACGACAACGGTTTTTGCACAGCAGCTATCGCGCTGGTTCGGCGCGCGCAGCGCGGTGTTGGAAATCAACCTGGAACTCAAAAAAGGCGAAGTGCTGGGCTTTCTCGGGCCGAATGGAGCAGGCAAGACCACCACCATGCGCATGCTGACCGGCAATCTGGCGCCTAGCGCAGGCAGCATCAGCATCTGCGGTATTGATTTGCTGGACAAGCCCAAAGCCGCGAAGCAGCTGATCGGCTATCTTCCGGAAGACCCGCCGCTGTATCGTGAGCTCAACGTGGATGAATACCTGACGCTTGCCGCAAGACTGCACCGCGTCGCCAAATCCGCGTTGAAAATCACCTTGGAGCAGGCCAAACGGCGCTGCGGTCTGAATGAGGTTGGCAAGCAGCTTATCGGCAGCCTGTCGCGCGGTTATCAGCAGCGCGCGGGCATTGCCCAGGCTATCATCCACAATCCGGAAGTAGTAATCCTGGATGAGCCTACCATGGGGCTCGATCCAATTCAAATGCGCGAAATCCGCACGCTGATTCGCGAGCTCGGCGGCACGCACAGCGTGATTCTCTGCACCCACATCCTGCCGGAGGTGGAAAGCGTGTGCGACCGCGTGGTAATCATGCATCAGGGAAAAAGCGTGTACAGCGGCAACATCGAAGACTTAAGGCAGATGCGCGAAGGGCATTCATTGCAGCTGGGTTTGCGCAACCCGCCGCCATCTGCGCAACTCCAGGTCGCCGGAGTGAACGCAGTGGAAAAGATCGCCGACACCCTGTTTAACATCCAGTACACCCCTGGCGCCGACCCAAGCGAGGCATTGGTGAAAGCCGCCGCAGCGCAGGACTGGGGCTTGTACCAGATAAACCGGCAGCAGGCGAGCCTGGAAGACGTGTTCGTGCAACTCACACAGCAGGAATGAACGCCATGGTGTTCACCCTTGCCGCCAAAGAACTTAAATCGCTGTTTGCTTCCCCTCTGGCGTGGATCGTTCTCGCCATTTTGCAACTCATCCTGGCGTGGATTTTTTTGTCGCGGCTGGACACTTTCCTGCTGTTGCAGCCGCAACTCGTACAGCTGAACCAGCCACCCGGCGCCACCGAAGTGGTCACCGCGCCACTGTTCGGCAGCGCTGCGGTGCTGATGATGATGGCGGTACCGCTACTCTCGATGCGCCTTATCGCCGAAGAACGGCGCAATCAAACCATGCCGCTACTGCTGTCGGCGCCGCTTTCCATGACTGAAATCATAATCGGCAAATTCATCGGCTTAATGCTGTTTCTCGCCGCGCTGATTGGCCTCAGCGGGCTCATGGCGTTGTCCTTGTATGCCGGCACGGCGGCGCTAGATCTGGGCTTGCTGGCGGGCAACCTGCTGGGGCTGTTGCTGATCAGCGCATGCTACGCAGCGCTCGGACTGTATGTGTCGTGCCTCACCTCGCACCCGGCGCTGGCAGCCATCGGCGCTTTAGGCGCGCTGCTCGGCCTTTGGGTGATCAATGTTGCACCCGGCACTCCCGAAAGTTTATTCCACTGGGGTTCCCTGCTCAAGCATTTTGAAAGCTTCAACCGCGGCTTGATTGACAGCGCCGATCTTGCTTTCCTGTTGCTCTTTACTTTGACCTTCCTGGCGTTGGCGATTAAGCGTCTTGACGCCGACCGTCTACGCGGATGATGCCTTTGAAAACGTTGTCTTTGGCTCCGATACTGCGTTGCTCGCTTTGCTCGAATGCTCATGTATTGCTCATATACACTGCACCCTGGATCACGGCGGCGAAGCTCGGGGCGGAGACAGGGTGCTGCGCGCCGCAAATGGCATTACATGACCAGAGTGCTTGGCGCCGCTCCCGCACTCGGCTTCGCTACCGTGTCGCGGCGCCCTTCGATCAAAGCTCGCGCCTTGTCTCGAAACCAAATACTCGTTTTAAAGCATCATCAACTTAACTAGTTATGAAAGTTAATAAAAGACTCCGCGTGCAGTTACTGCTGCAAAACAGCCTGTTCGTGTTGCTGCTGCTCACCGCGGTTGTACTGCTGTCGTTGCTGGCGCGCGACCACCGCATGCAGTGGGACATCAGCCAGAACAGCCGCAACTCATTGACCCAGGCCAGCCTGGACGTGCTCAAGCAGTTGCCTGGAGCGCTGACCATCACCGCCTTCGCCACGCCGCAGGATGCGCGGCTTGGCGATGTACGCAAGCTGATCCAGGATTTTATGCTTCCCTATCAGCGCGCCAAACACGATATCCGGCTGGAATTTGTGGATCCCGCGGAGCAGCCGAAACTTGCCAGAGACGCCGGAGTGCAAGTCAACGGAGAAATGGTGGTCAAGTTCGCCGGCAAATCCGAACATCTGACCGCGCTCAATGAACAAACATTCACCAATTTGCTGATGCGCCTGGCACGCTCGCAGCAGCGGTTGGTGATGCAGGTTGAAGGGCACGGCGAAAGACAGCTGAACGGCAAAGCCAATCACGACCTCGGCGAATTCGGCAAACAACTCGCCACCAAGGGGTTCCAGACCGCCAGCTTGAATCTGGCGCTGGTGCAGGAAGTTCCCGACAATGCCAGCGTGCTGGTCATCACCCAACCGCAACTGGATTGGCTGCCCGGCGAAATCGCCAAGCTCAAAACTTATCTCGACAAGGGCGGCAATCTGCTGTGGTTGGTTGACCAGGAGCCGTTGCACGGCCTGCAAGCGCTCGCTGATATGCTGCGGCTTATACTCGCCGCCGGTGTAGTGATAGATCCCGCGGCGCAACAGCTTAATGTGCCTGCCACTTGGGCGCTGGGCACCAGCTATGGCAGGCACCCGATTACCCAGGGTTTCAATCTGATCACGGTGTTTCCCTTCGCCCGCGAATTGCGCGTTAATCAAGACCAGGATTGGCAAGCCACCACGCTCATAGAAGTAGCGCAGCGCGGCTGGGTGGAAACCGGCAAACTGGACGGAACAGCGCGCTTCGACAAAAAACGCGATACCCCCGGCCCGGTGGCGATAGGCATTGCCCTGGCGAAGCAACTCAAGGGACGCGAACAGCGTGTAGTGGTAATCGGCAGCGGTGCTTTTCTCGCCAACAGCTATCTTGGCAACGCCGGCAACCTCGATCTGGGTGTGAACATCATCAACTGGCTGGCGCAGGATGAGAATTTGATTACGATTCAGCCACGCGCTACTCTGGACAGCAATCTCAATCTCGGTAAAACCGCGCTAACGTTGATCAGCGTTGGCTTTCTCATTGCCTTGCCGCTGGTTTTTTTGGTGACTGGGGGCATGATTTGGTGGCGCCGCCGTAAACTATGAAACCAAGGACCTGGCTGAACCTCGCGCTGTTACTTGCAGTAGCAGGCCTGGCCTCCTTGCTCTACTTCAAGCCGCAAAGCAATGCACCAAGCGAATACCGGCTCTCCTCTCTGCAAGCAGGCGATATCGAGAGCATCACGGTTGACAAACCTGCCGTACTCAGTCTGGAAAAGCGCGACCGCGGCTGGTTCATCACCCACCCATTCAAGGCGCGCGCCAACGCCGTTCAGGTGGAACGCCTGCTGGAAATTCTCTCCGTCACCAGCAAGCAGCGTTTCCCGGCGCATGATTTAATGCGCTTCGATCTGGACCAACCGCAGGCGCGCTTGACACTGGGAGCGCAGACCTTCAGTTTCGGCGCGCTCAATCCGCTGAGCGCGGAACAATATGTGGCCACGGCAGATAACGTCTATTTGGTGCCGCCGCGCTACGGCGCTGCCGTCGCCATGCCGCCCGATAATTTTGTTAACCATTTACTGCTCGCTGATAACGAGATATCTACCGGTTTTGATTTGCCGGGATACAAGCTCGCGCGGGTGAATGGCGCCTGGAGCGTATCCCCCGCGCCAGCTGAACTCTCTCAGGATCAATTGAACCGCTTCGCCGATGAATGGCGCCTCGCTTACAGCATCGCAAGCGAGCCCGCCAAGCCGGCGCCGGGTGCGGAGCAAATCAAGATTATGCTTGACAACGGCGGCAGCGTGCTGCTGCAGGTATTGCAAAAACAACCGCAATTGATATTGCTGCGCGATGATGAAATGATTGCCTATCGTTTTCCCGGGGATGTGGCAAAACGTCTGCTTGACCCGTTTGCCACCGCATCCAAAGCGCAGAAATGACTGCGTCCGTGCCATGCCCGAGCTTCCGGAAGTAGAAATAACGCGGCGCGGTCTCGAGCCGCGCTTAAGCGGGCGGCGCATCGCGAAGGTTGCCATTCGCAATCCCGCATTGCGCTGGCAAGTCGCGACGAATTTACCGCGCTTGGTCAGCGGTCAGATGATCCATAACGTCTCGCGGCGCGGCAAATACCTGCTCATCGGCTGCGGTGGCGGTACTTTGATCATGCATCTTGGCATGTCGGGCAGCTTGCGCTTCCTGAATGAGCTGGCCCCGGCGCAAAAGCATGACCATTTTGACTTGCTGCTGGATAGCGGCGAGATGCTGCGCTTGCGGGATCCGCGCCGTTTCGGCGCGGTGCTGTGGACGAGCAGCGATCCGCTTACCCACCCGCTGCTCAGGGAACTCGGGCCCGAGCCGTTAACCCGCGTGTTCAACGCGGACTGGCTATACCGGCAAACGCGCAGCCGCAGCGCGGCCATCAAGCAAGTGCTGATGGACAGCCATGTAGTCGTGGGGGTCGGCAATATTTACGCCAACGAAGTGTTGTTCCGCGCGCGCATCCATCCCAAGAGATCCGCTTCACGCATCGGTCTTGCGCGCTATGAAAAGCTGGTGGAGGCGGTGCGTAAAACACTACGCCTGGCGATTAAGGCGGGCGGCAGCAGCTTGCGCGATTTTGCGGATTGCGGCGGCAATTTGGGCGATTTCCAGCTGCACTGCCTGGTGTACGGCCGCGGCGGCAAACCCTGTAAAGCATGCGGCACTCGCATCAGGCAGCTCAAGCAGGGACAACGCTCCAGTTTTTACTGCCCGCGCTGCCAGACCTAAGGAACCTCTGATTAAGTCCTTCGTGAGCCGCGTTGCTGGCAAAATGCGGATGGCTGCGAGGCGCGCGACGAAGGTCGTAGCCGGGACTACGAAGCCGAGGAGCGCGACGACGCAGACGCCGCATTTTGCCGCAACCCGGAGGGACGGGGCTTTCCGGGCGGTCTGCTTTGTCCCTCGGCTTGCCAAGGGAATGGCCATTGGCTGCACCTCGCTTCGCGCATCCCATCCCAGAAAGCCGCCGTCGCGGCCACGCGGGACTTAATCAGAGGTTCCCTAAGGCGTCCGAATCAACCCCCGGAGAATGTTGTAACTACCGGCTAGACAGAAGAAATGCTTTTTTGCACAGTGAGTGACAGGTATTTTTGGTGCAACTGCTCTTTGTTTTCGACACAATCCGGATTGAGCGGGATGCAGTTCACCGGACACACTTCAACGCATTGCGGGGTAGCGTAATGCCCCACACATTCGGTGCAAAGAGCAGGGGCAATCACGTAGATTTCTTCGCCTTGCGAAATCGCGCCGTTGGGACACTCCGGCTCGCACACATCGCAATTGATGCATTCATCGGTAATCATTAATGCCATAGCAGTTTACCGTACCATTCAGCGTTTTTTGATTTTGGCACTTAACTTTGCGGCAATTAAGGGCTGCACGAACTTGCTGACGTCACCGCCCAGCACGGCAATCTCGCGCACCATGCTCGCCGAAACAAACATGTACTGATCGGACGGGGTCATAAAAATCGTTTCCACATCGGGATGCAGGCTGCGGTTCATGCCCGCCATTTGAAATTCGAATTCAAAATCGGAAACGGCGCGCAGACCCCGCAGTATGATATTTCCGCCCTGGCTGCGCAAAAAATCCATGAGCAGGCCGGAAAACCCCATCACTTGCACCTTTTTATAATCTGCCAGCACTTGCTCAGCCATTTTCACCCGTTCCGCCAGGGTAAAAAAAGGTTGCTTGTCGTGGCTGTCAGCGACCGCGACAATCACTTTATCGAAAATGTGCGCGGCACGCCGCACCAGGTCTTCATGGCCACGGGTGATGGGATCGAAAGTACCGGGATACACTGCTTTATTCATGTTGTTTCCATTTCAGCAGTTGATAATTGACCTTGCCAGCCCTGCCTTGCCGCCATACTTCCCAGCCCGGTGCGTCACAAGCATTTCCACTTTCCACATAAACCAGCCCCCCCTCGGCAAGCCGCGGCGGCAGAACCACCAGCACGCCGGGCATATAATCCTTGCGGAACGGGGGGTCGAGAAAAATCACGTGATAGGCGTTCCGGTCGGCACTCAAGAATTGTAGCGCATCCGCATGCACCAGTTCCAGGTTTTGCGCGTGAAGTTTCTGTGCATTTTCGCGCAGCGCCTGGAATACCTGGCGGTTTTTTTCCACCATCACCACTTTGTGCGCACCACGGGATAGCGCTTCAAACCCCAGTGCGCCGCTGCCCGAGAACAAATCCAGACAGGTTTTGCCATTAAGATCCTGGCCCAGCCAGTTAAACAGGGTTTCCCTCACGCGGTCCGGGGTCGGGCGCAAATCGCCCACGGCGGGGAAGTGGATGATGCGGCTGCGCCATGTGCCACCGATGATCCTGAGCCGGCCTCTCGTCTCCATGACGCTTCAGCTTGCGCCCGACGCTCCCACGATTATCGTCACCATGTCATCCAGGTTAACACGCCGCTGGAACGCGCTTTTAATCTGCGCCACGGTCACTTTCTCCACCCTCGGTACGAAGTCATCCAGATAAGTGAGCGGCAGGCGGTAAAAACCAATCACCGCCAGATACTCGAGTATCTTCCTGTTGCTGTCGATGCGCAGCGGAAAGCCGCCGACCAGATTCTGCTTGGCCGCTTTGAGTTCCTGTTCGGTCGGCCCTTTGGCGATGAAATCGCGCAGCGTCTCACGCACCACTTTAAGCGCCTCGTCAGCCTGCTCCTTTTTGGTCTGCAGGCCAATCTGGAACGGGCCCTGCTCTTTGAGCGGTATGAAATAACTGTAAACGCTGTACGCCAGCCCGCGTTTTTGCCGCACTTGCTCGACGAAGCGCGAGGAAAACCCGCCGCCGCCGAGAATGTAGTTCCCGACATACAGCGCGAAATAATCCGGGTCATCGCGTTTCATTCCCGGATAGCCTAATAGGATGTGGCTTTGCGTCGCCGGATGCGGAATCTCACGGTTTTGCGCCTGTAGCGGAAGCGTAACCTGCGGCAGCGCCGGGGGCGCAGCCGCTTCAGGTAGTTTCGCTGTGAGTTTTTCAGCGATTTCCTGCGCGGTCTCGCGGCTTACATCGCCGATAATTGCCACCACCGCATTGTTTGCGTTGTAATAAGCGCGATAAAATTGCACTAAATCCTCGCGCTTGAGCGGCTCCAGGCTGTCCACTTCCCCGGAAGTGCGCAGCGCATACGGATGGCTGCCGTAGAGGAGCGAATAGAATGCGCGCTCGGCGATGCTCTCCGGTTTGGTTGCCGCTTCTTTCAGCATCGCCACCAGGCGCGTCTTTTCACGGTCCAGCACCTTTTCGGGAAACTCCGGCTTTTGCACCATGCGCGACATAATATCGAGCGCCTGATCGCGCTCGCGCGCGCTGCTCAGAGTACGCAAAGTGACGCCCGCGCGGTCCTGGTCGACGCGCCCATCCAGCTGCGCTCCGACATCAGCGAACTTTTCGGCGATTTCATCTTCAGATAGTCCGTCGGCGCCCAGGCTCAGCATATGGCGGGTGAGGTTCGCCAAACCGGATTTGGCGGGCGTATCGCGGCCGCTGCCCGCGGCAAAATCAATGCTCACATCGAGCATCGGCAATTGGTGGCTTTCCACGAAATAGACCCGGGCACCGGTCGACGTCTGCCAATTCTGTATCGGCAGGATGGCAAAAGCGTGTCCTGCCCACGCGAATACGCCAATCAACACCAATCCGTACCACTTAAAAACGTAAAGGAACCTCTGATTAAGTCCCACACGGTTGCGACGGCGGCTTTCCGGGATGGGATGCGCGAAGCGAGGCGCAGCCAATGGCCACCACCCTTGGCAAGCCGAGCGACAAAGCAGACCACCCGGAAAGCGCCCCGGACTCGGACTCGCGCGAGCGTGGAGCGGGAAGGGGCGCAAGCTGCCACAGGAGACATCGTGAAATGGGGCGCTCATGCTGCCGCTCCCGCACCCCAAGCTTCGCTGACCGTGTCGCGGCAGCCGTCCCATCCGGGTTGCGGCAAAATGCGGCGTCTGCGTTGTTGCGCTTCTCGGCTTCGTAGTGCGCCCCGGACTCGGTCTCGCGCAGCGTGGTGCGGGCAGGGGAGCAGAAGGCTGCGTTCGATAGCATGGAACGGAGCTTGTGCGGCTGCTCCCGCAAGCGGGCCTTGGGCTAACGGGTCGCAGCCGCGCTACGACCTTCGTCGCGCGCCTCGCATACGTCCGCATTTTGCCAGCAACGCAATTCGCGGAGGACTTAATCAGAGGTTCCTTAATCATGCTGTAATCCTTTCGGCGCCATGAGAGGCTTTTTGTTATCGAGAGGCTGCGGGTCGAGAACCGCGACTGTAAGGTTGTCGTCGTTGAAATATTTTTTTGCCACTGCCTGTACCTGTTCCGCGTTCACTGCTTTCAGCTTATCCACCAGGATATCCAGCGTCTTATACGACAACCCCGCCATTTCCCACCCGCCGATCTGATGCGCCTGGGCCATGACCGAATCGCGCTCAAATACTTCATTGGCGATGACCTGGGCCTTTACCCGGTCCAGCTCCTCATTTTTCACCCCGTCATTGATGATTTTTTGCAGTTCGCCGCGTATAGCTGTCTCCAAATCGGCGACAGTTTTGCCTTCGCTGGGAACGCCTTCCAGGTAGAACAGCCCGGGCCCGCGCTCGTTAGAGTCATAGTTCACACCTGTGGATGAGGCAATTTGTGTTTCGCGCACCAAGGATCGGTTTAACCGCGCCGACTCGTTGCCATCGAGCACGCCGGCAAGAATCTCCAGCGCGTAAGGCTCCCAGTCGCGCTCTGCATCGCGCAGCACCGGCGTGTGGTAGCTCATCATGAGGTAAGGCAGCTTGGCGGGCGCTTTCACCGTGACGCGGCGGATGCCGGTTTGCTGCGGTTCTTCCTGCGGTTTGCGCATCGGCAGTACTTTGGGTTTGATGGTACCAAAATAGCGCTGGGCAAGATTAAACACTTCATTCGGCTTCACATCACCCACCACTACCAGTGTCGCATTATTCGGCGCATACCAAGTGCGGTACCATTGCGCCGCATCGTCCGCCCGCATGTTTTCCAGATCGTTCATCCAGCCGATGACCGGCCTGCGGTAGGGGTGGGCTTCGAAAGTGGTCGCCAGCAGTTGCTCATGAACCAGCGCCTGTGGCTTATCGTCGGTGCGCCAGCGCCGCTCTTCCATCACCACTTTCATTTCCTTTGCAAACCCGTCCTTGGAAAAATTCAGGTTTTGCATGCGGTCCGCTTCCAGTTTCAGAGCCAGCGGGAGCTTCGACTTGTGCAGTTGCTGGAAAAAGGCGGTGTAATCCTTACTGGTAAAAGCGTTGTCGCGCCCTCCGGCTTGGGCGATGATTTTGGAAAATTCACCGCTCGGTACCATTTTCGTGCCCTTGAACATCATGTGCTCCAGCACATGCGCCACACCGGTCGTGCCGTTCACTTCGTCCATGCTACCGACCTTGTACCACAACATGGACACCGCCACTGGCGAGCGGTGGTCTTCCTTGACAATTACTTTAAGCCCGTTGCTGAGCGTATACTCGCTGCCTGCGGCGCAAGCCGGATACGGCAACAAACCGATCAGAAAGAAAATGAGAGCAAGACCTAGTTGTACAGGAGTTCTGGAAATCGCGATCATTATTTTTAGCCTGACTTTGACCAATTCGGAATAGAATTATACCCGGATTCCAAGTCATTCCGAGTATGCGCTCTGTGACAACACACCCTTATGTTTAGTTTCTTGATACAAGACCAGAGCACGTCCGCTGACGAGGCATCAAGCTGGGCGTCGCGGCTGAAACAAGGCCTGGCGCGCACCCGCAATCAATTAGGCAGACCATTGGCAAGCCTGTTAGGCAGCGGCAAGATTGACGATACGTTGTATCAGGAATTGGAAAACACGCTGCTCTGCGCTGACTTTGGTGTACCGGCAACCCAATATCTGCTCGAAGAATTGCGCGCACGCGCGCAGCGCGAAAACCTGCAACTAGCAGCACAACTACGCGATGCTTTGCAGCAGTCCTTGCTGAATTTGCTCGCGCCGCTCGTCAAACCCATTGATACCAGCGGCATCCGACCGTTTATCATCATGCTGGCGGGAGTAAATGGTAGCGGCAAGACCACGTCCATCGGCAAACTTGCGAAATATTTTCAGGCGCAGGGAAAATCGGTTTTACTTGCCGCGGGCGATACTTTCCGTGCTGCGGCACTTGCGCAATTGCAGACTTGGGGCAAGCGCAATAATGTTGCGGTCATCGCCCAGGAAAGCGGCGATCCCGCGGCGGTGATCTTCGATGCCATTCATGCCGCAAAGGCGCGCGCGATTGATATTGTGCTGGCAGACACTGCCGGGCGGCTGCCCACGCAATTGCACCTTATGGAGGAAATCAAGAAAATCAAACGCGTGATCGCCAAGACGGAACCTTCCGCCCCGCACGAAATCCTGCTGGTGCTCGATGCCAACACCGGCCAAAACGCGGTTAACCAGGTCAAGGCATTTGATGACGCGTTGGGTTTGACCGGACTCATCATTACCAAGCTCGACGGTACCGCCAAGGGCGGGGCGATTGCCGCCATCGCTAGGACCCGGCCTATTCCTGTTTGCTTTATCGGCATCGGCGAGAAGCTCGACGATTTACGCCCGTTCGATGCCAGGGAATTTGTCGAGGCCTTGTTTGCATGATTAGCCTGAGCCAGGTTTGCAAACGCTATCCGGGCGGCTATGACGCTCTGAAAAACATCTCTTTCACGATGCAACCCGGCGAACTGGTGGCGGTGACCGGCCATTCCGGCGCCGGCAAGAGCACGCTGCTCAAATTGATTGCCGCCATCGAGCGCCCCACCCGCGGCAGCATCATCGTCAACGGGCAAAATACCAGTTCATTGCGCCCCGCCGCAGTACCCTATCTGCGCCGCAAATTTGGCCTGGTGTTCCAGGACCACAAGCTATTGTTCGAGCGCACGGTGTTTGAAAACGTGCTGCTGCCCCTGCAAATCACCGGCTTTGAGCGCAAGGAGAGCGCGAAGCGCGTGCGCGCAGCGCTCGACAAGGTGGGGCTGCTCGACAAGGAAAAAACGCTTCCGATCACGCTTTCCGGAGGCGAACAACAGCGCCTATGTATTGCGCGCGCCATTGTCAACCGCCCGGCCATTCTGCTCGCCGACGAGCCCACCGGCAATCTGGATGCGGCCTACGCCAGCGACATCATGGAGCTGTTCAAATCATTCAACCAGGTGGGGGTGACGGTGATCGTCGCCAGCCACGATGAAGCGATGCTGATGCGCTTAAACCCACGGCTGCTGAAACTCAATCGCGGAGAACTGGCTTCGTGAAAAATTGGCTTTCACAGCATGCGCAATCTCTGTTGCTTGCGCTAAAACGTCTGCGGCAAAACCCGTTTGCCAGCCTGCTCAATATCAGTGTCATTGGCATTGCACTGAGCTTGCCGAGCGGACTTTATGTCTTGCTCAACAACCTCGAGAACTTATCCAGACAGGTGAGCGGTGAACCGCAAATCAGCCTGTTTTTGAGTATGCAGGCAACTTCTGCGGAAGTAGCGCAGATACAGGTGCAGTTGAAAAGCCATCCGGGGGTGCGTAATTTCCAATTTGTGCCGCGCGACCAGGCGCTGCGCGAGCTGCAGAAAGCCGCGGGCATCAGCGATGTGGTGCAAAGCCTTACGCAGAATCCGCTCCCCGACGCATTTATAATTCACGCCAAAAATTCCTCTGCCGAAGCCTTGCAAGCTCTGCGCGATGAAATCAGCTCTTGGCCCAGCGCCGCGCATGTGCAGCTCGACTCGCTGTGGGCGCAGCGGTTGGATGCGTTGTTGCGAGTTGGCAAACTCATCATTTTGTTGCTTGCCATTTTGTTGAGCGTTGCCTTGGTGGCGGTGACATTCAACACCATCAGGCTGCAAATCCTCACTCAACGCGAAGAAATCGAGGTGGCAAAATTGATCGGCGCGACTCATCGTTTCATTCGCCGGCCATTTTTGTACATCGGGGCCTTGCAGGGGCTGGCGGGCGGGGTAGTCGCTTGGGCCATCGTGGCAGTGAGTGTCCACGTGCTTGATAAAGGGATTGCCGAGTTGACCAGGCTGTACACAATAAATTTGCAATTAAATCAGTTAAATCACTCAGATAGTTTGAGCTTGATGTTGTTTTCCGCTTGGCTTGGCTGGCTGGGTGCCTGGATGTCAGTAAGCAGATATTTACATCAGATCGAACCACGCTAGGCAGAACTTATCAGGGCTATTGGCACTCTCATGTTGTGAGTGCTAAAATAACCGCTAGGATGAAAAAAATGACCCAAACCATGACCTTACCTATTCCATCCGCGGCAGGAAGCCTGGAGAGTTATATCCATGCTGTCAACCTCTTTCCTATGCTCACCCGGGAGCAGGAACTTGAATTGGCGCGGCGGCTACGCGCGAACAACGACCTGGAAGCAGCCAGACAACTGGTTCTTTCGCACTTGCGAGTGGTGGTGGCCATCGCACGCGGCTACATGGGCTACGGACTGCCGCAGGCCGACCTGATCCAGGAAGGTAACATCGGTCTCATGAAAGCGGTAAGACGTTTCGACCCGGAGCGCGGAGTGCGCCTGGTGTCGTTCGCCATGCACTGGATTCGCGCCGAAATCCATGAATTCATCCTACGCAACTGGCGCATTGTCAAAATCGCCACCACCAAGGCGCAGCGCAAGCTGTTTTTCAATTTGCGCAGCTTGAAACAAGGGCTGGAACCCCTGCGCCTGGAGCAAACCAGGAATATAGCGGAACAGCTCGGCGTGAAAAGCTCAGATGTGACCGAGATGGAAACACGCTTGAGCGGTCACGATGTGGCGCTGGAACCGGTGGGCGATGACGAGGAAGCCTATAGCCCTATCGCTTATCTCAGCGATCCGGAAAGCGAGCCCTCTCGTATTCTGGAACGCGATCAGGCCGAGCGATTGAAAAAAACAGGCCTCAAGCATGCATTGGAGAGTCTCGATCCGCGCAGCCGCCGCATCATCGAAGCGCGCTGGCTGCGCGAAAAAGATTCAGCGACGCTGCACGAATTAGCGGCGGAATTCAAGATCTCCGCCGAGCGCATTCGCCAGCTTGAACAAAAAGCGCTCACTAAAATGAAAGCGGCGATGGGGGCTTATTAAGAAGAATTCTGCGCAAGCAGGATTCTGATGTCGTGCAACAACACGGTTGCCCCCTGACCGTAGCTTACAAACAAGCGCAATCTTCCCACTTGATCGAACACATAAGTGCCGGCCGAATGGTCCATGGTGTAATTATCGGGGCTGCTGCCGGCAACTTTTTGGTACACCACTTTAAACTCCTTTGCCGTCCTTGCGGTCGCATCAAGATCGCCATATAAACCCACAAAGCCGGAGTCGAACGAGGGCACATACTGCGCGAGCAGCCGGGGCGTGTCGCGCTCCGGATCCACTGTCAAAAACAACACCTGCACTTTCTTGGCGTCTACGCCCAACTGCTTCATGACCAGCGCGAGTTCAGCAAGCGTAGTTGGGCATACATCGGGGCAATGGGTATAGCCGAAGAACAGCACCACCACCTTGCCTTTGAAATCGGCAAGGCTTCTCGCCTTGCCGTTATGATCCGTCAATTGGAAATCTTTTCCGAAATTGGCGCCGGTGATGTCGGTGGATTTGAACGCCTCCACTTTGGCCGTGGTGTCACATCCAGCAAGCACACCCAAAATGCCTAGCAGCAGACCTGCCGACAGCAACTTATTCATGAGGAGGGGAAAGAGTCGGGTTTAGCTCCAGTGATCCAGCAGCAGCGCGGCGAAAAGCGCGGAGAGGTACACAATCGAATAGCGGAATGCGCGCTGCGACAGCCTGTCGCTGTAGTCAACAAAGATTCTCACCGCGTAATACAGATAAATTCCTCCGAGCGCACAGGCGCTCAAGAGGTAGAGCCAGCCGCTCATCTTGGTGGCAAATGGCAGCAGGCTCACCGCAACCAGGACCAGGGTGTAGAGCAGCACGTGCAGGCGGGTGAATTTGTCGCCGTGGGTTACCGGCAGCATGGGTATTCCTGCTTTGGCATACTCGTGCTTTCGATACAGGGCGAGCGACCAGAAATGCGGCGGCGTCCAGGCAAAAATAATCAGAAACAGCAACAACGCATCGTAGGAAATTTCGCCGGTGACCGCAGCCCAGCCGAGCACCGGCGGCATCGCGCCAGACGCGCCCCCGATGACGATATTCTGCGGTGTCATTGGCTTAAGAATCACGGTGTAAATAATCGCGTAACCGATAAAAGTGGCCAGTGTAAGCCACATGGTGAGCGGATTGATGAACCGGTAAAGCAACAACAGACCGGTGCCGCCCAACACACCCGAAAAGACCAGTGTTTGCAGCGAAGTCAGCTCCCCGCGCGGCAACGGACGGGCGCGGGTGCGCGCCATGACCGCATCAATTTTTTGCTCCACCAGGCAATTCACTGCGGCAGCGGCGCCTGCTACCAATGCAATCCCCGAAGTGGCAAAAAGCAGGATTTTCAGCTGCACCATGCCGGGTGCGGCAAGAAACATACCGATGACCGCGGTAAACACGATCAGCGACACCACGCGCGGTTTACACAATTTTAAATACTGTTGCAGGCGCGAACCGGTTCTTTCCCAGGTTAAGCTTGACGCCATCTCTCACTCCCGAATTCGATTAATTTTAAAGTTTAACACTACCATGGCAATGAGTAATAGCGCCGCAGTTGCATTGTGAGCCACCGCCAAGGCCAAAGGCAGGCTTAACAACACGTTTCCAATGCCCAATACGACCTGCACGCATAAAACGATTAGCAGCAGCGCGCCGTATTTTTGCAAGCCCTGGGTGCGCACCACGGCGATTGCGAGCAGCGCAAGATAACAAAATACAATTAAAGCACCGAGGCGATGCGCCCAATGTATGGCAGTGAGCGCTTGGTTGGGCAAAGGACCGCCTTCCGCGGTCATTCCCAGTGCGCGCAGGAAATGAAAGCCGCGGGCGAAATCCATCTCGGGCACCCAGTTGCCGTTACATAAGGGAAAGTCGCTGCATGCTAGCACCGCATAATTGGCACTCACCCAGCCGCCCAGCGCAATCTGCAACACCAAGAGCAAAAACCCGAACCAGCCCCAGAATTTAAGTTTTCTCATTTTCCCGACATTAACCGACGGCGGCGCATCATATTGCAGCAAGGTCAACCAGCACAGCAAAGCCAAAGTAGCCATGCCGCCCAGGAGATGCAACGAAACGACAACCGGTTTCAACAACATAGTCACAGTCCACATCCCGAGCAGCGCCTGCAACACCACCAGCCCGGCCAGAAACAGGGGTAGCGCAGGCGATTGCCGCAATTCGGCGCGCTTGCGCCAGGCGTAAATAGCAATCGCCAACATCAGCAAACCCAGCGTGCCCGCCAGATAACGGTGCATCATTTCAATCCATGCCTTGGCGCTATCGAACGGTTTGTCGGGAAATTTCAATTGCGCAAGGCTGCGCGCTTCCGCGCTTTGAGGTACAGCGACATTGCCGTAACAGCCCGGCCAGTCAGGGCAGCCCAGCCCGGCATCAGAAAGTCGCACAAATGCGCCAAACGCCATGACTGAAAACGCAAGAAATGCGGCCACTAAAACAAGTTTTCTAAACATCATCCGATTCGGGAGACTTTAAGCAGCCGCATTATATCTTTGACCATTTTGCGTGGGTCGGCATCGCGCGGAAAACGCAGCATCAAATTTCCCTGTGGATCGACCACATAAACGTGGTCTTTTGCCGAATTCGACACCGGAAGCGCGGCGAGCAGTGCGCTGCCTGCACCCCGTATCAACCATGTTCCCGCATAATCTTGCATTAACTCCTGTTGCGGCGTGCCGTTATCGTCAATTAACCAAGCGCGCTCGATACGCTGCATTTCCTTGCCCTGGGTGAGGCGCACTTGTCGCAAATAATAAAGTTTCTGCTGGCAGTTTTGGTTGCATGCGGCGGAATCTACTTGCAGCAGCACCCACTTGCCGCGCAGTTCGCTCATGCGAAATGCGCGCCCGTCCACCAATTGCATGGCGGCATCCGGAAGCGGGCGCGGCGGCAGGAGTTCGCCGTAGTTCATGGTTCCCTGCTGCGGCTGCCACCAGTAAAACACGATATACGTCGCCACCACCGGCGCAGCGCACAGCAGCATAATCAAAAGCAGCTCAATCCTGCCGCGGTGAAGCGCGTTTGACATTCAGCACCAAGTATAAAATTACCACCGCGACTGCCAGCGCAAACCACTGGAACGCGTAGCCACGGTGCATGTTAACCCCCAGGTCCGGCCGCTCCCAATCCCTCACCAATCCGTCTGCGGTATCGTTTTGCTGTTCAATCACGATCGGCTGAATCTTGAACGGCACCGCTTTGCGATAGCGCTCGAGCACCAGGTTTTGCCAGATTTTGCCCTCCACCGTTTGTGTGGAAAGCTCAAATATTTTCTTGCTCGGAATCACCGCAATGCCGCTTATTTTCATTTGCCCCTGCGGCACGGGTATTTTCGGCAAGTCCAGGCGTTCTCTGGCTCTTGCCACCCAGCCGCGGTTTACCAATACGTAGGTCCGGCTGTCATCGATTTGCAATGGCACGATGACGTGATATCCCGCAATGCCGTTATAAATGCGGTTGTCCAGATAAATCGTATAGGATTCTGCAAAGCGTCCCTGCACTTCGACATGACGGAACTGATACTCATCAGGGTTGACCAAGGTTGCGGGCAGGCTGACCGGCGGCTGCTTGGCGAGTTCCTCGAGACGCCCTTCACGCTCCAGTTTCTCATGCGCACGGTTAAGCTGCCAATTCCCTAGCCCGAGCGTCAGTAACAACACTACGCCGGCTGCGACGCTGGACCACAGCCTGGGTTTGAATTCAAAACCATGAGGCATCTTGGTTGGCAACGGAGTGAGGAATCGTCTAAACTGAACTTTTTCCCGGAAAATACCGCGTGAGAATCATTGTCTTCCTGTTCATCGCCGTCATCCTCTTTAGCCTCGGCTCCGCGCTGTATTACCTTATCAAGGACAAAGGCCAATCCGACCGTACCGTAAAAGCGCTTACCGTGCGCATCACCTTCTCCATCGTGCTCTTTCTCCTCCTGATGCTCGGCTTTTACTTCGGCCTCATCTCTCCCCAAGGTTTGTAAGCCCCAAGAAAAAAAGCGCCGCACAGTAACGCTGTGCGGCGTCAGTGTCCCTCTTCTTGTTAACATGGGGTTCCTCCTTGTTGTTGCTTGTATACGGCGTTTTCCTCCCTGAGCAGGACAGGTCGCGTTACAGCCAGTAAACCAGGATAAACAGCAGCAGCCACACCACGTCAACGAAGTGCCAGTACCATGACACCGCCTCGAACCCGAAATGATGCTCGGGTTTGAAATGCCCGACAATGCAACGGCCCAAGATAGTAAGCAACATGATGGTGCCGATGGTCACGTGCAAACCGTGAAAACCGGTGAGCATGAAGAAGCTTGCACCGTAGGCACCGGTAGTGAGCTTGAGATTGAGTTCGCTGTAGGCATGCCCGTACTCGTGCGCCTGCAGCCCCAAGAAAGTGTAGCCCAGCAGGATGGTCAATATCAGCCCGATGATGAGCTGCCTGCGGTCGTTGCGCTTCAATCCCCAGTGCGCCCAGGTGACGGTGGCGCCGGAAGAAAGCAGGATCAACGTGTTGATGGCGGGAATGCCCCATGCCGCCATCGGCGTGAACTCTCCCTTGAGCCCGGGCCCTGCCACCGGCCAGTGAGCGGTGAAATCCGGCCACAGAATCTTGTTATCGAAATCCCCAAGCCAAGGCACCGAAAGGACGCGCATATAAAAGAGCGCGCCAAAAAATGCGGCAAAGAACATCACCTCGGTAAAAATGAACCAGCTCATGCCCCAGCGGAAAGACCCGTCCACCTGCTTGTTGAACTTGCCGCCTTCGCTTTCGCGGATCACGGTACCGAACCAGCCGAACAACATGAAGATCAATATGGAAAAGCCCGTCACCAGCACCCAGGGCCCGATACCCGCATGATTGTTTATCCACAAAGTAGCACCAAGCGCCATGCACAGCAGCGCGATTGAGCCGAGAATCGGCCAGTACGACGGCGCCGGCACATAGTAACGTCCAGGTTGGATCATGGATACCACTCCTCTGTAGTCTAGCCTGTTATAGCCTTACGCTTCAGCCTAGCCGGGTTGCCTGCGGCTGCCATCCACCTCGAAAAAAGTATACGACAAGGTGATGGTGTTCACATCCTTGGGCAAACCTGGATCAATCACAAACAACACCGGCATCTGCCTTACTTCATTTGCTTTCAAGGTCTGCTGCGTAAAGCAAAAACACTGCAGCTTCTTGAAATACACAGCGGCAAGCTGCGGCCCGTAGCTCGGTATTGCCTGTCCGGTCACCGCATAAGGTAATGTATTCTTCACCTCGTAAGCCACCTGCGTCAGTTCGCCAGGATGAACCTTCACGCTGACCTGCAATGGCTGGAAATTCCACGCCAGGGCCCGGGTATTGGCGTCGAACTCCACGGTGACAGTGCGTGAAGTGTCCACCTGAGTGTTTTTCGCCACCACATCCGCATTGAGGATGTTGTTAATCCCGGTGACTTCGCAGATCTTCTGGTAAAACGGCACCAGGGCGAATCCGAAGCCGAACATCGCCACTGCGATAATGAGCAGCTTCCTAAGCATTACGCGGTTCGCTGGATTTGCGCTCATTGCCAATGCCTGATAATGAAACCGATTAAAAACGCTGCCGCTGCCGATAGCAGAACCAGTGCAGTTCTCAATCTGCCCTTGTGCGATACCGACTCATCATGTCGCATGAGCTTGCGCCCTCCTTACTTCACCAGCGGTGGTGTTTCAAAGCTGTGGTAGGGTGGCGGCGACGACAGTGTCCATTCCAGCCCATGTGCACCTTCCCACGGTTTGGCACCAGCTTTTTCCCCGCTGCGGATGCATTTAATCAAGATGTACAGAAACAGCAACTGCGACAGGCCGAAGCCGAAGGCGCCGATGCTCGAGATCATGTTGAATTCGGCGAATTGCGGCGCGTAATCGGGGATGCGGCGCGGCATGCCGGCCAGCCCCAGGAAATGCTGCACGAAGAAGGTGAGGTTGAAGAAAATCATCGACAACCAGAAATGCCATTTCCCCAGAGTTTCGTCATACATATTACCGGTCCATTTCGGCAACCAATAGTAAACGCCGCCGAAAATGCTGAACAGCGCACCCGCCACCAGCACGTAGTGGAAATGCGCGACCACGTAATAGGTGTCCTGCAACTGGATGTCCACCGGGACGATCGCCAGCACCAAGCCGGTAAAGCCGCCCATGGTGAAGAGGAAGATGAAGCCGATGGCAAACAGCATCGGCGTCTCGAATGTCATCGAGCCGCGCCACATCGTGGCAAGCCAGTTAAAGACTTTCACGCCGGTCGGCACCGCGATCAGCATCGTCGTGTACATGAAGAACAATTGTCCCGCTGCCGGCATGCCCACGGTGAACATGTGGTGCGCCCAGACAATGAACGAGAGAATCGCGATGGAAGCGACCGCGTACACCATCGAGGTATAGCCGAACAGGGGCTTGCGGGCAAAAGTCGGGATGATCTGCGACACAATGCCGAATCCGGGCAGAATCATGACGTACACCTCGGGGTGGCCGAAGAACCAGAACACATGCTGAAACAATACCGGATCGCCGCCGCCGGCAGCGTTGAAGAAATGCGTCCCGAAATGGCGGTCGGTGAGCAGCATGGTCACCGCGCCTGCCAGCACCGGCATTATGGCAATCAGCAAATAAGCGGTAATCAGCCAGGTCCACACGAACAGCGGCATTTTCATCAGCGTCATTCCCGGCGCGCGCATGTTGAGGATGGTAGTGATGATGTTGATCGAACCCATGATCGAGGACGCGCCCAGAATGTGGATGGCGAAAATCGTCAGATCCATTCCCGGTCCCAATTGCACGGAAAGCGGCGCGTACAGCGTCCAGCCGGCGGCGGCGGCGCCGCCCGGCACGAAGAAGGAAATGATAAGCAGGAGCGCGGCGGGCGGCAGCAGCCAGAAGCTCCAGTTGTTCATGCGCGCAAACGCCATGTCCGGCGCGCCTATCATCAGCGGCACCTGCCAGTTGGCGAGACCCACGAACGCCGGCATGATGGCGCCGAATATCATGATGAGCCCATGCAGGGTGTTAAGCTGGTTGAAGAACTCAGGCCGCACGAATTGCAATCCCGGCTGGAATAGCTCGGCGCGGATGGTCATCGCCATGGTGCCGCCTAGCAAAAACATGATGCCGCTGAACACCAGATAAAGCGTGCCGATGTCCTTGTGGTTGGTGGTCATCACCCAGCGCATAATGCCGCCGGGATGATGCGCGTGATCACCGTGAGCGTGAGTTGCGTGTGCTGCGTCCATGATGCTGCTCTCCTTATCCGCTTAATCCGTTACTTGCGCAATGCTTTGACTTCGCTTAGCTGAATCGCATCCCCGGTCTTGTTGCTCCAGGCATTGCGTTCATAGGTAATTATCGAAGCGAGTTCCACGTCCGACAGCTGCTTGCTGAAAGCCACCATCGCCGTACCTGCTTTGCCGTTCATCACGATATTCAGTTGATCCGCTATAGGTCCGGTGGCGATCTGCGAGCCGTCGAGCGCGGGGAACGCCCCAGGAATACCTTTGCCGTTGGCCTGATGGCAGACGGCGCAATTCGTGTTATACACTTTTTCGCCCTGCGTTTTAAGCTCATCCAGCGTGAAGGTTTTGCTGGAGTCCACCTGGGTTGCTGCTTGCTTCTGTTTCTGCTCGGCGAGCCATATTTCATAATCCTTTTGTTCCTTTGCTTCCACCACGATAGGCATGAAGCCGTGGTCCTTGCCGCACAATTCAGCGCACTGGCCGCGGTAGATTCCCGGCTTGTCCACTTTGAACCAGCTATCGCGGATAAAACCGGGAATGGCGTCCTGCTTCACGCCGAAGGCCGGCACCCACCAGGAATGAATCACATCGTCGGCGGTGATCAGAACGCGCACTCTCTTGCCCACCGGCACTACCAGCGGCTTGTCCACTTCCAGCAGATAATGCTCGCCCTTGGGCGCCCTGCCGTAAATCTGATCCTGAGTCGTGGCAATAGTGCTGTAAAAACTGACGCCGTCCTGCAGATAATCATAACCCCATTTCCATTGATAGCCGGTGACTTTTATGGTCATGTCCGGGTTGGTGGTGTTCTTCATCGCCAGTATGGTTTTCGTGGCGGGATACGCCATGCCGACGAGGATAAAGAAAGGAATGATGGCCCAGATAATTTCAACGGTGGTGTTTTCATGGAACTGCCTGGCCTGATGGCCGACGGATTTGCGGTGCTTGAATATGGAGTAAAACATCACGCCAAACACCGCGCAGAATATGAACAGGCACACCAGGAGAATCAAAGTGTGCAAGTCGTAAATTTGTCGAGCAATGGGTGTCTCAGGTAGTTGCAGATTTAATTCGTAGGCGCTTTGCGCCAGCCCGGCATAGAGGGCCGGGAGAAACAACGCCATACCACGTATTATTAACTTGTTAATCATAATCACCCCAAGGATTGCAACTATTCCAACGAATTCTTTTGCGGCCCTGGCCACAGGAGTGGCATTTTGCAAAGCAGGTTACGGCTGGCGGATTTTTCCCCTAAGCTGCCGCGCAAGCGCGAGGCGCTCCTCTTGCGTCAGGTAATACCCGAATTCCACCTCTCGCCCGTGCGAGCGCAGCGCCAGACGGCTGCCAACCGCGTCACACACCACCTGCGCCCAGTATCGGTTGAACTCAAACTGCCTGAACTTTCCGCGCTCCACACGCTCGAGCAACAGCTTGTCGGCACTCAAGGTAAGCCGTTCGTAATCGTCCGACCGGCGATCGATATAGCGGAAAGCCAGAAACAAAACCAGCATTTCCAGGCCGGCGAAAGGCAAAACCGGCCACGCTCCGAAAGCCGCAAACGCCAAGGAAATACCGAAAGAAACGATAAAAATAAATCCAAAAACCAGATACCGGCCCGATGTGCTGAGCGAGTTGTTGCGTTTCGCAGTGAGCGTATAGGCATCCGCATTTTCAGCATCGGCGCACTGCATGCTTGCAACTCCCGACCCGCTTCGCTCTGTTTTGGCCAAGGGCGTAAATTAGCACATGCCTTTCAGCAAGGCAATAACCAGCGCGTTTGCGCAGCTCTTTTGCAGTCACATCAATGATTGAATGTCAAGCTCGCGCGCTATTCTTTTTGGCTGGGGATCAGGCTGAAATGCGAGCACGCCTAAGGCAGGCTGGCCAAGCCTTTCCTCAAGCGCGCGCAAATTCTCTTGCAGCGCGGCCATGTGCGGATCAATGCAGTTTGCCACCCAGCCGGCCAGTTTGAGCCCGTGATCCTCGATTGCACCCGAAGTCAGCAAAGCGTGGTTGAGACAGCCCAGGCGCATGCCCACCACCAGAATCACCGGCAGACCAAGTAATCCAGCCAGATCGGCGCTGTCCTGTTGTCTGTTAAGCGGCACTTTGAAACCGCCCACTCCTTCGACCACGACCACTTCGGCCATTTTTTTTAACTGCTCAAAGGCCATTTTGATCACTGCCGGCTTGATTTCAATTCCAGCCTGTTGCGCACCGATGTGCGGCGCAATGGGTGGTTTGAGCGCGTACGGATTCATCATGTGCCGGGGTGCCTTGACCGTGCTCGCGGCAATCAATAGTTCAACATCACCGTTGCGCAAACCCTCTAGAGTCTTTTCGCAGCCCGCGGTTACCGGTTTCATTCCCACCACGCTTTGTCCTTGCCTGGCAAACGCGTAAAGCAACGCGCAGGCAACCATTGTTTTGCCGACCCCGGTATCGGTGCCTGTGACAAAAAAGCTCTGGCTCATGAACGCTTCACTTCCAGCTTGATGACTTTTCTTCCATCGTCCATGCGCATGGCTTCAGGCTTCCACGCATGTCCGTATACCACTTCAAATGTTGCAGGCAGCCGTCCCTCGTGGCGGAATCGCTCATAATTGCGGGTGACCGCCTGGAGCTGCGACTTGGCGGTAAGTCCTTGCCGCCTGCCGCAGGTCACGTTGTGTGCGCCAATGCTCTTCAGGTCGCGCATCAGCGAAGTGACGTCGGAATAAGTCACCGTGATCTGCTCCATATCCATCACCGGCGTGGCAAAACCGGTTACCACCAGCATATCGCCGAGATCATGCATGTCTATAAAACGATGCACATGGCTGTAACTATCGGTTCCCGCATACGACTGGCGCAATTCTTTCAGCGTATCCGGTCCAAAAGTACTGAACATGAACAGACCGCCGGGCTGCAATACGCGGTGCATTTCGGCAAACGCCCGTTGCGGCTGATTGGCCCATTGCAGCGCCAGATTGCACCACACCATGCCTATGCTCGAACTTTTAACCGGCACACGCTCGATGTCCCCGCATACGTGAGTGACGGGTCGCGGCAAAAACGGCAGCCAGCGCCGCAGCATGTGCTTTTGCGAGCGTTGCAGCATGGCGCAGGCGATGTCGAGCGCCAGCACGCTTGACTTGGGATAACGCCGCAGCAGTTCACGGCTGCCCTGGCCGGTGCCGCTGCCGGCATCGAGTATCGACTGCGGAAGATATTTGATATAGTCGAGGCGCGCGAGCATGCGCGCACCCACTTCGCGCTGCAATACCGCGGCTTCATCGTAGGTCGCTGCCGCGCGCTCGAAAGCAAGCCGTGCCAGACGCTTGTCTATCGAGAACGGGTCCACATCACTCATCGAGAAATTCCGAAATCAGCTTCACAAATTTCCCATCTTGCGCCAAGAATGGCGCATGAGCGCACTCTTCAAACACTTCTAACTTTGCCCGGGAAAGATGCCGCTTTAACCAGCGCGCGGACGTCACGGGCACCAATTCGTCACGCTTACCGTGCAGCAGCAGGGCCGGTTGTTTTACTTCGCACATTTCCTGCCGCAAGTCGGTGTCCAGCAGTATTTGCAAACCCGCTTGCAGCACCTCCAGGCTGGCTGCTGCGAACAAGCGCTTGCACAGCCAAGCGCTTTGTCTGCGCGCATCTTTCGCCCCACGGGTTTGCAATGACACAAAGCGTTTCAGTGTGCTTCGCACATTGCGCTGCAAATCCGCGGCAAATTCCTGCAACACTCGTGCCTCAATTCCACTCGGCCAGCCGGCGGCGCGCACAAAGCGCGGTGTCGCGGCAACCAGCACCAGGCGCTTCACCTGCTCGGGAAAATCGAGTGCCCAGCGTAGAGCGACTTGCGCGCCCAGCGACCAGCCGCAAACGCAAACCGCTTGCGGCACTGCTTTTGCCACGGTGCAGGCAAGTTCCGCGGGCGTGTACGGCGTGCAGGCAGTGCTTTGGCCATACCCGGGCAAATCCACGAGATGCACGCGGAAACATTTCGCCAAATCACCGCGCACTCCGTCCCACACACCGCTGTGCAGTCCCCAGCCGTGAAGCAGCACGAGATCCGGCCCCTTGCCTATGGTTTCAACGTGCAAAGTCAATTCAAAACCTTTTCACCGCAGAGGACGCTGAGGACGGGAGAACCAAAGAAATAATATTTACTAAGAATCAAGCTTCCTCAGCGTCTCTGCGGTTCAATTTGTTTTTCCAATTTATGCAAAGTGCTCACCAGTCGCTCGACATCATCGGTGGAATGGGCAGCTGAAAGCGAAATCCTAAGCCGTGCTGTGCCTTGGGGCACGCTGGGTGGTCTAATCGCCGGAACCAGGATTCCCGCTTCAGCCAGCGCTGCGCTCACTTTTACCGCTGCGCGAGACTCGCCGATAAGCAAGGGTTGAATCGGGGTCTGCGAGGGCAATAGACGCCAATGTTCAAGTCGCGGGCGGTTTTGGAGGAGCGCTATCAAATCCGCAAGGTGCGCCCTGCGCGCGCTTTCAGCGCGGATCAAATACAGGCTCTTCAGCAAAGTGTGCGCGAGGAGCGGCGGTGTCGCAGTAGTGTAAATATAGCTGCGCGCGCGCTGGATCAGCGTTTGTATGACTTCCTTTTCACCCGCAACGAATGCGCCAAACACGCCTGCCGCCTTGCCCAGCGTCCCCATGTAAATGATGCGCGGAGAATTCACGTTGAAATGCGACAGCGCTCCCCTGCCTTCCCTGCCCAGCACGCCGAAGCCGTGCGCATCGTCAAGCAAAAGCCACGCATCATGGCGCTCGCACAAGGCAAGAATTTCCGGCACCGGTGCAATATCGCCGTCCATGCTGAACACCGCATCGCTCAAAACCAACTTGCGTTTCCCGCCGGACGCGGCGAGCAGCTTTCCCAGTGCCCGCATATCAAGATGTGGATAACGCCGCAGCTTCGCTCTTGAGAGCAACGCGGCGTCATTGAGTGATGCGTGATTAAGCTTGTCGGAAAACAGCGAATCATCACGGCCGACGAGTGCCGCCACCACCCCGAGGTTCGCCATATAACCTGTGGAAAACAGCAAGGCCTGCGGCAATTCGACAAACTCTGCAAGTTTTTCTTCAACCAGGTGATGCGCCATGTTATGGCCGCTCACCAGGTGCGAGGCGCCGGCGCCCACCCCGTACAATTCAGCGCCTTCGCGTGCAGCCGCGACCAGCAGGGGATGTGAGGCCAGACCGAGGTAATCGTTGCTGCAGAATGAAACGAAGTCCCGCCCGTCAACTTTTAGATGTGCGTCATGAGAACCTTTTACTGTCCTCCTGTAGCGCAATAGGCCCTCGGTTTCGAGGTGCTGAAGTTGATCTCGCAGATGGGTAAAGAACATCTATAGAACCTATCCCACCCTTGTCCTCAACTTATCGAAGAAATGTTACATCGGGCGCATGCCTAGCCTATCCAGCAGCGCTTTATCCTGTTGTGTTTGCGGGTTGCCGGTGGTCAGCAGTTTCTCGCCGTAGAAAATCGAATTCGCTCCCGCAAGAAAACATAAGGCCTGAAGTTCTTCGGTCATGGCTTCGCGTCCCGCCGAAAGCCGCACCATGGCCTTGGGCATGGTGATGCGCGCCACGGCAATAGTGCGCACGAATTCCAAGGGATCCAGTTTTTCAGTGCCGTAGAGCGGCGTGCCTTCGATCTGCACCAGGTTGTTAATCGGCACGCTTTCGGGATAGGGATCGAGGTTGGCCAGCTGCGCAATCATCGCTGCGCGCTGGCAGTGCGTCTCCCCCATGCCGATAATGCCGCCACAGCACACCTTGATGCCTGCCTTGCGCACTTGTTGCAGCGTATCCAGACGGTCCTGATAGTCGCGAGTAGTGATGATTTCGCCGTAAAAATCGGCAGAGGTATCGAGATTGTGGTTATAGTAATCCAGCCCGGCATCGCGCAATTGTTCGGCTTGGCCATCCTTGAGCAGCCCCAATGTCGCGCAGGTTTCAAGTCCCAGCGCTCGCACCGCCCTGACCATTTCGATCACCTGATCCAGGTCTTTTTGCTTTGGGCCGCGCCAGGCAGCGCCCATGCAAAACCGTGTCGCGCCTTCTTCCTTAGCCGCGCGCGCCGCAGCGATCACGGTATCCAGCGGCAGCATCTCCTGGTTTTCAATGCCGGTGTGATAACGCGCCGCCTGCGGGCAGTAGGCACAATCCTCGGGGCAGCCGCCGGTTTTGATCGAAAGCAAAGTCGAGAGCTGCACCGCATTGGCATCAAAGTGTTGACGGTGTGCTTGCTGAGCACGATAAATCAGATCATTGAAAGGCAGCGCGAACAAGGCTTCAACTTCTGCCACGCTGCGCTCGGACGGTTCGTCGTGATGCGGATTCCGGTCGAGAGCGGTCTGAGTCATGTATGGATTACGTCAAGTTGAAAAGAATCAGGTGATGTGTAAAATTCCACGCATCATCAAGGATTTCTCTTTAATTGTCAATTTCAGCACTGGATATTTTAAACAACTGCATCAAATTTGTGCAAAGCCTGTTGCAACAGGAATGCGTGTTATGCGGGGCTAGAGTCCGTGCGCAAAGCTTATGTGCAGCATGCCACGAGCACCTGCCTTATCTGCGCAAGCCTTGTTGCAAGGTGTGCGCGCTGCCGATACCTGATGGAGAACTGTGCGGCGCCTGTTTGAGTGATCCCCCCGCTTTCGATTCAACCCGCGCCGCCTTCAGCTACAGTTTTCCGGTTGATGCCTTGATACAAGCGCTCAAGTATCAGGGGAATCTGGCGCTTGCTCCTATTCTTGCTGCGGAGTTGTTACCCAAAGCAAACGCCCATCTTGATTATCTGATTCCAGTGCCGCTTTCCACTGCAAGGCTGCGCGAACGCGGTTTTAATCAAGCGCTCGAAATCGCCAGGATCATCTCGAAGAAGTCGGGAGTGAGTTTGCTGGCAAACGCCTGCGGCAGGATTCTCGACAACCCCCCGCAGGCCGGCCTGCCTTGGAAGGAACGCTCCAAAAACATCCGCGGCGCTTTCAGTTGTAACGCGGAATTGCGCGGGAAAAAAGTCGCGCTGCTCGATGACGTGATGACCACCGGCGCCACTCTCAACGAACTTGCAAAGGTAGTGCGCAAACAGGGAGCGATTGAAATCAACGCTTGGGTGGTGGCTCGTACGCTGCCGCCTTGAAGGAAACTCTGATTAAGTCCTCCGCATTGTGCCGGAAACGCACTCCGCAAGGGACTTAATCAGAGGTTGCTTGCTTCTTAGTGAGGGATATCTGTTTTAACCGCTGTTCGACAAACGCCCGCAATTCGGGATTAAGCTCGCCGGTCTCCATTGCTTTCTGGAACGCGTTGTGCGCTTCGGGGAAGCGCTGCAAGGCCTGCAATGAAACCCCGAGCCCCATGTACCACACACCGGCAGGCTTAAGGCTCAGCGCAGTCCGATAATGCTCGACTGAATCAGTATACCGTGCGTCCCGCAGCAGCAGTGCCGCCATGAGAGCATGGTAGTCAGCATTGCCCGTCATATACGGAAGTGTTCTCCGCAGAGTCTCAAGCGCAGCCTGTGTATCACCTTTATCCAGCTGAACGCGAGCCAGCATCATGGCAAACCCCGGCTGCTTGGAATCCAGCTCCAGGCCTTTGCGCAGCACCCGTTCCGCTTCCGCCATTTGCCTGCCTTGCAGCAGCAAACCGGCAAGCGCCAGGCGCGAGGCTGTAAAATTCTGGTCGAATTGCAAGGCTCGTCTAAAACCTTCCTGCGCCTCTACTTGTTGCCCTTGCTGCAACAAGACGACGGCTTTGCGGTATTCCTCTTCCGCCTGCTGCTGCGGGGTTTCCTGCCTGACCTGCTTGCTGATACCGGGCGGAGAGGGCGGTTCAGCGGCAGGCTTGGCTTTGGCGATGACCGTTGGTTGAGCAACGCTCTTGGCCTTAGCGGCAGGCTTGCTGTCTGACCGCTCGGGTTCCTGCGGTGCGGTGCTGAGTTCCAGACTCAGGCGTGAAGCAGGTCCCAGCAAAGACTCCGAGACTACCGGATTATCCTTCAGCGCTTTTTCTACTGTTGGAGCGGGAGCGGCTGGCGCTGTTGCCGCTTGTACCGGTGCGTTGGCATTAGCCGGCAGGGGCGGCGGTGTTACCTCTTTTGTTGTTGGGGTAGGTGGTGTCGGCGCCTGAACCGGCGTGCTCACGAAAGACGGCAGGGGAAATGTAATCCCGCGCTTCGTGATCCAGGTAAAAACTGCAGCCGCCAGGGCCAGGGTAATCAGGGCAATCAGGGCAAATCGCCAGCGAGGATCACGAGCGAGTTGCGTTGGCAAGGCTCGCGCCTGACTGAGCACACCATCGGGACGTGGCGCGCGCCTCTTCTCGAGGTCCATCAGCATCTTGTTGATCAGGCTCATTGCAGGAACTTCCAGATGACGCCGCCCCCCGAAATCAGCAGCGTGGCGAACGCAAGCCACCAGCCGGCATGCAGGCCGGATTTCGCGGAAGGCGTGTCGGCCGCGGCAGTATGGACATGGCGTGGCAGCACCTGGTCCTTGCCCTCGCCGTAGACCAGCAGCAATGTCTTGTGCGAAAGAATATTGACCAGCCTGGGTATGCCGCCGCTCAGCCGGTACAATAGCCTAACCGCAGACGTGGTGAATATGCGGCTTCCGCGATAGCCCGCGACGCTCAAGCGGTGTATCAGATAGTGGTCCAGCTCGTTCCTGGCTAGCGCGCCGAGATGATACTGAAAAGTGATACGCTGGCGCAGTTGGCGCACTGAAGGTTGCGCGAGCCTTTTATCGAGTTCAGGCTGGCCGAACAGCACCACTTGCAGCAGCTTTCTTTTTTCCGTTTCCAGGTTGGTCAAAAGCCGCAGCGCCTCCAGGCTTTCCAGAGGCATCATCTGCGCTTCGTCCAGGCAAATCACCACCTGTTTCCCCTGTCGCGCAAAGCCGAGCAAAGCCAGGGTAAGCGACTTGAGTAATTGATGCTGGTCCGCATCTTTCTTGAGAGGGATCCCAAGTTCGTCCGCCAGGGCCAGCAACAAGGAACGCGGCTCAAGATACGGATTGGGAATGTACGCGGAAACGCAGGCATTGCCGAGAGTGGAGAGAAAGCGGCGGCACAGCAGTGTCTTGCCGGTACCGACTTCGCCGGTGATCTTTATGAAGCCTTCGCCGGTTTTGACCGCAACCAGCAGAGTATTCAGCGCTTCCTGGTGGGCGGTGCAGGCGAATATGAAGCTCGTGTCGGGAGTGATGCCGAAAGGGGGTTCGCGCAAACCAAAATAGGCACGGTACATATTTTCAGTTACCTCCGAGTACTAATGTCATCGATTAACTCAAAATCCTAAACCCTGATCGAAAAAACCGCTATTTTTGCGCGCCAGCCTCCGGTTTCGCGCTAGATGATGAACCGCCACTTTTCAGGTTTTGCATCCGTTCGCGCGCTTGCTGGATGTCTTCCTGCCAGTCTTTGTCGCTGTGGACCACAGTTGCTTTGAGCAAAATCACCAGCTCTCTTTTTTGCGAGATCTTATCACCCGAGCCGAATAGTTCCCCGGCAACCGGAATACTTCCCAGCCCGGGAATTTGCGAGCGGTCCGATACCTGGGATTGTGTCATCAGCCCGCCGATGGCGACAATCTGGCCGTCCTGCGCGCGAATCACGCTGTCGGTTTCCTGGATAGAGCTTCTCGGCACCGGAATGGTTACGGAGCCGCCTTGGCTCGCGCTCAAGGAGATGGTTGTCTGTATTTGCTGGACATCGCTGACAGAGGGGTGAACATGCAAAATGATATTATTGTCTTCGTCTATCCGCGGAGTCACGTCCAATGCGACGCCGGAGAAAAACGACTGAAAGGTGATGGTCGGAGTAGTTGAAGTTTGGACGACGCCTTGGCTTGTGGTGGTGGCCGAGGCTACGTTGGTCACAAACAACTGGTCAGCCCCGACTTTCAACACCGCTTTCTGGTTGTTCAAAGTGGCAATGCGCGGGCTGGACAGCACGTGCACATTGCCCTGGGTTTCCAGAAAGGTTATCAGAGTGGCAAAGTTGGCGGTCTGAAACGCAAGCCCAAACAGTGTCCCCGCCGCCGCTCCTGCCACAATACTGGTTCCAGCAGATAGGGTACTGATGGGCGTGCCGCCTACCGTGACATTGGCCAGCGATCCACCGCTCAATCCACCGGTTGGGCTGGTGACTGTTCCGCCTGTCAAGGGCCCTGGTATGGTATTTAATACCGTATTCGGAGTCAGCTGCGAGATCGAGCCCTGGCTGCCGGGGGTACTCCTAAATGCGGACCAATTGACACCCGACTGGAACCCCTCGTTAAGCTGGACCTCAAGAATTTTCGCCTCGAGGATGACTTGTCTTTCCACACTCAGCTGTGTCGCTTTAAGGTAGGCGGCCACATTACGCAACTCCGCAGGCATGGCGCGCACCACGATGACGCCGGACTGCGGGCTGACCACCACGCTGCGGCCTTCAGCGGTACCCACGATAGCCGCGAGCGATTTGGCCAGCTCTGCCCAGAAATCGCTGGTGCTAGTGGTGTTGAGTTTACTGCTCTCAACTGCGGCACCCCCGGCAGCGGGGGCTGCCCCGCCCGTAGGATTAATTGCGCCCGAAGCGGTTACGCTCATATCGGAAGTGCCTTTGCGTAGGTCGTTGATGTAACTGAGTTGAAACACGCGGGTCTGCAAGGTCAACGGCTGGATGTAAATGCGCGTGCCATCCACTTTGTAATCGTAACCGTAAAGCTCGCGGATGGCGTCCAGCGCCTCGAACAAGCTAACCTCCTTGAGATTGACAGAAATCGGCTCCTTGATATCAGGGTGCACCAGCATGCTGTAACGGGTGCCTGAAACAATCGCCAGCAAGACCTGATTGGCCGGAGCGTTGTTTACCGCCAGGTCAAACTTCTTCTCCTGCGGTTTGCCTTCCGCTTTGGCCAATTCCACCGTAATCGGCGGCAGCAAAGCCTGGCTCACGGCCTCCGGCTGCGACAGCGCCGCCCTTCCTTCGGCAGCCTTGGTTAGTTCAGCATTGATCTCCTTGGAGGTTGTGTTGAATTTTGCCTGCTGGCTGGCACAGCCGAAAAGGCCGAGCATCAGCGCGATTAAATAAATTCTTTTCATTGCTCTTCTTTTCTCACAGCGCTTGGCTTGCTATGCGGCATTTTTTTTGCGGTGGGGTCAGTTGCCTCATCAATCTGCGACGTCTTTTTTTCCACCCCTGGAAACAGCTTCAATGTTTGCAGGTTGCCCCCCTCGTTGAGCACCACTTCGCCTTCGCTGATTTTCACCACCTTGGCCGAACCATACATGCCGCCCAGCGCGACCATTTTGCCGCTGATAATAGCGGTTTTATGCCGCGGTGAAATCAGCACCGACTGCAACAAGGGACCGCCGCTGGGAACGGCTGCACTTGCACCGCTTGCCGCCGCTGCCCCAAGCTCTGAAGGCGGGCGAGTCGGGTCAGGCAGGTTTTCGGCACGCGCAGGGTACTCAAACAGTGCAAAAATGAAACTGCAAATATAAAACAATAAAATTCTGCTCCGTCGCGTATGCATCATCAGGGTGTTGTTGCCTTAATCTTTTTCATATCACCAGCCATGTCTTATCCAGACTCAACGTATAGAGCGTAAAGGTCAACCGCGATATGGGGTATTCTTCTACAGTAAAGCTGGCCTTGCCCCAGAACATCTGCGTTGGCAGTTTTTCCAGCTGCGCCACGTAGTCGAGCAAGTCAAAATAGCTTCCCCGGATATTTATCTCGACGCCGTGTTTAAAAAACTCCTTTTCGACGTCCGTTCCCTGCTCCTCCTCTCCCTTTACGGTACTGGCCGGCAAGGATTGCAGCGATATGAGTTGCAGCTGCTGGTTGCGGCTTAGCATCTCTTCCAGCAATCCGGCGATTTTGTCAGGCGGAATCAATTGCTGCTGTTTGACCTGCAGTAAAGCTTTAATCTGCACCAGCTGCAACCTTAGCGACTCCAGCTGGGCGCGATTGGCCGCATCCGGATCGATTTTGCGTGCTTCCGCCGTCGCCTGGAGTTGCGCCTGTATGCTTTTTATCTCGCTCTGCTGCTGGACCGTCTTCTGGGAAAGCGCCTTTTGTTTTGCCAGCTGCGGTTCGAGGAACATTGTACTGATGAGGACAATCAGAATCGTCACCGCCATGGCGAAAATCAGCCCGCGCGTGCGCAAGCTCATGTCGTTAATCTTGTTGACCAGCGTTTCCCAATCGAGCTTCATTCGCGTTTACCTTGTTCCGCTGATGATTGCAGACTGAAATCCAAATAGCGCAGATTCCCCGCAGGTTTTGCCACACTCGTGGTTTGCTGCGGCAAGCTTATCTTCAAAAATGCAAACTGACGCCCCTTCATTACCGGCTCGCGGCTTAAGCGCTGGACATACACCGGCACCAATTCAGGACGCACTGCCCGTCCAATAATTGCCATTTCGTTTCCTGCGCCGGCGATGTTGAAACCCGTCAGCCATAAACCGTTGACCGACTGTCTGGCAAATGCGCGCATGTATTCCGAAAAGCCCTCAGTGCTGCCGATGGGGCCGCCTTGCTTGAGCTTATCCACCATCTCCTGGCGTGCTTTTAACTGGGCCTCGGCTTTTTTTATTTCCGTTTCGAGCTGTACGCTTTTCTGTTGCGGGGCATATTCGCTAATCAATTTGGCAAGGTTCTCCCGTTCGCTGGCAAGTTTTTTCTCGGCTTCCGCCGCCTGTGCAGCCAACACACCGGTTTGGTAGACCAGGTAGCCGTATATAAGCACCGCGCCCACAACAATAAGCCCAAGCGCTTGCAGTATGGTCACTGCGGAATAGCGTACTTTCCGCTTTTTTAGTAAAACCTCACTGAACAGGTTTATCTGCTGGCTCACGGCGATTTTTCCTCATGGCGCAGCGCCGCTCCCAGTACTTGAAAATACTGGGCCTGGGCTTCGCCGTCGTTGAGTGCAGGAGTGGCACTAAAATCCAGTACCTGACCCAGGTTGAGCGTTTCCATTGGCACGTAAGGAGTTTCCACCGGCAGGTAAAGATTGGCCGCAAGATAGGCCTCGAGCCCGATGGATTCCGGCAACGGCGCCAGCATCAATTTGTCCAGGGTGATAAAACTGTAATTGCGGTCGAAATAATCGAACGAACGCTGTAATTCAAGGACCACACGGTCGTAGTGTTGCTTGCGCAGAGTCTCATCGGCATTGTTCAGCTGTTGAAGCGAAGCGTCGATACGCCGCGACAGGTAGAGCTCTCCGGAACAGGTCAAGGTCAGAAGCCCGCCATCGCTGTCAAACGACAGCAGCGCCAGTCCTTTCCCTTCGCGCTCGAACAGCGCTGCGATATTCCGCTGGGCCAGTTCCGGAATATCAATTACCGATAAAGGGATATTCGCATCTTCAAACAGCGACACGCGTTGCTGGACCACCGCTTTGGGTGCCACAACTGCGTACATTGAGCGGGTGCGCCCAGGAGCGTTTTTAGCCTGCGGGATATCGAGCGCGTCCACCATCGCGTCGTCAACACTGTAATTCAGGAAGTCCTTTATGCGCCAGCGGATCGCGGCCTTGAGTTCATCCTGCAAAACATTCGGCGCTTCCACCTGCAGCAATTGATATTCGCCGAGATTGAGCAGCGTGGTGCACTGGTACTGGTCGAAGCGAACCTCCTTGGAGAGTTCTGCCAGCGCTTCGCTGCCGGCTGCTTGCCAGCGGTGAAATTCGCAGCGCAACACCTCGGGGTGGCCCTCGGCTTGACGCCGGATATGGGCAATACTCACACCTTGAGCGTTGAAGCCCAAGGCCATCCAGCCCGGTTGTTGTTTCTGTTTACTAAAAAACCTCATTCCCCCATGGCCCGGAATTAAAGTTCAGTTGAAATTAAATCAATAAACTCCTGTGATATAGACTCTAGTCATGGCCAGAGAAATCCTGGCCGGCTCGAACGCCACCACGCTCCATTGAAGCGGATTACTTTGTACTGTGCATAACGGGGGTCCTGGTCGGGAATGGGGGCGATGTCGGAGAAACTAATACCGGCAGCAGAAGTGGAAGCGCCTTCAGTGGCAACAAGCTGCTGCATGTCGAAGTCTCCTAATTTTTTTATATTTAGCCACTTAAGGCAACCGTCAGATTGCATCATTAACTACTATATATAGTAGTTATCGTGGTCTTCAGCAGCTAATTCTAGTAGGTTGATTTCGAGAGCGCAACTACTTTTTGTGGTAGGTTACTGGAGTAGATACTACAGGTTGAGACAGCAATCAGAATCAGATGCCGAGGAAGGCAAAATACCGATCCCAATCGAAAACCGGCCACGGGTCTGTCTTGCGCCCGGTTGCAATAGCAGAATGTCCTATGATGTCCATAATCGGATAAGCTTGTTTCAGCAGCAGAGTAAGCGTAGTGAGCGTGACATATTGAGTGTCCCGAACGGCAGAAAATCGTTGCCCTCCAGTTCGAATGTCAAATGTTTATTTGATTTTACGGCAGCGCAGACAAGCGGGGTATGGCTTAGGGGAAGACCCTTGCCAATCGATGATCGAATTGCTGAGATGAATCACTAAGAATTTGGTTTCACCTCTTGAATACCCGGGCTGCTGGCACGAGCCTGGAGATCATAAAGAAATAAAGAAAGAAATAAAAATTCCTGGCTTCGCCATACTGGCGCAAAAAGCATGAAGCCGATTAGTAATTCTCCCGCTGGTAAACAAAAGGATCGCGTCCACTTCCACTATAGCTTCCTTTGCTAAACCCGAAAGCCGCGCGTGCCCTGGGGTCAATAGTATAGGTGCTGCCCGACCATACGCCTTGCAAATAAGACATGCCCGCGGAGGTCGCTACGCAGGTGGGATCTCCTCCCAAGTCCACACACAAATCCACGGTGCCATTGACGGCAGACGAAGGTTTGGTCAGTTTCAAATTGCCTATGCCGGCATTGAACGGCCCGCTGATAATGATGTTACCGGAGGGGAGATTGCCGCTAGTGAGATTTCCCTGATAATTGCTCAAGACGATATTGCTTGCGGTAATCGTGGTGCACGAATCCAGTGTGTTGGTCACAAAGTTGGTGCCATTCCAGTATTGGGTGTAGATGGGTATCGGCAGATTCAGCAACTCCGATCCCAGCGCGTTGCCGAGCACGAGCTGGCCGAAGCGCATCGAATTGCCGCTGTTGAAAGCGATGCCGTTGCCGGCGGTCGCCGCGCCGAACTGCGCCGGGTTCGACGCGTAGGCCACGCCGTCGGCGTCAATCACGTTGATCGCGAGGCTCACATCGGCGTTGAACGGCGCGACCGGCGTGCTGCGCGTGAAGAGCAATCCGGTGCCCGAGCCGAAAGTGAGCGTGCTTACGCCATTAGTACCCGTCTGGGCAATCACCGGATCGGCGCCGGTGATGCCGCTGGTATTGAGCGTGCCAACCGCAGCGTTGTAGGCCCAGCCGGTGAGACTCGCATTGGTGATGCGGAAGCAGCCGCTACAGCTACCGCTAGTTCTGTAGCGGTCAGTCGTATTGTTCGCTGAATCTTGGGCCGTGACCGTGATCACCGGTGCGGTCGTGTAGTTAAAAGCCTGGCCGATATAGGTGAAGGAGCCACAGGAGGTGCCGAATACCGGCGTGTTTAACGCGACGGCAAAGTGGTCCGGCACAAAGCGGCCGACGTCAAGTGTCGCGCTGCACACGTACCGGCCAGTCGCGGTGCAGTCGCCAGGGGTGTCTCCTGCATCCACGCTGGCGAAACTCTGGTCCTGAAGCTGCAGGGTGAACGAGCCAACGTTGTTATAAGTGGCGGCGTTCCACGTCACCGCCCCCGACGACACAGTATTCGCCCCCAGCGTGAACGTGCCGAAAGACCCGGGGCACGCAGCGCCTCCACACTGTGTCAGCGTTGGCGTTATCGTTGGTGCCGTTGGCGTACCATAGTTGGTCGTGGTCGCCGACGCCGTGTTGACCGCGGTTGCGCGCACGGTGAATGGCCGCCCTGCCTTGTGGATGGGCGTGGTCGCCGTGAAGTCGAGGAGGTTAAGGTTGCGCGTGGTTCCCGCCGTCTGCCAATCGGTGTCGGTCACGCTGAAACTGGAGAAAGTGTTGGGGCGGATCGCGAAATCGTCGTTTGAACAACCGGTTTTAGTGGGCGCGCCCGCCGGGTAAGTGATGCGCAGGCGCACATCGGGATAGGAATTGGGCACCGTGTAGCTGATGGTCTTGCGCCCCAGGTCGCCTGCGACAAACGCCGGATCGGGCGAGAGCGTCTGTATCACTGTCCATGTGGACCGGCAGCCGTTGCCGTCCAGCGCGGCGGTGTTATTGCTCGCATTTAGCACCTCCACCCGCACCGTGCCAGTGAAAGCCGTGTTGACCGTCGTTCTCCCTGGCGTATTCAACGCAATTATGTCGAGACTTATCGTGGCGCCGGCGACCTTGGTCGGGATGATACCGGTGACCCCGGTGGTCGAAGATGCAAAGCCATTGAAGTCGCCCGACGCAGGGATCTGCTGAACATGCACGCCCACCATCGCCCACTGACTGGTAGTCGTAGAGCTATCGGTATGGACGTTCGAGGCGCCACTTAGTGCGTAGTTCGCGCCATTCGCATCATTGTTTGGCGTGGTATCTGACCACAGCAATATCTGATTCATCGTTGGTGGTGCGCCGATCACCGTGGCGGCTTTCACCGATACGGCCCCGTAGGCCCAGTTGTCGCCTGAGTTCGCGGTCCAGGAGGATACTACACTGGCAGCGCCAAGCTCCGTGCTTCCCGTGCCGAAATTGTCCGGGTTCAGATTCCATTGCTGGGTCTGCCCGGCTCCCGGCGTGATGCTGCTGGGATTACTATCGTATTGGAGTGTGTCAATCACCATCTCGCCTACTGCACTAGTCACAGTAAGCGAGGGCGTCGTCGTACAACTCCCTCCGCTCGAGCAGGCGGCTGAAACAAAGGTCCCTGTCGGCGTCGCCTGGTTCGCTCCCGTCATTGACACGGAACCGCCTATGTTGCCGGCGACGGCCACCGAGAAGGTGACTGTGACAGTCTGAGCGCCAGTCGGAGGGTTAACCAGACTAAACATCGCCATTCGGCTGTTACCCGTCGTAAACTGTTGCCCGACCAACGTCATAGGGGTCCCGCCATAGGTGGCGGTGGCGGTCGCGCTGGAGGAAAAATACGAGACTCCGACGATGACGACTCGGTTGGTTCCAGAGGCCGTATGGGTCCACGAGAGGGTCGAGCCGCTGGTAGACGAGGTGCTCGCCGCTGCGTCGAAGGCGACGCCGGTGACATGGGGGACCGTGTCAATCGCCACCGTCGCATCGCCTGGGGTGCTCGGGACTGTCACCGTAACTGTACCGCTTGCGCCCGACCCGGTCCGATTATCGGCCGTGACGATCGGGGTCGTTTGGTTCACGCCGGAGAACTCGACTGCCCCAAGCGTGACATCGGAGGCGTTGGTCCACGAAGCTGTGAGAGTAAGGTTGCCCGAAGTCGGCGCGATCAGCTGCCAGATTTGAGTGACGAGTAGCCCATTCGGAGAAGACACCGTGGCCACCTGGGTCAACGCCTGGCCGCCCCAAGTGACGGTAATGCCGGTGGGCGCGCTCCCGCCGGCCCGGCCAAAGGACAGCATCGCCAGCAAAAGTCGATTCCCCCCGGTGCCTACCGTGAAGGTGGTGAGGCTGACCGTCCCCGCTTGAACCTTCTGAACATGCACGCCCACCATCGCCCACTGCTGGGTGGTCGTAGAGCTATCGGTATGAACGTTCGAGGCGCCGCCGAGTGCGTAGTTCGCGCCACTCGA
>DATDGC010000100.1:0-34600 GCA_036522275.1 Burkholderiales bacterium | reverse complement strand
GCCGTCATCGGCTGGCCCGGCCAGACCGGACATACTTCACCGGCTGCGCTGTCACACACGGTAAAGACAAAATCCATTTTTGGCGCGTCCGGGCTAGCGAATTTATCCCAGTTTTTGCTGCGCAATCCATCGACGGCATAGCTGAGCTTGCGCAAGACTTCCACGGTCATGGGATTTACCTGTCCGCTGGGGTGGCTGCCGGCGCTGTAGGCGGTGAAGCGGCCTTTGCCAACGTGGTTGAGGTGCGCTTCCGCCAGAATGCTGCGCGCTGAATTATGCGTGCACAGGAAAAGCACGTTGTAAGTTCTCCTGCTCATGATGCGACCAAGATGAAAGCCTCATTTTCTTTTCCCGCGCTTGCCGGCGCGGAGGGAAACGCCCGCAGGAGCGCAAAGCTCCGGACCGACGCCACAACAATTCTCGGTAAGAAAGGCGACCAGCTCGTTCATGGTGCCGAAGTTTGCCGAATAAATCAGGGAGCGACTTGCGCGTTGGCATGATGCCAGTTGCGCGTGCTTGAGCTGGGACAAATGGAACGACAGGGTCGGCGCAGGCAAGCGAAGATGCGCGGCGATTTGGCCGGCTGAAAGGCCATTGGGCCCGGCTTCAACGAGTAAACGAAAGATGCCGAGTCGCGATGCCTGGGCAAGGGCTTCAAGTGCGACAACGACTTTTTCGGATTCCACAATTCCAATATTATGGAAATATTATTTGCGCGTCAACCCCGCAATTCATCCGCACTATCGGCTAGAACCTGTACCGGGGGTCAAGGCATGAAGCGCACAGCCGGTCCAGCCGTGAGCCCAATTCTTTCACGAACACCTTGTAGCGGAGCCGTTGGGCTTCACGCACTTCCGCTTTGTTTTGGGCAAGGGATACCGTCAGTCATCTTATGCCATCGGGATGAAGCCGGGTTTGAGCGAACAACACGTTTCGCTCTCCTTGGTGGTGGCGGCGAAACATGAAGCCTTGTGTTTGGCAGAACGGTGATAGGGGGATGTCTGTTTTTTTGACAGGCTGGGCGGCCTTATGCTCATTCCTCCTCGAAGGAATAAGGCCCGGCGTAATCGCCCACAGGAACAGTGTGGCTCACCAGAGTTGCGCCGTTCCAGTAATGAAGCAAAAATCCCGGCGGTTCCAAGGTAAAAGTTTCGGGGCTGTCCCGACGCAAGTCGAGGGTGATTTGGTGCGCCGGGCTGGGGCAGGTCATGGCAATTGTGCCGTGCCAGCGCTGGCAAATCGAGCGGTGGACATGACCGCAAAGAACGGCTTCGATGTTCCGGTACTTGCCGACGATCTCCCCTAATTCCTCGGCATTGGCCAGGGCAAGGGCATCCATCCAGGGGATTCCCGTGGCAAACGGGGGGTGATGCAGAAACAGCACGGTCGGTTTGCTGGGTTGCTCGCCAAGCCGCCCGTCCAGCCATCGCAGTTGTTCGGGCCGCAACAACCCTCCACCCTGATGCGGGATGACTGTATCCAGCGCAATCAGGCGCACCGGATACGCTTCCACCATATAGTCCAGGAACGCTTTGCCGTTATCGAGGTAGGCGTGGTCGCGGAATTCCCGGCGCAGATTGCCGCGGTCGTCGTGGTTGCCGGGCATTAAATAAACCGGCAGGGGCAGTGGCGCCAACAGCTCGCGCAAATATTGGTATTCCTCCGCAAGACCCAACTCGACGAGATCGCCGCTGGCGAATACCCCATCCGGCCGCGGCTCAAGCTTCAGGAGCGCATCAACGCAGCGTCTGAGGCAGGCTGCCGTGTCCACCCTGCCGCAGACGAATTCGCCTTTGCGCCGGATATGCAAATCGCTGATCTGGGCGATGACCATTTTCCGTGTTCGTGCTCAGGCCGATTATATACAGTCTACCAACGTCACGGAACCTTATTACTTGGCGAAAATCCTCGCCTACTATGATGCGGAGCAGCTTCTGCTGATCAAGGGTTTGAAGGGGCTTGTCGAAAAAATGAGCGCGCCGGCGGAGTCTGTCGGCCAGCGTTCCATCGCGATATGCGCCGCACAGCAAAGCTTCCTCCCGCATGCGCCGCAAACCCGGGTTAACGGGTTTTCTGCACAGAATGCACGGTGGCAAACTGCCGGGCAAGCAAGACGCTTTATTGAATCTTTTTTGAGATTGTCTTAAATATCGCGGATCGGCTGCATTGTGGACGAAATATTTACTGGTGATGAAAATCATGGGAAAAAACGTTAAACTTAATACTACAATCAATGATACTGCGTGTGTAAAACCCCTGTAATCTTGGTCGGACCTCTAATCGCTGATAGCCAAGATAGATGCGAGAAAAAATCGAAGCTGGCAAATGCCCACTGAAGTCGAACTTAAGTTACGAGTTGCTCCGGAACACGTTGCCAAGTTGCAGCGGCATCCTTTGCTCAAGACCTTATGCCGCGCACGGCCGGTAAGACAAAAACTGTATACGGTCTATTACGACACGCCTGACCTCGATCTCTTCAAGCATGGCTCCAGCTTGCGCCTGCGGCGTGCCGGCTCGCGCTGGCTGCAAACCGTGAAAAGCGACGAGACAGCCCGGGGCGGGCTCTACCAGCGCAGCGAATGGGAGAGCCCAGTCGCGCGACAAGAGCCTGATTTTGCCGCGCTCCAGGGCTTGGCGTTACCCAGGTTTTTCGCCTCGAGCAAGCTGCGCCGGACTTTACAGCCTGTATTTGTGACCGAATTCACGCGATCAACCCGGTTGCTGCAAGCCACGCCCGGCGAGGAAGTCGAATTTTGCCTTGACCGCGGTGAAATCAGGGCCAAAGCTGCCGCATCACCGATCTGCGAGATTGAACTGGAACTCAAATCAGGCAGCCCGGCACGGCTCTTCGAAATGGCGCTGGAGCTGCAGAAAATCATTCCGCTGAAGCTGGAAAATGACAGCAAGGCGTTACGCGGTTACCGGCTCTACAACGGCGAAGCTCCGGCGCCGGCCAAGGCGGCGGCGCCATCGCTCACTCGCAGCATGAATGCAAGCGATGCGTTTATCGCCATCGTGGGGGGTTGCGTGCAGCACCTGCAGGCAAACGAAGCCGGAATGCTGGAGCAAGGCGACCCGGAATATTTGCACCAGATGCGAGTCGCTCTGCGTCGCATGCGCTCGGCCTTCAATGTATTTTCTAAAATCCTTCCCGAGCCCGTCACCATACCACTGGTCGAGGAAATAAAATGGTTGGGCGGCGAGCTGGGTCCCGCGCGCGACTGGGACGTTTTCTATTATGAGACACTGCTGCCGGTGATGGAGGTTTTCGCGGAAGATCCTGCCTTGCGCGCGCTCCGGGAAGAGTGCCTTAAGCTGCGCGAGGCAAGCCGCGCAGCAGGGCGTCAGGCCGTGGATTCCCCGCGTTACCAGCGCTGGTTGCTACTGCTCGGGGCGTTCCTGATCCGCCGGCCATGGTTCAACGAAAAAGCGGGATCGGCGCCATTAATAGCGACCCTGCCGGTTGCGGAGTTTGCTCAAGCCCTGCTGGAAAAATGCCAAAGGCGATTGATAAAACTCGGCCGGCACCTTGCCAGGCTCAATGAACGGGAGCGCCACCGTTTACGCATTGCCGCCAAAAAACTCCGTTACACGGCGGATTTTTTCTCCGGCTTGTACCTGCGCAAACGCGCCCGGCGCTATCTCAAGGCACTCGGCAGCCTTCAGGATATTTTGGGATTGCTCAACGATGCTGCCACGATGCGCAAGTTGCTTGATGAACTGGGTCGATGCCGCCCTGAAAGCCAGTCGGCGGTCAACCTGATTAGCGGTTGGAACGCGCATACCGTAAGACAACAGCTTCAGGAAATGCGTCCAGCATGGGAGGAATGCATCAGCGTTAAGGCTTTCTGGCGCTGAGTGATGTCCGACGGCTCCCACCGGTCCACGCATCTGTTCCGGCGCATGGCACAAAGCCCTCAGGCAGCATCCTCTACTGCGCTGAAAGTCTTGATCTCGAGCCGCAGATCAAGCTTTTTCCATTCACTGACTTCGTCTTGCAAAGAGGCTTCCGTCAGTGGATTGTGGCTCAACCATTCTCCGTCGACCGCGACATCGAACCCGCGAGACGTCGTCTTGGCGCGAATCTGGGGCAAGGCCACGTCGGTGCGGCTGCGACAGAACAGAACTGCCAGACGCAGCGCCAACACTTGGCAGCTATCACTGCCGTGGGTCAGCAGCCCCTGGATTTTTTTCAGAGACCCGCGATGGGCGAGCAGCAGCATGCTCAGGCGCGACTGCTCATTTTTCGAAAAGCCCGGCATATCCGCATTGTTTATGATGTATGCGCCGTGCTTGTGGTAACTGCTGTGGGAGATGGAAATTCCGATCTCATGCAGCTTCGCCGCCCACATCAGCAGTTGCAGATCACCGTCTGCGCCGGAATCCTGGACTTTTGCCAGCTGGTTGAATAAAGCCGAGGCCAGCGCCTCGACGCGTTTTGCCTGGCGCATGTCAATATGGTACCGGCGCGTAAACTGCTGTACCGTGACGTCGCGCATATCGTGGTGGCCGATGCGCCCGAGTAAATCGTAGAGAATGCCTTCGCGCAATGCACCGCCGGTTGTCGCCATTCGGCGTATCCCCAGTTCCGAAAATACCGCCTGCATGATGGCGAGCCCTCCAGGAAGAACGGGGGCCCGGTCGGGGCGCAAACCGGCCAGTTCCACGTGCTTTGAATCCCCGGCTTTGAGCAACGCGATGCACAACTTGTCCAGACCCTCTTCAGTGATGCCCGACTCGCTGAAGCCGCTGGCCTGCATGATTTCTTCCAGGGCGCGCGCGGTGCCCGATGACCCCACCGCCTCCTGCCAATGGTCCGCATCGAATGCGGCGCGGCTGACCTGCAGCTCGTTGCGCGCAGCCAGTACCGCCTGTTGCATATTGCTTTTGCTGATTTTGCCGTCAGGGAAATAGCGCAGGCTGTAGCTTACACAACCCATGTACAGGCTTTCCAGGCGGTGGGGTTTGAAACCGCTGCCGATGATGAGCTCGGTAGAGCCGCCGCCGATGTCCACGATCAGCCGCTTGTGTTTCGACAGAGGCAGTTTGTGCGCGACGCCCAGATAAATAAGGCGCGCTTCCTCGAGTCCGGCAACGACTTCGATCGGAAATCCCAGCGCGGTTTGCGCCTTTGCCAAGAACGCCGATGCATTTTTGGCGACCCGTAAAGAATTGGTTCCGACCACCCGCACCGAACTACGCGGCAGGCCGCGCAGCCGCTCGCCAAAGCGCCTCAGGCAATCCAGCGCGCGCTCCTGCGAGACTTCGTCGAGGCGCTTCTCGGCGGTCAGCCCCGCGCCCAAGCGCACCGGCTCTCTCAAAGAATCCAGGGCGTAAATTTGCTGACCCTCAACCCGGGCGACTTGCAAATGGAAGCTATTGGATCCAAGATCGACCGCTGCAAGTATTTGGTGCACGGTAACCCGCCAATTGTTTTGAGGTTAAGCGCTTAACCGGGCTGTGCAGACCCGCCACCGCCTGGTGGGTGATCCGCACCACAGAGTTAGTTTAGCACGCGTAAACTGATTCGTTCACTGCCATGGCGGCTCCTGCTCAAGGGCCGGAAAGCGTTCTTGTTGCATGCGCCCGCAGTGCATCGGCCTCATGCTTGTCGAGAGAATTCGATGGATTCCCGCCGCTATGCTGCTTTCCATATCGTGTGCCTCCGCTGCGTTTCCAGCAAGGCCCGTCGCAGGTAGCTTGCAGTGCCGGGATGAATCCGGGTTTGCGAAAGCGAAATGTATTCGCTTTCCCCGGCGGGCGGCGGAACGTGCGCCATTATGGTGGGGTGGAAGGAACCAGCTAGACGGTGGACGCCAATAAGGCCAGCAGCTCTTCCTGGGCGCAGCGGGTTTTACCGGAATCAAATATTTTTTTATGGTACTGACCATCCGCATCCATTTCCCAGGTCTGGCGATTATCGGCGAGATAGGGTTTGAGACCTTCATTGATAACGCGTTTTTTCAGGCGCGGGTCGAGCACGGGGAAGCAGAGTTCGATACGACGGAAAAAATTTCGGTCCATCCAGTCCGCGCTGGAAAGATAGACGTCTTCGCTGCTGCCGTTCTGGAAATAAAATATACGGCTATGTTCGAGAAAGCGCCCGACTATTGATCTTACCCGGATATTTTCCGATAAGTTCGGCAGCCCCGGGCGCAAAGCGCAAACGGCGCGAATGATCAAATCTATTTTCACTCCTGCTTTCGATGCTTCGTAAAGCGCTTCGATGATTTCCGGTTCGAGCAGCGCGTTCATTTTGGCGATAATAGCAGCGGGCTGTCCGGCTTCCGCCTGCTTCGCTTCGTTGCGTATGGCCTCGACTATTTTCTTATGCAGATTGAATGGCGATTGCCACAGGTGATGGAGCTTGCCGGCCTTGCCCAGCCCGGTGAGCTGCTTGAATACTTCATTTACGTCCTCGCAAATCTCCTCGTTGCAGGTAAAGAGGCCGAAGTCGGTGTAGAGCTTCGCGGTGGATGTATGGTAATTGCCGGTGCCGAGATGAACATAGCGGCGCAGCTTGTCCGCCTCACGCCGCACCACCATGGCGATCTTGGCGTGGGTTTTGTGGCCCACTACGCCATACACCACATGCGCCCCCACCTCTTCGAGCTTTGTCGCCCAGTTCAGATTGGCTTCCTCATCAAAACGGGCTTTCAGCTCCAGCACTACCGTGACTTCCTTGCCGCTACGCGCGGCGTTGATCAGGGCTTCCATCAAAACCGAATCCATTCCGGTGCGATAAATGGTTTGCTTGATCGCTACTACTTTGGGATCGGCCGCCGCTTGTTGCACGAAGCTGATGACCGGGTTGAAGGATTGGTACGGATGGTGAAGCAGTATGTCGTTTTTACGAATGTTTTTGAAAATATCCTGGCGCTTTTCCAGGCTCTTGCCGAGGCCAGGCACGAACACCGGATACTTGAGATCGGGACGATCGACCTGCTCGGGTATTTGCATGAGCCGCACCAAATTGACGGGCCCGTTGACCCGGTACAAATCGATTTCACCCAGGCTGAATTGCTGCAACAAAAAATCGGTCATTTGCGGAGAACAGGTTTCGGCGACTTCGAGGCGCACTGCGTCGCCAAAATGACGCAGTGGGAGCTCTCCTTGCAGCGCTACTCGCAGGTTCTTGATTTCTTCCTCGTCCACGAACAGATCGCTGTTGCGCGTGATCCGGAACTGGTAACAGTCGAGCACATTCATGCCGGAAAAGAGTTCGCCCACGTATTCATGCAGGATGGAAGAAAGGAACACGAAGCCATATTCGCAACTCGTGAGCTCACGCGGAAGCCGGATAACGCGCGGCAACACTCTCGGTGCCTGAACAATCGCGGTGCCTGAATTGCGGCCGAAAGCGTCCCGTCCCTCAAGCTCCACTGCGAAGTTGAGGCTCTTGTTGAAGAGCCGCGGGAAAGGATGCGCCGGGTCGAGTCCGATCGGCGTCAAAACAGGCATCATTTCGCGGGAGAAATAATCCCGGATCCATTGTTGCTGTGCTTGGTTCCAATTCGAACGGCGCAAAAACTGTATGCCTTGCTCGGCGAGCCCGGGCAGGACATGGTTGTTGAACAGGTCGTATTGCCGCGCGATCATGGTGTGTGCCTGCTGGCTTACCATGTGAAATACTTCATCCGCTTTCATTCCGTCCGGTCCGGCACCCAACGCATTCAGCTTGATCTGCTCTTTCAGTCCGGCCATGCGGATTTCAAAAAACTCATCCATGATGCTGCTGAATATGCAGAGAAATTTCAGGCGCTCGAGCAGCGGCGCCTCAGGGTTTTCCGCCTGTGCCAATACGCGCTGGTTGAATTCCAATATACCCAGTTCGCGGTTAAGAAAATGCGAAGCCACGGGATTTTTTCCCATAAGGTTGCGCGGGGTGGCGGGTTGCTCAGTTAAAATGGCCGGGGACAACATAGCTTAGAAGAGATCGAGTCTGTAAAATCGCTGACGAAACAGGAAGTTATGACAAACAGTGTTCTTATTAGACCGTCATAGTTTTGAAAAACACCTTACCACACTCGTCCTAGTTTACTAAAAAAATATGACAATTTTATTACATGCTTGTTTCGAACAAGTCGTAACGATTCTTGTAAGTATGATGAACTCTTTCAATGCCCGCTTTTGAAACAAATTTTCATAGCAGGTCCGCTGTAACAACCGCGCGCAACACAATTTGTGTTTCATCGTCGCGCAGCCGGTTGCTGAACCACCACAACGCTCCCTTCTTGATGCTCCAATTTGCTTCGCTACCGGAGAGCAGCAGCGCCGCCACCCGCCCCAAAGCCGGTTGATGGCCCACCACGATCGTCACGCCTTTTGCGCTGGGCCAGTTCACTTGCGCGAGTATGTGTGCTGCCGTGGCTGCGGGACTGACGTGTTCAGACAGGGTAAAAGGCAGTCCCAGCGCTTCCGCCGTTTGTCTTGCCCGGTCGGCGGGACTGACGTAAATTTTGTATCTTTCGGGGAGTCTGGGAATGAGCCACTCGGCGACTGTCTTGGACTGTTTCAATCCGCGCTTGGTGAGCTTTCTTTTGAGGTCCGGCGTTCCTTCTTCGGCCTCCGCATGCCGCCATAAGATCAAATCCATGCTTTGTTCCCTTTTTTAGAAGAGGATTAACTTGCTTCTTTCTGTTCAATTGTATCTATAAACATAGCGCTGTTTCTTTAAAGATTTATGAAGAACTCATTGATTACGTAAGACTTCTGGTATAAGGAGGTTAAGCCGCTGAATGTAATCAAACCTTCATAAATATTTAATGTTGCCGGTACATAATTTTAGGTAGGGAAAGCCAATCCGTGCTTACAGGGATGAAATTAACTATGTTGACCGGCAGCGAAATTGAAGCCCTGATGAAAGATTACCACTTCGTTCCATTAACGGGATGCAAAGAGGTTGATGAATCAATTGCCGCAGCAGGCACTGAAGCCTCGCACCATCAATTTAAGTTGCAAAAACCCTTGGATAGCCATGAGCGGAATGACGTATTGGAGTGTTACATGGCTCCTGGCGAGTGATGGCACAGGCCACCAAGACGGCTGAGGATGAAATGTTACGCTATCGGTTGGATGTGAACTACGTCCCCAAGGTGCGCAAGGTTTTGATCAAGGAACCGAATCGCTCGGACGCATTGTTTTCTGTTGTTGAGTAGCTAGGCGGAAAAATCGAGCATATGCAGCGGAGGCATGGCGAATTCGACGCGGTCTTGATCCTCGACATGCCGGATTGTGAAAGTTTTGGCGCTCTGGTCACCACGCTTATCGCCGGTGGCACGGTAAAAAGTATAAGGATTACGCCACAGCAGGAAATGAAGGAATGGTACGTTGATTCTCAAGCAACGGGCCTGGTTTCTTGCGCATTGCACCCGAATTAGTCCATTCCAAGCGCGGGATTTGTTTTACAGCCGGTTTTGATAATCGGTCGCGGAATCTGCCCTCTTCGCCATCGTTTAGCAATTTTCGTGTGTCATCAACAATTGGATAAATGCCCTGACGCGGAGGCGGCATGTGAACTGCTTTCCGTCGTGCGTGCGTAGTCAGGTAGTGCGCAAAACCGAAATAACCCAGTTGCTCGAGCTCCTGAGCAAGCGCGGCCATACCTGTGTTTCTGACCGGAAGCCCAAAGGTCTTGCACGCGTTAGCCAAAAATTGCTCAAGCCATGCGTCATGCGGCTCCCGGCTGAATGGCTGCTCATTCGCCGCCTGTATCTGCCTGAAGCCCTCCGCCGCAACTGAAGTGTCGAACTCGAATGCATGCTGCTTCATGATATGTGCCTCCTATCAAGATGGTTTTTTCGTCCATTTGCAGCAAGCAGTTTGCACAGGAAATAAGAAACTTTAATGAGGGTTTTGTGATTCTTCTGTAACAGATTTGAGCGACCTTACATTCAGGTGGGGAAAGTGGGACAGGATTAGAGAATGCAGCGAGCTGCCGGAAAGCGGATGGCAAAACTGCTGCCTTTTCCCGGCGTACTGTCGATAGCGAGTTCGGCCTGGTGCCGCAACACCACGTGCTTGACGATAGCCAGTCCAAGACCGGTGCCGCCGGTATCGCGCGAGCGGCCGCGATCTACGCGGTAAAAACGTTCGGTGATACGCGGGATATGTTCCGGTGCAATACCGATCCCGTTATCGCGCACTTCAAAAACCGCGCCACTGCCGTTGCTGTACCAACGCAACGTGATTGTTCCGCCTTGCGGGGTGTAGCGCACGGCATTGCTGGCGAGGTTGCCAAACGCGCTGGCAAGCTCCGATTCGCTGCCCAAAATTTTGCTGCTGGAATCGACTTGCAAGCGGACTTTGTGGCGCCCGGCGCTTAATGCCAGCGCATCACCATGCACGCGTTCCATCAGCCCGGCGATGTCCAGCGGCTCCTCCTTGAGTGGATTCTGCGGGCTTTCAAGCTGCGAAAGCGTCAGCAGGTCATTGACCAGTCGTTGCATGCTGTCAGCCTGGGTTTTCATCAGCTTGAGAAAGCGCGGTGCGTCGGAATCTTCCGGAGGCATGCTTTCCAGCGTTTCCAGGAACCCGCACAGCACGGTAAGCGGGGTACGCAGTTCGTGCGAGACGTTGGCGATGAAGTCCCGGCGCACCGTTTCCACTTCCTCCAGCTTCGAGACATCGCGGGTGACAAGTAGCTTTTGCTCGGTTCCGTAAGGAATGATCTGCAGCGCCAGAGTGAGCCGTGGGTCGCGTGCCAATTTCACGATCAGCGGTTCACCAAAATTGCCGTGAGCTAGGAACTCGACGATTTCAGGTTGACGCACTAAATTGGCAAGCGGCTGGCCGATATCGTGCTCCGGGTCCAGGCCCAAGTGGATGATGGTGCGCTGATTGAACCACTCGATGTGGTCATTGCCGGTGAGGATCACCATCCCGTCGGGCATGGCTTCGCTGGCCTCGCGCATTCGCACCAGCGTGGCAGCAAGGCTTTTTTCGACTTCTTTGTGCCGGCGCACACGCCGGTAAAGGTTGGCAAATGCTTGCTCCCAGACCCAGCTTCCCAGCGGCACCGGGGTGTCCATCTCGCTTTGTGCCCAGCGCTCAAGTTGGGCAAGGTGGTGGGTGTGGTAGAAAACCAGGAGTAACGCGCCAATGGCGAGAATGCTCAATGCTGCCCGCACATCAAATAGCAGACCGCCGAGCAGAGAAATCACCAGGATTATCGCCAGCGCCGCTACGCTGCGATTCCAGAGGGAACCCATCAAATAAGTTTGCCGATGAGAAGATAACCGCTGCCGCGCACTGTCTCAATCAATTTATTATGGCCGCTTGGCTCCAAGGCCAGGCGCAAGCGGCGGATATGGACATCCACTGTGCGTTCTCCCAAAAACACGTGGTCGCCCCAGATTTGATCCAACAGTTGTGCGCGTGAGTATACACGATCCGGGTGGGTCATTAAAAAGTGCAGCAGACGGAACTCAGTCGGACCGATGCGCAGAGATTTGCCCCCGGCATCAACCCGGTGCGAAACCGGATCAAGGACGAGGGTGCCGATTTTGACGGCATCATCGGTGGAGTGCGGCGCCCGCCGGCGCAGTACCGCCTTAACTCTCGCCAGCAATTCCCGCGGCGAGAACGGTTTGGTGATGTAGTCGTCCACACCGTGCTCGAGGCCGGTGACTTTGTTATCCTCCTCCACCCGCGCCGTCACCATAATAATGGGCACGGTCTTGGTGCGGGGATTGCTCCTGAGCTCGCGGGCAAATGTTAGCCCTGAACGGCCGGGCAGCATCCAGTCGAGGAGAATCATGTCCGGGAGAGTGTTACGCAATGTATCCATCGCGACATTCGCATCGGACGCGCGCTGCACTTCGTAACCGGCGCGGATCAGCGTGGTGGAAAGGAGTTCCTGAATGGCGGGTTCGTCTTCAACGATCAACACCGTCGTACTCATTTAACCCTTGCTGATTTCCTGCTGGATTTCGGCCAGGCTCGCGTGTCTTACGTCCTTGCCTTTCACCACATGCACCACGTACTCGCTAATATTCTTGGCGTGGTCGCCGATGCGCTCGATGGCCTTGGCAATCAGCACGATTTCGATGCATGCGGAAATGGTATGCGGATCCTCCATGGCATAGCTCACCATCTGCCGCATGATGCTCACGAACTCGGCGTCAACCTTCTCGTCTTCGCGTAGCACTTCCGCCGCGGCTTTAAGATCCAGCCGCGCCAGGGCATCCAGCGCTTTTTGCACCATCTCCCGGGCGGTTTCCGACACCCAGGTGAGCACATGCAACTGTTCCGCCGTGACGCGGCGGCTTTGGCGGAGCTGTTGCGCCTTTGTCGCAACTTTCTTGGCCTCGTCACCGATGCGTTCCAGATCGTTGATGGTTTTGCCAAACGTCATCACCAGGCGCAAATCGATCGCCGTGGGTTGGCGCTTACTTATTATCTGGCTGCACAACTGATCGATATCCACCTGCATGCTGTTGATGCGTCCCTCGTCTGCGAGCACATCGTGAGCGGCTTCGCCGTCGCCCGATTTCAAGGCATTGATGGCTCGCAGCAGTTGTTGTTCGACCAAGCCGCCCATGTTCAGCACCGCGGTCCGGATGGCCTCCATGTCGGTGTCAAACTGTTTTAATGTATGCTCGTTCATGCTTTTCCCTTCGTCTAGCCAAAGCGGCCAGTGATGTAATCTTCTGTTTCTTTGCGCTTGGGCTTGATGAAAATTTCATCCGTCCTGCCGAATTCAATCAGCTCGCCTAGGTACATATACGCAGTATAGTCGGAGACGCGCGCTGCCTGTTGCATGTTGTGGGTGACGATGGCAATGGTGTAGTCTTCCTTGAGTTCGTGAATCAACTCTTCGATGCGCGCGGTCGAAAGCGGGTCCAGAGCGGAAGCGGGCTCGTCCAGCAACAACACCTCGGGCTTCACTGCAATGGCACGGGCAATGCACAAACGCTGTTGTTGCCCGCCGGAGAGGCTGGTTCCGCTTTGGTTCAGTTTGTCCTTGACTTCATCCCACAGCGCGGCTTTACGCAGTGCCCATTCAACCCGCTCTTCAAGTTCGCGCCGGGGCAGGCTTTCGTAGAGTTTGATGCCAAAGACAATATTATCGAAAATAGACATGGGGAACGGTGTGGGTTTCTGGAACACCATGCCTACCTTGGCGCGCAGCATGTTGAGATCCTGGCGCGGATCAAGGATGTTTTCCCCGTCTAACAGGATCTCTCCAGTCGCCCGCTGGTTGGGATACAGCTCGTACATCCGGTTAAACGTGCGCAATAAGGTGGACTTGCCGCAGCCCGAAGGTCCGATAAACGCGGTGACCCGATTTTCCGGTATCTCGAAATCCATAGGTTTCAACGCCTGATAGTTGCCGTAATAAAAGCTCAGGGTGCGTATTTTGACTTTGGGCGCAGACGCGTTAGATTCGTCCATGATGGATTCCAAACTCAGGCTACTGCAAGGGTGATTTTTGGCCGAACAGCGTTCGGCCGATAATGTTGAAAATGAGCACGGCAACTGTAATCAGCAGTGCGCCGCCCCACGCCAACCTCTGCCAGTCGCTGTACGGGCTCATGGCAAACTGAAAAATGACAACCGGCAGGTTCGCCATCGGCGCGTTGAAGTTCGAGGACCAGAACTGGTTATTGAGCGCGGTGAAGAGCAGTGGCGCTGTTTCGCCGCTGATACGGGCGATCGCGAGCAAAATCCCAGTCAAGATGCCCGCTCGGGAGGCGCGCAAAGTGACCATCGTGATTATTTTCCAGCGCGGCGCGCCTAGGGCGGCTGCGGCTTCACGCAGGCTGTTGGGAATAAGCCGCAGCATGTTCTCGGTGGTTTTTAATACCACCGGAATCACGATGAGCGCAAGCGCGCATGCGCCCGCCCACCCGGAAAAATGTTTCACGTTTGCGACGTAAACGGCGTAAACAAAAAGCCCGACGACAATGGACGGCGCGCTGAGAAGAATGTCGTTGATAAACCGCGTGGCCGGCGCAAGCCAGCCGCCACGCCCGTATTCAGCGAGATAAGTCCCCGCCAGTATGCCCACCGGGGTGCCGAGTAAAACCGCGATTGAAGTCATCAACAGGCTTCCAATAATAGCGTTAGCCAGGCCCCCGTTGCTGCCCGGAGGTGGCGTGCTCTGCATGAAGATCGTCAGGTTGATGGCGTGCAGGCCGTTGCCTACCAGCGTCCACAGTATCCAGGCGAGCCAAAACAGACCGAAAGCCACGGCAAGCATGGAGACAAAAAGATTAAATCCGTTAATGAGCCGCCGGCGGCGGTAAATAGGATTCATGTTGCCTCAGGTCTGGGCGCCTTCCATCTTGGCGAGCTGCAGCAAGAGCAGCTTGGCAAGCGCCAATACGATCACGGTGATTAGAAACAGCAGCAGCCCCAGCTCGATCAGGGCAGCCGTATACAAGTCGCCGACGGCTTCGGTGAATTCGTTGGCGAGTGCGGAGGCGATGCTATTGCCCGGCGCGAGCAGCGATGTGTAGACTTGATGCGCATTGCCGATGACGAAGGTAACCGCCATGGTTTCGCCCAAGGCACGTCCCAGCCCGAGCAGAATGCCGCCCACTACGCCGATTTTCGTGTACGGCAGCACCACGTGCCAGACTACTTCCCAAGTGGTCGCGCCAAGTCCATAGGCTGATTCTTTGAGTAAGGGCGGCACGAGTTCAAATACGTCGCGCATCACCGAAGCGATGAAGGGAATGACCATAATGGCAAGGATTATACCTGCCGTCAGCATGCCGATTCCTTGCGGCGTGCCGCTGAACAGCGGGCCGATAATCGCAAGCGGGCCGATATACTTGATCAGCCAAGGCTGCACGTAGTCGGCAAAGATCGGGGCAAACACGAACAGGCCCCACATGCCGTAAATAATACTCGGTATGCCGGCCAGTAATTCTATGGCTATGCCGAGCGGACGCTTAAGCCAGGGCGGCGAAAGTTCCGTCAGAAACAGTGCGATGCCGAAACTTACCGGAATGCCAATCAGCAACGCGATGAACGAAGTTACCAGGGTGCCGAAAACCGGCACCAGCGCGCCGAATTTTTCCTGTACCGGATCCCAGTCGGTGCTTGTCAGAAATCCGAAGCCAAAGGCGCGCATTGCCGGCAGGCTGCCGACGAGCAGCGATACCAGTATGGCCAACAGCAGCGCCAAGACCACAAAGGCGAACAGCCGCGTCGTGTTGAGGAAAACGAGATCGATAAAATACTGCCGCCCGAGACGGGCGGCTGTTAAGGTGCTTGAGATTATTTTGGGAGTCGGGGGGCTTGTCACCCCCTCGATAGAAGTCACCACGGAGGACATTTTACATACCTTCGCGACATACTGTCACTTACGGCCAGACGGGTTTGCCGGAGGCATCCTTGATTTGGTTCTTCCAAGATGATTGAATCAACGCAACCACGCTGTCCGGCAAGGGCACGTAATCAAGCTGCATGGCCATCTTGTCGCCTTCGGCGTAAGCCCAGTCGAAGAATTTCAATACTTCCTTTACCCGATCCGGCTTATCCTGGGATTTATAAACCAGGATGAATGTCGCGCCGCTGATGGGCCAAGCGTCCTTGCCAAGCTGATCGGTGAGAATCAGATACATGCCCGGCGCTTTGTCCCATTGCGCGCCCGCCGCGGACGCTTTGAATGTTTCGATGTTCGGCGAAACAAAGTAGCCGTCGCGGTTCTGCACCAGCGCGTAGGACATTTTGTTTTGCAACGCGTAGGCGTATTCAACGTAGCCAATTGATCCGTTGATGCGCTGAACATAGGAGGCGACGCCTTCATTGCCCTTGCCGCCCACGCCGGTTGGCCAGGCAACGGAGGTGCCTTCACCCACTTTATCTTTCCATTCCGGGCTGACCTTGGACAAATAATTCACCCAAATAAAGGTCGTGCCGGAACCGTCCGAGCGGTGGACTACCGTGATGTCCTGGTCCGGCAGGCTAAGGTTTTTATTGAGCGCGGCAATGGCCGGGTCGTTCCATTTCTTGATCTTGCCAAGGTAAATGTCCGCCAGTACCGGGCCTGTAAGACGCACTTCGCCGGAATTTATTCCCTTGAGGTTGAAAACCGGGACAGCACCACCCACCACGGTCGGGAACTGCAACAGGCCATTTTTCTCAAGTTCTTCGGGCTTCATGGGCATATCGCTCGCACCAAAATCTACAGTGCGATTCTGAATTTGCTTGATGCCGCCGCCCGAGCCGATCGACTGGTAGTTCAGCTCGTTTCCGGTCTTGGTTTTGTAGGCTTCCGCCCATTTGGCGTAGATGGGGTAGGGGAAGGTCGCCCCCGCCCCGGTGATGTCAGCCGCAAAGGCCGAGACGCTGATTATTAGCGAACTTGCCAAAGCAACCAGTCTGCAGATTCGTTTTGATTCACGCATGGTTTCCTCTCTCTCTATAATGACTGCGTGAATCCTAATTGCCAATTGTTACAGGAATATGACGTTAGGGCTTGATCCGGCGGAATGTGGAAAATTGTGGTTTAAGACGAGATACTTAGCGGGTTTTATGCGCGCTTGGCGGTGATTGCGCGCGAAACTTTCGATACGGGCGGGCGGCCGAGATAATCGGAAATAAATTGGCCTGCGTTTATCAGCTTGTCGAGGTCAACGCCGGTTTTAATCCCCAGACCGTTCAGCATATAGAGCACATCTTCGCTGGCCACATTTCCCGACGCGCCTTTGGCATAAGGGCAACCGCCTAGGCCGGCAACTGAACTATCGATTACCGTTACGCTGCATTCCAACGCAGCATAAACATTCGCCAGCGCCTGGCCGTAAGTATCGTGAAAATGCCCCGCGAGTTTTTCCACCGGTATTTTTTCTGCGACTGCCTCAAGCATTGCTTTGGTCTTACCCGGTGTACCAACGCCGATGGTATCGCCCAGCGAGATTTCATAGCAGCCCATGCTGTAAAGCAGCGTCGCGACATGCGCAACTTTGTTTGGTGCAACTTCGCCTTCGTAAGGGCAGCCGAGCACGCAGGAAATGTAACCGCGCACGAGGACGTTTCTTGAATGCGCGGCTTCGCATACCGCACTGAACCGTTCCAGTCCTTCGGAAATCGAGCAATTGGTATTTTTTTTCGAGAAGGTTTCGCTGGCTGCCGAAAACACCGCGATTTCCTGCGCGCCAGCGGCGACTGCCGCTTCAAACCCTTTCATGTTCGGTACCAGCACCGGATAGCTCACTCCCGCCTTGCATTTGATGCCGGCCATAACCTGGGCGCTGTCCGCCATCTGCGGCACCCATTTCGGCGACACAAAGCTCGCCGCTTCCACTACCTGAAGCCCGGCATCGGCAAGGCGCTCGATGAGCTCGATTTTGATGTGGGTAGGAACGTTGGTCGCTTCGTTCTGCAATCCGTCGCGGGGGCCCACCTCGACCATTTTCACACGTTTCGGCAGACTCATGCTCGTGCACCCTCGTTAAAATATGGGTCAACTGCTTGTAATGTATTCATTTGTTACCATCTGATTATGGGCAAGGTTTAAGACAGGTTAATATTACGTTAACGTAAACGTCATTCACACTGATTCCTTTGCGTGCACATGTTTTTCCAGGATTCTCTTGTTCTGGGCTTCAAACATATCAATATCTGAGAGCATCACCTCGATGTCTTTTTTCATTTCCCCGAGACGCACACGTTTTGAAGAAAGAACTTTCAGGAACTGCTTGAGTTGCGCCTTGTCCCCTTGCGCGGAATCGTAGAGATCGAATAGCTCCTTAATTTCCACAAGGGAAAATCCTAGGCGCTTGCTACGCAAAATGAGCTCGACGCGTACCCGGTCGCGCTTGCTGTAAACCCGATTGCGGCCAGAGCGTGCTGGGGCCAGCAGCCCCTGATCTTCGTAGAAGCGGATGGCGCGGGTGGTAATCTGATACTCTTTGGCGAGATCCGTAATGGTGAAAGTGGTCATTGTTTCCACCCCAGGAATTAGAAGAGCAGTTACAATATACTCTTCCTTTAACGTAAACGTAAAGCAGTCAGCTTAAACCCAATTGTACCTATATAATAGTTGACTCAATCTCAACCACCCTGCTCCTTGCCTGCAGTAAGGTTGCGCCGGGCCGGTCGCCCGCGTTCGCTAGGATCGGTGTTTGAATGAAAGTTTTATTTGCGAGGAATGATTAATGGGCACACAACAAGCTGATTCCATGACTGACCGGGCGCAGCTTTCCAAGTCTTATGCCGAGATGGCGCAACAGAGCCGGCAAATAATTTCCGAATTTCTGGAACGTCATGCGGGGGCCAATCCGCTGGGCATGGTAGATGAACTGGGAATCGGCAAAGCGTTCTTCGACCTTACCACGAGGATGATGGCGGATCCGTTCACGCTGGCTGAAGCGCAAATGAAGCTGTGGCAGGACTACCTTGCTCTGTGGCATGGCTCGGTGATGAAAATGATAGGACAAAACGCGCAGCCGGTGGTGTCGCCCGACGCCAGCGACAAGCGCTTCAATGACGAGGCGTGGGAGAAACATTTTCTGTTTGACTACATCAAGCAGTCTTATCTGATTGCCGCGCGTCATTTGCATGAAGTAGTCGGCAGCGTCGAGGGGTTGGATGAGCAGACGACCAAGAAAGTGAATTTCTACACGCGGCAATTCATCAATGCGCTGTCCCCCAGCAATTTCATGCTAACCAATCCCGAAGTATTGCGCGAGACTGTAGAAAGCGGAGGCCAAAATCTGGTGAAGGGCCTGAAAAACCTGCTCGAAGACCTGGAGCGTGGCGAACACAAGCAGCTATGTATCAAGATGACCGACTTTGAGGCGTTCAGGCTCGGCGAGAACGTCGCTACCACCAAAGGTAAGATAATTTACCAGAACGATTTAATGCAACTAATCCAGTATCAGCCCTTCACAGCAGAGGTATATCAACGTCCGCTGCTCATCATTCCACCGTGGATCAACAAGTTTTACATTCTCGATTTGCGCGAGGAGAATTCCTTCATCAAATGGGCCGTGGACCGGGGGCACACCGTGTTTGTGATTTCCTGGGTCAATCCGGACGAAAAGCTCGCGCATAAGAATTTCGAGGATTATTTGCTGGAAGGCGTGCTGGCCGCGCTGGATGCCATCGAAAAAGTTAGTGACGAAAAAGAAGTCAACGCCATCGGTTACTGCCTGGGCGGCACCCTGCTCGCTGCGGCCCTGGGCTACATGACTGCAAAAAAAGACCAGCGGATTGCAAGCGCCACGTTTTTTGCGACCCTGATTGACTTCGGTGACCCTGGCGAGCTGGGAGTGTTTGTTGACGAGCAACGGGTGGACGCGCTGGAAAAGCGCATGGAAGAGCGCGGCTACCTCCAAGGCTCTGAAATGGCGACCACCTTCAACATGCTGCGCTCGAATGACCTCATCTGGTCGTTCGTCGTCAACAATTACCTGCTTGGCAAGGATCCGTTCCCGTTCGATTTGCTGTACTGGAACTCCGATGCCACGCACATGCCGGCGAAAATGCATAGTTTCTATTTGCGCAACATGTACATCAAGAATCTTCTGAAACAACCAGGCGGACTGACGTTGGCAGGCGTGCTGATTGACCTTGCCAAAGTGGAAACGCCGGCGTATTTCCTATCTACCGCGGAAGACCACATCGCGCCGTGGAAGTCCACCTACGCCGGCGCGCACCTGTTCAGCGGCCCGGTCAAGTTCGTGCTCGGCGGCTCGGGCCACATCGCCGGCGTAATCAATCCGCCGTCCGCCAACAAATACGGCTATCGCACCAACGCCAAACTTTCACCCAATCCGAATTCCTGGCTCAAGGGCGCCAAGCAAAACGAAGGTTCATGGTGGGCGGACTGGAGCAAGTGGGTCGCGGAGCACAGCGGCGAGAAAGTGCCAGCGCGTATTCCCGGCGAGGGTAAGTTGAAAACGCTGGAAGAAGCACCGGGTTCTTACGTCAAATTCCGACATGACGCCAGCAAAACCTAACATGAAATGGACACAAACGTAGTGTTTATCATGTCCAATTGTGGCAAACCGTTTGTTATCCCGCAGGCAATATAGGCGGAGAAAACGCGATAGCAGGTGTTATAATAAAAAAAGAATATATTCTCACCACAAGTGAGAAAATGCCTGATAAACCTTGATCCAAGGTGGCCGCCATGGACCGATTCCCCGACCACGATCCCCAGGAAACGCAGGAATGGCTGGATGCGCTGGAAGCCGTTCTGGAGCAGGAGGGCCCCGACCGCGCCCATTACCTGCTGGAAAGACTGATTGACAAAGCGCGACGCTCGGGCGCTTATCTGCCCTTCAGCGCCAACACCGCCTACGTCAACACCATTCCGCCGGCGAAGGAAGAACACTCGCCGGGCGATCACGCAATAGAGCACCGCATCCGTTCCTATGCGCGTTGGAACGCGCTGGCCATGGTGCTGCGCGCCAACAAGAACACCAACGTCGGCGGCCATATCGCGACCTTCGCTTCCGCCGCCACACTGTATGACGTCGGCTACAATCACTTCTGGCACGCGCCGTCTGAAAAACACGGCGGCGACCTGGTCTACGTGCAAGGCCACTCGGCGCCGGGCATTTATTCCCGCGCCTTCATGTTGGGAAGGCTCACCGAGGAACAGCTCGACCATTTCCGCCAGGAAGTGGGCGGCAAGGGCCTGTCCTCCTATCCCCATCCATGGCTGATGCCCGACTTCTGGCAGTTTCCCACCGTATCGATGGGACTTGGCCCGCTGATGGCGATCTATCAGGCGCGCTTCATGAAATACCTGCATGATCGCGGCATTGCCACCACCGAAGGACGCAAAGTCTGGTGCTTTGTCGGCGATGGCGAAGTGGACGAGCCGGAATCCATGGGCGCCATCGGCATCGCCGCGCGCGAGAAGCTCGATAACCTGATTTTCGTGGTGAACTGCAATCTGCAGCGCCTCGACGGCCCGGTGCGCGGCAACGGCAAAATCATCCAGGAATTGGAAGCGGACTTTCGCGGCGCCGGCTGGAACGTGATTAAACTCATCTGGGGCAGCTACTGGGATCCGCTGCTGGCCAGGGACACCAAGGGGCTTTTGCAAAAGCTCATGGATGAATGCGTGGACGGCGAGTATCAGACCTACCGCGCCAAGGACGGCGCCTACATTCGCAAATATTTCTTCGGCAAATATCCCGAGCTCCTGGAAATGGTCGCCAGCATGACCGACGATGATATCTGGCGCCTGAATCGCGGCGGCCACGATCCGCATAAAATTTACGCCGCTTACGCAGCGGCAGTGAAACACAAGGAGCAGCCGACGGTAATTCTCGCCAAAACCGTCAAGGGTTACGGCATGGGCGAGGCGGGCGAATCGCAGAACATCACGCACCAGCAGAAGAAGATGGGTACGATTACCCTCAAGTCGTTCCGCGACCGCTTCAACCTCCCGATTCCCGACGACAAAATCGAGGAAGTGCCTTACCTCAAGTTTGCGGAAGGTTCGCCGGAGCTCACTTACATGCGCGAGCGGCGCATGGCGCTGGGCGGTTACCTACCGTCACGCCGTCGCAAGGCGGAGCCGCTGGAAGTGCCGCCACTATCGGCGTTCGACGCTTTTTTGAAAGCCAGCGGCGAAGGACGCGAGGCTTCCACCACCATGGTTTTTGTGCGCCTTTTGAACATCCTGGTGAAAGACAAGAATATCGGCAAGCACATTGTGCCTATCGTCCCGGACGAATCACGCACTTTCGGCATGGAGGGCATGTTCCGGCAACTGGGCATCTGGTCCTCGGTGGGGCAGCTCTACACACCCCAGGACGCCGACCAATTGATGTTCTACAAGGAAGATAAACACGGGCAGATTTTGCAGGAGGGCATCTGCGAAGCAGGTGGCATGTCGTCGTGGATCGCCGCCGGAACCTCCTACAGTACGCACGGCGTTTCGATGATTCCGTTCTACATTTTCTATTCGATGTTCGGTTTCCAGCGCGTCGGCGACCTCGCCTGGGCGGCAGGCGATTCCCGCGCGCGCGGCTTCCTGCTCGGGGGCACTTCCGGCCGCACCACGCTCAACGGCGAAGGTTTGCAGCACGAGGACGGACACAGCCATTTGGTTGCTTCCACCATTCCCAACTGTGTTTCGTACGACCCGACTTTTGCTTATGAACTTGCCGTGATTATGCAGGACGGGCTGCGCCGCATGTACCGGGAGCAGGAGGACGTATTTTATTACATCACGGTGATGAACGAAAACTACACACACCCGGCGATGCCGCAAAGCGCGGAAGCAGGGATACTCAAGGGTATGTATCTTTTCAGCGAAGCCAAGATCGACAAGAATATGCCGAAAGTGCAGCTCCTGGGCAGCGGAACGATTTTGCGCGAAGTGATTGCCGCGGCTGAATTGCTGCAAAAAGATTTCGGCGTCGCATCAGATATCTGGAGCGTGACCAGCTTCAATCAGCTGCGCCGTGACGGTATCGAGACAAACCGCTGGAACCTGCTGCACCCCGAGGCCAAACCGCGCTTGAGCTACGTCGAAAGCTGCTTCAGGGAGCGCAGCGGGCCGGTGGTGGCGGCGACCGACTACATGAAGGTTTACGCCGATCAAATACGCGCTTTCCTGCCGAAGTCTTATCTGGTTCTGGGCACCGATGGATTTGGACGGTCCGATACGCGCGAGGCGCTGCGCCGTTTTTTTGAAGTGGACCGCCACTATGTCGCGGTGGCGGCGTTGAAGGCGCTTGCCGATGAAGAAATGCTCCCCAAGGCCAAGGTGACGGAGGCCCTCAAGAAATACGGCATCAATCCCGACAAACCCAATCCGGTCACGGTGTGAAGATTCAGTTAGCCGCTGAGGTGCGGAGACGCAGAGAGAAACAAAGTTATTGATATTCTCAGCGCCTCAGCGTCTCTGCGGTAAAAACAAGGCTTTCCATGAGCAAAACGGTTGAAGTGCGGGTTCCCAACATCGGCGACTTCAAGAATGTTCCCATCATCGAGGTGTTGGTCAAGCCAGGCGACGCGGTGAAGAAGGAAGATCCGCTGGTCACGCTGGAATCGGATAAGGCCACCATGGATATTCCTTCGCCATACGGCGGCGTGGTGAAGGCGCTCAAGGTCAAAGTGGGCGACAAAGTTTCCGAAGGTACGGCGGTTCTCGCCATCGATGTGAATGAGGAGACGGCGGCTGCGCCGGCCCCCTCACGCCAACCCCATTCGACAGGCTCAGAGCAGGCATCCCCCTCGAGTGGGGTGAGCAAGGGAGCGGGTGTCACTCCTCACCCCGCGCAGAAGGTCGTTCCGTCGCCGCCGCTGCCTGCCATGGAAACACGCGGCCATCTTCCGCACGCAAGTCCCTCGGTGCGCCGATTTGCGCGCGAGTTGGGCATCAATCTCACTTTGGTCGGCGGCTCCGGGCCGAAGAGCCGCATCCTCAAGGAAGATGTACAGGCGTATGTGAAAGGCGAACTCTTGCGGCCACGCGCAGGCACCGGATTTACGCTTCCGGAAATGCCGCAGGTGGATTTCGCCAAGTTCGGCGCGATTGAAACGGTTCCGCTATCGCGCATCAAGAAACTTGCCGGCGCCAACCTGCACCGTAACTGGGTTAGCATTCCTCATGTCACGCAGCACGATGAGGCGGACATCACCGATCTCGAAGCGTTCCGCATATCGAACAGCGCGGAAACCGAAAAGCAAGGTTTCAAGCTCACCATGCTCTCGTTTCTCATCAAGGCGTGCGTGACGGCACTGAAGGCGTACCCTGAGTTCAACGCCTCGCTGGATAAAAGCGGTGAAAACCTGGTTCTGAAAAAATATTTCCACATTGGAGTAGCAGTGGATACGCCTGAAGGTCTGGTGGTGCCGGTGATACGTGATGCTGACCGCAAGGGGGTGTTTGATTTGGCGCGTGAGCTTGCGCAAGTGAGCCAGCGCGCGCGCGACAAGAAACTTTCCCCGACCGAAATGCAGGGCGGGTGTTTTTCCATTTCCAGCCTGGGCGGTATCGGCGGCACAGCGTTCACACCCATTATCAACGCCCCCGAGGTGGCGATACTCGGCGTATCCAAAGCACAGCTCAAACCGGTATACAAAGATGGCAAGTTGGTGCCGAGACTGCTGCTGCCACTGGCGCTTTCTTACGATCACCGCGTAATCGACGGCGCTGCTGCTGCGCGCTTCACCACTTATTTATGTTCGGTACTGTCTGATATCCGCCGTTTGCTCCTTTGATTTTCTTCTGTGACGAGTGAATTAAAAGCCATCGGCGTTTTTGGCGGCGCGTTTGACCCGGTGCATTACGGGCATCTTGCGCTTGCGAAGGAAACCGCCGGCCGCCTTGATTTTGCAGAGGTGCGTTTTGTCCCGGCAAACGTGCCACCGCACCGCGGCCGGCCACACGCTTCAGCTGAGCAGCGCGTACAAATGCTCAAGCTAGCGATTTCCGGCAATCCCTGTTTCGTTCTGGACCGGCGGGAGATTCTGCGCGAAGGCGCCAGTTACACCGTGGATACGCTAAGCGCAATGCGCGCTGAGTTGGGCGGCAAAAAGCCGCTGTGCCTGCTCATGGGAGCGGATGCCTTTGCCGGGCTTGCCTCATGGCACCGCTGGAAGAAGTTGTTTGAGTTGGCGCACATCGTGGTTGCCCAACGCCCCGGCTTTGATCTAAGGCATTTTCAATCGCCACTCAAGGAAGAGTTTGCAAAGCGCCGCGCCAAATCGCCGCGCGCCGCACGCGACAAGCCGTGCGGCGCCATTATTGTTTTGGAAGTCACGCCGGTGGATATTTCCGCTTCGATGATCAGGGAGAGGTTGGCCGGTGGCAAAGATGTCCGCGATTTGCTTCCGGGCTTGGTTCTCGATTATATTCAGGCAGAGGGTTTATATCATGGAGGCGGATGAGACTCGATAAAATGGTCAAGGCCACGGTCGCGGCGCTGGAAGACATCAAGGCGCGGGACATCGTGGTGCTCGACGTGCGCCCCAAGACGAGTTTATTTAATTGGATGGTCATCGCCAGCGCAGACTCAACGCGGCAGACCAAGGCGCTTTCCAACAACGTGCGGGAAAAACTGAAATCCTTCGGTGCAAAAGTATACGGCGTGGAAGGGCAAGAAAATGGCGAATGGGTGCTGGTGGATCTGGGTGACGTGGTGGTTCATATAATGCAGCCCGCGGTGCGCAAGTACTATAACCTGGAGCAGTTGTGGAGTTATTCTCGACCGGCGCGCCGCGGCCGTAAGACTGCCGCCTTCTAGCAGAAAGTGATGAAGCTGTGGATTATAGCGGTAGGCAATAAAATGCCGGCCTGGGTTGATATGGGCTTCTCTGAATACGCGAAGCGCATGCCACCCAAGGCCAAGATGCAGCTCATCGAAATCAAAGCGGAAAAGCGCAGCGCCGGAAAATCCTTGATCCAGGTCCTGGATGCCGAGCGCCGACGCATACTCACCTCCCTGCCGCGCAACTGCCGGCGGGTGGTGCTGGATGAAGGCGGTCGAGCCTTAAGCACCGAGCAGCTTGCGCTAAATCTTGCGGTCTGGATGCAGGCGGGGCGCGATGTGGCATTTGTCATCGGCGGCGCTGACGGTCTGCACGAAGAAATCAAGAATGATGCAGATACCCGGTTGTCGCTTTCCGCGATGACCTTGCCGCATGCTCTGGTGCGCGTGGTGCTGGCCGAGCAACTCTACCGGGCCGTGTCCCTGATGAACAACCATCCGTATCACCGTAAATAACTAAAACGCATGACGATCGCTGTTAAGCACATTTACCTTGCTTCGCGCAGCCCGCGCCGGCGCGAACTGCTGAAACAAATCGGGGTGAATTTCGAAGTGGTGCAGTTCCGGGAGTATCTGGCGCGCGGGGCCGATGTGGACGAGGCGCCGTTCGCGGGCGAGTCTCCCGGAGATTACGTAAAGCGCATCGCGTGCGCCAAGGCGGAAGCAGGTTGGTCATGTCTCGTGCAGCGCAAGCTGCGGCATTTCCCGGTGCTGGCTGCCGACACTACGGTTGCGCTGGAAGGGAAAATCATTGGCAAGCCAACTGCCCGCGACCATGTGGTAGCCATGCTGAGCGAGCTTTCAGGAAAAGAACATTGTGTACTCACCGCGGTGGCGCTGAAGTTTGAGGATAAAACGGAATTGGGTCTGTCTACCACTTTGGTGCGTTTTAAGCAGCTTACCGAGGAAGAAATCCGCCACTATGCTGCAGTCAGCGAGGCGCTGGATAAGGCGGGCGGCTACGCGATACAGGGCTTGGCTGCGGCTTTCGTCGCGGGGATTGACGGCAGTTATTCTGGGGTGATGGGTTTGCCGTTATTCGAAACCGCGCACTTGCTGCGGGAATTTGGATACAGCGTGCTGTGAGCGAAGACATTCTGATTAACGTCACACCCCAGGAAACGCGCGTGGCGGTAATGCAGCAAGGGGTGGTGCAGGAGCTGCACATCGAGCGCGTGAGCAGCCGGGGGTTGGTCAGCAACATTTATATCGGCGAAGTGTGCCGGGTGCTGCCCGGCATGCAATCGGCGTTCGTGGAAATCGGCCTGGAGCGCGCGGCATTCCTGCATGTCGCGGACATCTGGGTACAGCGACAGAATAGCGATCACAATAAGCCCATCGAAAAACTGCTGCACGAAGGGCAGAACCTCCTGGTGCAGGTGATCAAGGACCCCATCAGCACCAAGGGAGCGCGCCTTTCCACCCAGATCAGCATCGCCGGCCGCATGCTGGTTTATCTTCCGCAGGAATCGTACATCGGCATTTCGCAAAGAATTGAGGACGAAGAAGAGCGGGAGCTTTTGCGCCAGAAAATGCAGCAACTGCTGCCGCAGGAGAGCAGCGGCGGATTCATCATCCGCACCATGGCGGAAACCGCGAGCGAGCGCGAGCTGCTTGCCGACATCGAATATCTGCGCAAGCTATGGAGCGGCATTCAGGGAAAATCACAATGCGCGCCGCCACGCGCTTTACTTTACCAGGACTTGACCTTAAGCCTGCGCGTGTTGCGCGATTTCGTCAGCGAGGAAGCCGGGCACATCGTGGTGGATTCGCGCGAGACCTTCCAAAAAATGTGCGAGTTCGCCGAGGATTACATGCGTAACGCGAAACAGCGGCTGGAGCACTATACCGGCGAGCGTCCGCTCTTTGATCTTCACGGCGTGGAAGACGAAATCGAAAAAGCGCTGGCGAGGCGCGTGGATTTGAAGTCCGGAGGCTATCTCATCATAGACCAGACCGAGGCGCTGACCACCGTGGACGTGAACACCGGCGGCTTCGTCGGCGGGCGTAATTTTGACGACACTATCTTTAAGACCAACCTGGAAGCGGCACACGTCATTGCCCGCCAATTGAGACTGCGCAACCTCGGCGGCATCATCATTATCGACTTCATTGACATGGACAGCGAAGAACACCGGAACGCGGTGCTTGCCGAGTTCAGGAAAGCGCTGTCGCGTGACCGCGCGCGCATGACGGTGAACGGCTTTACCGCGCTGGGACTGGTTGAAATGACCAGGAAGCGCACTCGCGAGAGTCTCGCGCACGTGCTGTGCGAGCCCTGTCCCACCTGCGAAGGGCGAGGTGAAGTGAAGACCGCGCAGACCGTCTGTTATGAAATACTGCGCGAGCTGCTGCGCGAGGCGCGCCAGTTCAGTGCTCGTGAGTATCGCATTCTCGCCTCGCAGGAAGTGATCGATATGTTCCTTGACGAGGAATCGCAGAGTCTTGCCATGTTGGGCGACTTCATCGGCAAGCCGATCAGCCTGCAAGTAGAAACACTGTACCCGCAGGAGCAGTACGATGTCGTGTTGATGTAATTAGCCGGTGGCAGACCGGCGGCTGGTTACTTTATTTTGTTCGTCCAAAAGAAAGAAACCGAAGAAAAGGCGCCCCGGACTCGGACTCGCGCAGCGTGGAGCGGGAAGGGGCGCGAGCTGCCGCAAGAAACACTGTTAAGCGGGGCGCTCATGCTGCCGCTCCCGCGCCCCAAGCTTCGCTGACCGTGTCGCGGCAGCCCTTGCCTCGCCGCCCCTTCGACAGGCTCAGGGGTACCCTTCGCTCCTCGGCCAAATCGGGCGCTGCGCAACTCGCGTTTCGCGCTCAGACAGTGCTCGCTCAAAAAACCCCGATTTGACCTCGTCACTTGGCGGCTCAGAAGGGTTTCAATTAAAACATGCCAGCGATCACGCGGAAGCCGTGAGCGATTAGAATGAGCGCAAGTTGAGCCAGGACTAAAACAAAGAGTGGCGACAGATCCACATTTCCAATCGGAGGGATTAGGCGCTTGAAAGGGCGCAGAAACGGCCGAGTGAGGCTGTTAAACAGCGGCGTGAGCGGCGCATAAGGATTGGTCCAGCTCAACAGCACCTGAACAATGACGCAGACCATCATCAGGTAAACGCTGTATTTCAGGATTTCCAGAATGGCGAGCGTCAATAAAACGCCGGTAGCCACCCCTGGCGCGCCGGCGAAAACGAAGCCTTTGAGCCAGTAAATCAGCAGCAACAACAGCGCCTGCATGGCCCAGGCCAGAAGAAGACTTGCCAGGTCCAGGCTGAACAAACCGGGAATTACACGCCGCGCCGGGCGCACCAGCCAGTCGGTAAGCGCCACCACAAATCCCCCCACCGGGTTGCGGAACGAGGTTTTCAGCAACTGCATGTAGAAGCGCAAAAGCAGGGCGAAAGTAAGCAGGCCGATTGCGGTTTCCAGGAGAAATTGCAGTGCCTGGCCCAACATGTTTAATCCGCCTTGCCGAATTCATCTCCGAGTTCGCGCGAGCGCTCTTGCGCGGCACGGATGGCGCTGATGATGTGCCGCTGCAACTGGGCCTGCTCCATGAAGGAAATCGCGCGCTCGGTGGTTCCGCCCTTGGAAGTAACGCGTTGACGCAAGGTTTGCGCGTCTTCAGCTCCTTGCTTCGCAAGTTTCACTGCGCCGGCGAAAGTATCAAGGCTTAACTGCTTGGCCTGTGGCGCGTCAAAGCCGAGTTCTTGCGCCGCGTGCTGCAGTGCTTCGATGAAATAAAAAACATAGGCCGGGCCGCTGCCTGAGATTGCGGTTATCGCATCCATTTGTTCTTCGCTCTTAAGCCATAAGGTGGAACCTACTGCGGCGAGAATCGCTTCGGCTTGCTGTTTTTCCGCTTGCGTGACTGTGGGCATGGCGTAGAGACCCGAGATTCCGGCGCCCACCAGTGCTGGCGTATTCGGCATGACCCGCACTACCCGGGAATAGCCACCCAGCCAGCGCGATAAATCGCGGGTACGGATGCCCGCGGCGATGGAGATTACAATTTGGCTTCGCAGCAGCGCTTTGAGCACCAGCGCAACTTCGCGCAATTGCTGCGGTTTGACCGCGAGAATGATGATGTCGCTGCCGGCACAGCCTTGCGGCAAATCGGCGTAAGAGGTAACACCAAAGCGGCGTTGTACGGCATCACTAGCGTCTGCGGAAATCTCAACTACGCGCAGTGACAAAGCTGCCCGGCCTTGTTGCAATAGCCCGCCGATCAAGGCACTTGCCATGTTGCCGCCGCCGATAAAGGTGACGTTCATGGCCTTGTTCTAAAGCCGCGCGCGGGCGCCCGCATGGATAATTTTGCGGTCAACCGCCTTCGGCGAGTTTTTTCAGATTTTCCAACCCGGCTTTGTACACCGCAGTGATGGTGTTGGTCGCAGTGGCATCGTCTTCGCCGGCAGGGGGATAAGCCAGCGGGGATTTGCGCTGGAACTTGCCGTACCACTCGACCACTGAGCCACCGTCCTTGCCGGGTTTCACCCTGATAGTGGAAATGTAATGGCTCACCGGCAGCACGCCTTCAATGATGCTGTACTTGAAGCTCAGGGTTTGGCTGTTATAACGCAGCAGTTTTTCCTTGATGGTGCCGCCATCTTGCAGAGTCAAGAGGCGTATCGCGCCTTTTTGATTATTGGTGCCGCTCAGGATTTCGCTTTTCGCCACCGCGGGATGCCAAGTGTTCAGCCCGTTAAAATCACCTATCCTTCTCCATACCGCATCTGGTGGAGCCTTGATTTCGATGGTTTGCGTGACAGTCAAATTAGGCAGCTTGACCGGTTTCTGGGTAGTTGCTCCCAGGCTGACAAGCGGCAACGCCAATAACAGGGTCAGCAGCGGCATGATGATTTTTTTCATTTGTATAGCTCCATTGTTGGTTGGGATATGACTATAGACTGGACCGCTACGAGTATAGGGTTTGAGGCAGATGTTGCGCAAGTATTATTGCGGTCCATCTTCCACGGGTTTGCGTTCGCCAAAAATCGCGGTGCCCACGCGCACGATAGTCGCTCCTTCCAGAATCGCCGCTTCCAGGTCCAGCGACATACCCATGGACAGCGTATCCAGCAATATGCCTTCGGCCGCAAACGCGTCTTTCAACTCGCGCAGTTGCCTGAACCGGCTGCGCTGCAATTCGAAGTCAGCGGTGAGTTGCGGGATCGCCATCAATCCACGCAGTTGCAGCCGCGGCAGTGTCTGCACATATTTTGCAAGCGGCTGTAACTCGTCTGGCGTAACCCCGCTTTTGCTGGCTTCACCGCTTATGTTGACCTGGACGCATACTTGCAGCGGCGGCAGACTGGCCGGTCGGGCCTGCGACAGGCGCTCGGCGATTTTACCGCGCTCTATGCTATGCACCCACGAAAAATGTTCAGCGATCACCCGCGTTTTGTTGCTCTGAATGGGCCCAATAAAATGCCATTCCAGCGGCAGGTTTTTGAGCGCGAGAATTTTTTCAAGGCCTTCTTGCGCGTAGCTTTCACCGAAGGCGGTTTGTCCGGCGCGGTATGCTTCGTCGATTTTGCGCGCCGGAAGGGCCTTGCTCACTGCGACCAGCTGTATCTCTTGCGGCGCCCGGTGGGCTGCTTTGGCGCATGCTGCAATGCGCTCCTTCACGGCTTGCAAAGCCAAAGCGATTGTGGTCATAATAATGATTAATTTGGGAGAAAGGACAGCTCCCGCTGTCTATGAGCGCTCCCTGCGTTCCCATCTCGAGGGATTATAATGGATATAGCCGAATTGCTGGCTTTCGTCGTCAAGAACAAGGCATCGGACCTGCATTTGTCGGCGGGGTTGCCGCCGATGATCCGCGTGCTCGGAGACATCCGCCGTATCAATTTGCCGCCGTTGGACCACAAGGAAGTGCACGACATGATGTACGACATCATGAACGACAACCAGCGCAAGTTCTACGAAGAAAATCTCGAGTGTGATTTCTCCTTCGCAATTCCCAATCTGGCGCGCTTCAGGGTCAACGCCTTCGTGCATAACCGCGGCGCCGGCGCGGCGATGCGGACCATTCCTACCAGAATCCAGACCCTCGAAGATCTGCATTTCCCCAAAATATTTGCAGATATCGTCGACCAGCCGCGCGGCCTGGTGCTGGTAACCGGTCCCACCGGCTGCGGCAAGTCCACCACGCTCGCGGCGATGGTCAACCACCTCAACGAGAACAATTACGGGCACATCCTGACGGTGGAAGATCCGATCGAGTTTGTGCACGAGAGCAAGAGGTGCCTGATCAACCAGCGCGAAGTCGGTCCGCATACCTTGAGTTTTGCCAACGCGCTGCGCTCCGCCCTGCGCGAAGACCCGGACATCATTATGGTCGGCGAGCTGCGCGATCTGGAAACCATTCGCCTGACCTTGACCGCGGCCGAAACCGGGCACCTGGCGTTAGGCACGCTGCACACCAGTTCTGCCGCCAAGACGATAGACCGCGTTATTGACGTGTTCCCGGGGGAGGAGAAAGAAATGGTGCGCTCCATGCTGTCGGAATCGCTGCGCGCGGTGATTTCGCAAACGCTGCTCAAGACCCAGGACGGCAGCGGACGTGTGGCGGCGCATGAAATCATGATCGCCACTCCGGCGATTCGCAACCTGATCCGCGAGAACAAGGTGGCGCAAATGTACTCATCGATTCAAACCGGACAAAACGTGGGCATGCAGACCCTGGATCAGAACTTGATGGAACTGATTAAGCATGGTCTCGTGACTCCCGCCGAAGCGCGCAGCAAGGCGACGAACAAGGATACTTTCTATGGGTAAGCGCCAGCGCATTTTTGCAAGGAGTGGATGATGGAACGAGAGCAAGCAATAAAATTCATGCACGATCTGCTGCGCCTCATGCTCGGCAAAAAAGCCTCCGACCTGTTCCTTACTGTGGGCTTTCCTCCGGCGATCAAGGTGGATGGCAAGGTGACGCCGGTTTCCAACCAGGCGTTGACGCCGCAGCATACCCAGGAATTCGCGCGCGCGCTGATGAATGACAGGCAGGCGCAGGAATTCGAAACCACCAAGGAGTGCAACTTTGCGATCAACCCACCGGGAATCGGCCGTTTCCGTGTCAACGCTTTCGTGCAGCAAGGCCGAGTCGGCCAGGTGCTACGCACCATCACCACCACAATTCCGAAATTTGAGGAACTCAACTTGCCGTCGGTGCTGAAAGATATCGCCATGAGCAAGCGTGGGGTCGTGATTTTTGTGGGCGGCACCGGCTGCGGCAAATCCACATCGCTCGCGGCGATGACCGGCTACCGCAACGAAAACAGCTACGGCCATATCGTTACCATCGAGGACCCGGTGGAATTCGTGCACGAGCACAAGAATTGCATCATCACCCAGCGCGAAGTCGGGGTGGATACCGAGAACTGGTTCTCTGCGCTGAAAAACACCCTACGCCAGGCGCCGGATGTAATTCTGATCGGTGAAATCCGCGACCGCGACACAATGGAATACGCGCTCGCCTTTGCTGAAACCGGTCACCTGACCATGTCCACACTGCACGCCAACAGCTCCAACCAGGCGCTGGACCGGATCATTAACTTTTTCCCTGAAGAGCGCAGACAGCAATTGCTCATGGATTTGTCATTGAATCTCCGCGCCTTCGTTTCGCAACGCCTGATTCTCAGAAAAGAAGGCAAGGGACGCGTCGCCGCGGTTGAAATCATGCTGAACTCACCGCTGATTTCCGACCTGATTTTCAAAGGCGAAGTGCAAGAGATCAAGGAAATCATGTCGAGATCGCGCGAGCTGGGAATGCAGACTTTCGACCAATCCCTGTACGATCTGTACGAATCGGGGCAGATCAGCTATGAGGACGCGCTGAGGAACGCCGACTCGGTGAACGACTTGCGCTTGAAAATCAAGCTGCACGGGGCGGAGGCTAAAGACAAGGATGTTATGTCGGGCATCGACCACCTCAATATCGTGTGAGGCGTGAGGTGTAAGGAGTAAGGAGTTAGTGGCAATACGGGTGTGAGTGTTAGCACATCACTCCTCACACCTTACACCTCACGTTTATCCCGCCGCATACTGCCTTCCACAATCTTGTACTCAAACAAGCGGCATTCCAGCGCGCCGTTATAAAGCGGCGTGCGTTTTGACGCATTGAGCCGTATCAATTTCGGCAAACGCATGTCGCTGCTGAAAATGTAGCAGTTCCAGCCGCTGAATTTCTTTTTAAGCGCATCGCCGAGTCGGGGATAAAACTCCGCAAGCGCCTCACTTTCGCCAACGCGCTCGCCATAAGGCGGGTTGGCGACCAGGATGCCTTGACGGGCAGGCGCGGAAATTTCCAGTATGTTGGCCTGCTTTAACTGCACCGTGCCTTCAAGGCCGGCGGCCGCGAGATTGGCGCGGGTTGTGTCAAGCGCATTACCGTAGAGATCGCTGCCATAAATGGGCAGGGAAACTTTTGGTTTCTGCCGCTTGATGCTTTGGTCTGATAGTTGTTTCCAGCTGCGCGCATCGAAATTTTTCAGTTTCTCAAAAGCGAAATGCCGTTGCGCACCTGGCGCAATATTAAGCGATATCAACGCGGCTTCCAGCAAAAAGGTGCCGCTGCCGCACATCGGGTCGAGCAGTGGTATTCTCGGTGACCAGCCGCTCAAGCGTAAAATTCCCGCAGCCAGATTTTCACGCAATGGCGCCTCTCCCGTTTGCTTGCGCAAGCCGCGCTTGAAAAGCGGCTCACCGGTTGTATCGAGGTACAGGGTTACGTTTTGCGCATCAAGAAAGGCATGGATGCGTATGTCTGGCTCATCCGTATCCACGCTGGGTCGCTTGCCAGCATGGGCGCGGAATCGGTCGCACACCGCGTCCTTGATTCTCAGAGTGACGAAATCCAGACTCTTGAGGGGACATCGGATGGCCTCTACTTTGATGCGGATAGTAAGCGCCGGATCAAACCAGGTTTCCCACGCTAAGGCGGACGCAACCTGGTAAACATCCTCTTCGTTCTGGTAGCGGTCGTGGGCAACTTGCCACAGAACGCGGCTGGCGATGCGGCTTTGCAGGTTGACGTTATAGCAAAGCTTGAAATCGCCGCTGAAATGCACGCCGCCGTTGGCTGTGCGTATTTCCGCGGCATTGAGTTCCTGCATTTCTTGCGCCAGCACTGTTTCCAAGCCGCGCGGGCAAGGGGCGAAAAATTTTCCCATGAGTGTAAACTAAGGGACCTCTGATTAAGTACCACGAGGGCGCGACGCTGGTTTTTCGGGATGATATGCGCGAAGCGAGGCGCAGCCAAGGGTTAATCTCCTTGGCAAGCCAAGCGACAAAGCAGATCGCCCGAAAAGCGCCCCGGACTCGGACTCGCGTGAGCGTGGAGCGGGAAGGGGCGCAAGCTGCCGCAAGAGACACCGTTAAACGGGGCGCTCATG
>DATDGC010000099.1:0-8308 GCA_036522275.1 Burkholderiales bacterium | reverse complement strand
CGCGCGTCCGAGTCAAGGAAACGACCCCAATGCCTGGTTTCAAGGCGGGTCACACTACAGCTTTCCCAGCGGAGAAGTGACTGCAGTAGCCGCAGTTATCACGCCTTTTGTTTTCGAATACCACGAAGACCACCCGGCTGTTTACGCGCTGGAGCTGCTTCCGCTGTACGATGGGATTGCGCGGATGAAGTCTCAGGCGCACTGGCAAACTGACGTCCTGGCCGGTTGGGCATTGGGCACGTTGACCGGTTATTACGCCCATTCCAGAGACAACCCGCTGATACTCAGTATCCTGCCTCACGGCTTCATGGTGGGATTTAAAAAATCGTTTTAAGTGTCAACTTCGAGATCCGCTTTCCCACTTGGCCGTCATCAGCCCACAGGCAAAAAAGTCGTACCCCATTTGGGCATCTACTAGCTAAGTATTTTTGGAAAAAAGGCTTCATAGTCCCTTGGTCGTTGGTTCGAGTCCAACCAGTACCCAGATTTACCCTGCTTGGGGAGCCGTCCAGATAAAGGAAATTGGGAACACTGAAGGTCAGAGACGAATTATTTTTAAAGCTGTAAAATTTCGCTCGCCACCGCCATGCAGGATCGGCTGTTCATCACCTACTATGACTTCCAGCGCCGCTGGATCAACGAGCTGAACGAAAAACTCAAAGCGGGGAGATTATAATGCCGGTATCCGGGCGCGCATTGGTTCGCTATTATGATAGTGAATAAGGTTTCGATGCTTATGAAAGGACACCGATGAAACCACTGAAAGCAGTTCTGATCGTGCTCACTATGGCCGCGACTCCGGTCCTCTCCTAGCGAAAGCCGGAGGGCGCTATGGAAAATGAAAAGTCCTCCGACACCTGGCAATCCCTTCTGCACGTGGGATGGCTGGCGGTGCTGCTGGGCCTCACGATTGAGGTCATCCTCGTCGTGCTCGCGGCCGGCTTCGGGATGCTGAAAGGCGCGTATCCGGTTCTTGCTGACCTGGTGCAGAAAATTTCGTGATCGGTCATTGTGTGCGTGGGTATCGCCGTCGGCACCATGGCCGGGAAGGCGCGCGGGCCGCTGATGGGTCTTGCGGGACTGCTCGCAGCGCCGCTTGCGTTCGTCGCCGCCCGCTCGCTTCACAAAGGCGCGTTAGCGGCGCTCGGTGTCGCGGCAGCCGCGGGGCCGGGTCCCTCACTCATCCTGATCGGCGTCCTCAAGGGGCTGCAGTACGCCAGCTTCGGCCTGGCGCTCAACTGGGTCGAGAAGAAGCCGTGGGGAAAATTGGCAGCTTACCTCGCAACGGGGCTGGCCGCGGGCGTCGTCTTCGGCGGCACGATACTGGTGCTCGTCATCCAGGCCGCGCCGTAGATGCCGCCATTCCCGGTGCTCGTTTCCAGCGCCACTAACGAGGTCTTGTTTCCCGTCGGCTGCGCGCTCGTAATCTACATCTCGAAGGTCATGAAGAAAACACTCGGTGGCTCCTAACGTAGCGGGTGTGGCTGGGATGGAATACTCAAGGGCTCAGAGATAAATTATTTTTGAAGCGACTGAAATTCCATTCCCGACATTCTCGGATAACCGGTTCCGGAGCGAAGCCGCAACTGATAGCATACCTTGCTCCGGGCTGGTTTGACCCCGGCAAATTTTTGTTCATTAATGTAAGCTGTGATGTTGAGTAACTATAGGCACGGCGGGCAGCGCGATGGACGAGCAGCAGATAGATTTGATGCGGCAGCAGATGGTTGCTGAGATCGTGGCCGAAACCGTGTTTCTCACGCCGCGGCTGGGCAAGGCCGCGCTCAATGCGCGGGTGATCGAGGTGATGGGCAAGATCCCGCGACACGAGTTCGTGCCGGTGGAACTGCGGCCCCACGCCTACGTCAATCGGCCGCTGCCGGTCGGCTACGACAAGACCATCTCGCAGCCGTTCATCGTCGCGGTTATGACCGACCTGCTCGAGCCGCAGCCGGGCGACGTGGTGCTGGAGGTCGGCGCCGGAGTCGGCTACCAGGCAGCGATCCTGGCAGAGCTGGTGAAGCAGGTCTACAGCATCGAGATCATCGAGGAGCTCGCGCTCGGCGCCAAACGTCGGCTCCAGCGCCTGGGTTACCGCAACGTCGAGGTGCGCATCGGCAACGGCTACTACGGCTGGCCGGAACACGCGCCGTTCGACAAGATCATGGTCACCGCGGCGCCCGACCTCATCCCGCCGCCGTTGATCGCGCAGCTGAAGCTTGGCGGCAAGATGGTGATCCCGACCGGCATCTCCGACAGGCAGCAACTGGTGCTCGTGGAGAAAGCGGGAAACGGCAAGCTCATGACCAAGGAGATTCTGCCGGTGCGGTTTTCCGAACTCGAGGAAGGCGGCGACCTCGCGGGGGCATTGTCAAGTTAACGAAAATCGGAACACTAAGGGTCAAAGACAAATTATTTTAGAAGCGATTAAAATTTCACTCCCGGCATTCAGCGTACCGCAGAAAAAATGCAAACCCGACCCCTTAGAATTCATGCGGCCCTCTATAATTTGTGCATGGGCATGAATCGGGGCACTGCCGCGATTGCGGCCGCCGATACCAATAAAAGTTCATGCGAACTGGAACGAGTTTATCGGAGCGGAACAGTCAAGACCGGCTTGTTGGCGTCTTTTTCGGATGAATAATCCGCTTCGAATATCCCCTGGAGTTCCTGGGCGGCCTCTTTCGCGCTTTGTATGAGTTTAGTCTCGTCGTGGTGAACTGCATGTTGTGCGAGCAGCGTTTTTTCATCGTGGTCCTTGAACATTTCAATGGTGCCGCGCGCCTGCTTTTCCTCAATGCCCAGGCCTTGCAATACCTGTTTTGCCAAGTCCAGAGATGACAGAAGCGTTTCACGTATCAGGCCGTCTACGCCTATATCCATCAGCTGGTAAGCGTGAAAACGGTTGCGGGCGCGGGCATAAATCGCCAGATTGGGAAAATGCTTTTTTACCGTCGCTGCGGTTTTGAGGGATGAGGCAACGTCGTCAATCGCCAGGACAAAAATTTCCGCCTTGTCCGCTTTGGCGGCGCGCAGCAAATCCACGCGTGAAGCGTCGCCGTAATAGACTTTGTTGCCAAATCGTCGCACCACATCAACTTGCTCCTGGCTCATCTCCAGCGCAGTGAAGCCGATTTTTCTCAAGCGCAGGATACGACCAACGATCTGCCCGACACGGCCGAATCCAGCGATGATCACCCGATTTTCGCCTTCATCTATCTTGTCGAAATCCGGAGGCTTACCTGATCTCAACCAGCGTTTTCCGATGGCTTCGTTAAGGGAAAAGAAGGCGGGTGTGAGAGCCATGGATAGTGTAACCGCGACTATCAGCATGTCAGCGACTGACTTGTCCATGATTTGGTGGGCAGCAGCAACGCCGAAAATCACGAAGGCGAATTCGCCGCCCTGGCAGAGCGCGACAGCAAGATTGCGGGCGCATTCATTTGAATAACCTGCAAGCTTGCCAAGCGTAAATACTACGGCGGACTTGATTGCCATCATGATGGTGACCGCCGCCAGGATGGCAACAGGCTGGGATGCCACAAGGCCGAGATCAGCGGACATTCCCACCGCAATGAAAAACAACCCGAGCAGCAAACCCTTGAAAGGCTCGATGTTGGCTTCCAGCTCGTGCCGGTATTCCGAATCCGCCAACAGCACGCCTGCGATAAAAGCCCCAAGCGACATGGACAGGCCGACAAGTTGCATCAAGAGCGCCGTGCCGATCACTACCAGCAGCGCCGCAGCGGTAAAAACTTCTTGAATGCGGCTGGCCGCGATGGCCCTGAACACCGGGCGCAACAGGAAGCGGCCGCCGATAATCACAGCTGCCACCAACACCAGAGCCTTTAATGCCGCAAAGCCCAGGCTGCCTTGGCTGGCGGCGATGTCTTTTGCGGCGAGCAGCGGAATCAAGGCCAGTATGGGGATGACCGCTAGATCCTGAAACAGCAAGATGGCAAAGGAAGCTCTGCCATGGCGCGTTGTGAGCTGATTTTTTTCCGCCAGAATCTGCAAGACAAAGGCGGTGGAAGAAAGCGAGAGGCCAAGACCGGCAACCAAGGCGATCTCAGGGGTGAGGCCCAGGCTATAGGCTATTAAACCCAGCAATGCGGCTGTGACCACGACCTGCGCCCCGCCCAGGCCAAAAACCGATTTGCGCAATACCCAAAGCCGTGAAGGTTGCAATTCCAAACCGATGATGAACAGGAGCAACACCACGCCCAATTCCGAGAAGTGCAGCATGTTTTCCACGTCGCTCACAAGCCCGAGCGCTTGCGGTCCGATGATGATCCCGGCTGCGAGGTATCCCAGCACTGCTCCGAGACGGAGCTTCTTGAACAATGGCACAGCAATCACGGCTGCAGAAAGGTAGATGGCGGTTTCGATTAATGGAGACATGGTTTTTCCGAGGTAGTTAGGAGGGAGGATAAAACCCCAGGTTCTTCGTTGGGTATTACGTAAATTTACCATTCTTCCCGTTAATCTGGCACTCTTGATTCACTTCCGGCATTTACCATTCGCTGAAAAATACGACTCAACCCTTTAGAATCCCTTGCTATACTGAATTAACCAGAACTTAAGAGGGTTCATGTCTCACTGGCATAAACTCTTGCTTGTTTTGTTCTTAGCTGTAGGACTGGCTGGTAATGCCTTTGCTCGCGAAGTAGGGCACTCAGGCCGTCACGGAAATACCCACAGAAATTCCCAAGCAAAGCACGATTTCATGAAGTCTAATCCCTGCCCATCTACAGGCAAAACAAGCGGAGCCTGTCCTGGGTATGTGATAGACCACGTCGTTCCGCTCAAAAGGGGTGGAGCAGACTATCCGAGTAACATGCAATGGCAAACATTAAAAGACGCAAAAGCAAAGGATAAGTGGGAATAAAAGATCACTCTGGGCAGAGTGAGCCGATCCCTTGCTCTAAAATTCATCGTAGTCCGAGCGTAGACTCGAGTGCTACAAGAAGAGCCGGGCAGGTCAACGGCTCGATCAACGGTTCCGCAATCCCAGCCGGCGGTTGATCAGCGTGTCGACGCTGACCTTGCCCGGACCCGCCATGAGCAGCCAGAAGAAGATGAGAATGTAAACGAACTCATCCAACTCGACGAAGTCATCGAAGCTGCCGACGTTCTTGATGACCACCAGGGCAATGGCGACAACCATGTTGATGATCATCGGGATCGCCGCCAATCGCGTTAGCAACCCAATCATGATCAGCCCACCTGCGACAAACTCCGTCCCCGCTGACAGCGCGGCGCTGAAGGCAGGAAATGGGATCCCCCAGCCGATGAAACGTTCCGTGAAGGCGTCCAGGTTATGCAGCTTGGCCCAACCCGTCTCCAGCCAGAAATAGCCGAAGAACAAACGCACCACCAGCGGCGCCAGCCAGTCCAGTGAATCGGCAAACTTGAGAAGCGCATTGCAACGATCTACAACAAATGCCCGCATGGTATGTCCTTTCCTGGTTTCCAGTCGTTCATGTCATTGGGTTTCTTACTCGCGCGGCCCCGTTGCCGCCAATTGCTATTGGTGGTGGGCGGCTTATCTTACCGCTTTTCGGCTCACCAACCAGGGTAAATCCGGGCACTGAAGTAAGGTCGTAGCTTCGCCCTAGGCAACTCCCTAGATTAAGGCAAAAGTACGCGCCTTGACTCAAACGTCGGAGCAGGTGTAGCCTATTTAGGTGGGGTTTTCGCAGATCCCCCGCATACTCCAAGACGCCTTGCGTCCAAGTTCTGCTTCTACTCGGTTTTGAATGGAGGGAGAAGCTATGGATGCGTCAACGATTAGTCCCCGCGAACTACAGTCCGATTTGACGGGCGGCCGTCCGCCGCTCGTTATAGATGTACGTGAGTTGCCCGCTTTCCGCGCCGCCTCCGAGATGATCATGGGCGCATTGCGCCGTGATCCGAAGCATGTTGCTTCATGGGCAATAGAACTTCCGCAAGTAAGCACGGTTGTCGTGTACTGCACTCACGGACGAAACGTAAGTCAAGGCGTCGCCAAGGCACTCCAAGCAGCCGGGTTTTCCGCGTGTTACCTCGCTGGCGGGATTGAAGACGGGTGGAAGCCGGAGAACGGAGAACTCATGCATAAGGCTCCGGATGCTTCCACGCGTTGGGTTACCCGCGAACGCCCGAAGATCGACAGGATTGCTTGTCCTTGGCTCATCGCGCGCTTCATCGATCCCGAGGCCGAGTTCCTCTACGTGCCCCCTAAAACGGTACTGAGCGTCGCTCGCGAGACAGAAGCTATTCCCTACGACATTCCGGATGTACCGTTCTCGCACGACGGCGAGTTGTGCAGCTTCGATGCATTTCTGAAAACCTATCACCTGACTGATCCCGCTCTTCAACAACTTGCGGTAATTGTCCGTGGCGCCGACACCGCCCGGCTAGACCTCGCCCCGCAGGCCTCCGGCCTGGCTGCACTATCGCTGGGCCTGTCGCGCATCTTCAAAGACGATCACGACATGCTTAAACATGGAATGGTGATATACGACGCCCTGTACGTCTGGTGTAAGGAAGGTCGAGATGAAATACACACTTGGAATCCTGCCGCTTACCGTTGAGCATTTTTTGCGATGGCACGGAACATACGAAGGGGCCAGACGGATTATTTTGGCGTGGTCGATAGGGTATCGTGTTGCAGTCTACGATAGCTCGGGATAAATCATGAGAATTCTTATCCTATGGTTCTTGTTTAGCCCACTGTTTCTCAGCGCGTGCGCACGGAATTCTCCGTACCGCGATCAGAGTGACGGTAAAGCCTGTGAAATTAGTGTGCCCGAGACAATGACCTCAACCTATAGGGAATCCGCCGCCGCTCTGGAAAAAGAAAAATGTCCGACTGCCGTAAAGGTCAGGATCGTGGGCCAGCATCCTTATGAATTGGCTTATGTTGAAATCAATGAGCGGGGGTTTTTCGTCGATCGAATGCAAGTGGAGTCGGCATTAGAGATGGCAGGGGCGCCCTTTGATTCTAAAAATGGAGGACATGTCCGCGTGCTGGTATTTGTTCACGGATGGCATCACGACGCAAGCGCCGGAGACAAGAATGTGAAGGGCTTCCACGAAGCACTTGCAGCTTTGAGCAGATGGAGCCCAAACGATGAAATTCGTGGTGTCTATATAGGTTGGCGCGGGGATTCACTCGCACTGCCGATGTTTCGTTTCTTAACGTTTTGGGACCGCGAGCACACAAGTGACGAGGTTGGGCGCGGCAGCTCGCTCTACGAGTTCTTTATGCGTCTCGAGCAAGTTGTAAAGGGGGAGCCCTCCACGCAGAACCGATTGGTAGTGATTGGCCACAGCTTCGGTGCATCTGTTGTGTTCAATTCGTTGTCACAACTCTACATGCAACGTTTACTTGATGTCGTATACGCGTCTGGGGAGATGCCCAAATTCCAAGGTTACGGCGATTTAGTGGTTTTTATAAATCCTGCTATCGAGGCCAGGCGGTATATGCCCTTTAAGATCGTGTTGTCTGACTATGTGATGAGGCAGCAAACGCCAAGAGCAGATTTATCGAATGAGGTTAAGCCTGTGCTGCTTATATTGTCATCAGAGGGAGACTGGGCCACAAGGAAGGCGTATCAGGCGGCCAGGATATTTTCGACTATTATCGAGACTCATCGACCAGCCGATAGTATGGGCTCGGAAAGAGATCAAGGCCCATACAGTAAATGGGTGATGAAACTCAAAGCGATTGGCGACCACGAGGCGTTCAAAACCCACGAAGTAATTCACCTGGTATCAGCCAGCAAAACACCACAACCGAAAGAGTGTCCGCCGCTACCCAAAGAAGACTTTGATCGTCTGTTGCGTGTCAGTGCCGAAGGAGTCGATCAGGGCTTTCCCGATTCCGGGGTAGTGCTAAAACCGAAGCAAGGTATCACCCCTGCTAACTTGCCATACTGGAATGCAGATTTAGGCAAGGATATCGTCAGTGGCCATACTGATATATGGAATCTTAATTTTATCTGCTGGATTAGCCAGCTTGTCGAATCGCAATAATGACGTGTCCGGTCTTTCCCGGCCCAAATAAGGAAAGCTTTTAGTATGAAAAAGCGGACACTAAGGGCCAAAGACGGATTATTTTTAAAGCGATTAAAAATTCACTCCCGGCCTTTAGCGTTCCGCGGAAAAATGCGACCCCGGCTGCTTAGAATCCCCAAGTTGCCGTCAGGCAACGGCGTTAAATCCCTTTCAGTGCGCTTCGTGCGCTTTGTTGCCTTGCCGGAAATATCCCTTGCTATTAATCCTGGGTTGGGACGATTATTGGGGAACAGGCTATTAGGAAGGA
>DATDGC010000098.1:0-18130 GCA_036522275.1 Burkholderiales bacterium | reverse complement strand
TTGGGAGCTGGCGCGCGAATAGCCCATTAGGGTCCTGCATCCAGACCGGGATGCTGTTACTAGAGACCGAATATACGTGAGCAGTCGTCCCTCAAAGCCAAAGAACGGAATGCTTGCATCCGAGGAGGAGTCCATATACGGTCATTCAGTCCTTCTCCACATCATGCCACAAGTAGGCGAGATAAATCTTTTGGGAAGCGGTACGGTGTTCGAGTTGTAGTTGGCTCCCCGTAGAGGGCAACTCTGGGCGCTGGCAAGCGTGCCTGTTAATCGCGTAAAAAAGCTATTTCATCCAGTCAAATTTTCTCCCTACTTGGACTGGAAAAGACTGGTTGTCGCAAATTCGAACCGCCGACCAATGAACGAAAAGTTGAAGTTTATTCTCTAACTTTTTGATTATTGTGACACCCCCCTAGCACAGTACCGCTAGCACACGCCAATCCCCACGTTTTCCCCTTCCCTATAGGTTTAACTAAATTCTTTCGTAGAGTGTTCGTGTCACAAAAACTGGTACAGTTATATCGGTGAACGGTACATAACCTGAGAGAGGCAGGTAGTCGATGGGCACCCCACTGCGCGTTTTGATCGTTGAGAACTCGGAAAACGACGCATCGCTGCTAGTATGGGAATTGCGCGGTGGCGGTTACGACCCAATATTTGAAAGGGTGGACACTGCTGCGGCGATGCGAGAGATGCTTCGTACGCAGGAATGGGATTGTGTAATTTCCGACATTTCAGTGCCGTCCCTCAGCGCGACAGCTGCTCTGGAGCTCCTGAAAACCAGCGGGATTGACCTGCCTTTTATCGTCGTCCGGGGGAGGACAGTAGGCGAACATACCGTTACCGTTGCGGCAACGATGAGATCAGGAGTTCACGATTTGTTGATCAAGCAAGATCTCACTCGGTTAATCCCTGTAGTCGAGCGTGAACTCCGCGAAGCCACCGTGCGCAGGGAGCGGGAGCGTATACCGAAACCCCTATTAGCAAGCGAACAGCACTACCGCATGTTGGTAGAAATGGCATCAGCCAGATATTTCATTCAGCGCGGCGGCAATTTCGTCTTTGTGAATATGCCCGGGCTAAGGATTTTAGGTGCCACCAGCGCAGAACAAGTTACTGGTAAGCCGGTGTATGACTTCATCCATCCTGAATTTCGGGAGATATTCAAGGAGCACATCCGCCGGCTTGAGGAGGAAGGAAAGCAAGTACCGCTTGTTGAAGGAAAAATTCTCCGCCTTGACGGATCAACGGTAGAGGTGGAGGTGACCGCGGTACCTTTTGTCTTTCAGGGCAACCCGGCAGCCCGTGTGGTCATGCGCGATATCACCGAGCGCAAGTTGATTGAAAGACGCTTGGTGCATGAGCATGCGGTGACCGGGGTTTTGGCGGAATCCCCTTCGCTTAGCCAAGCCACCTCAGAAGAAAAGCTAAACAGCATCCTGGGATCCATTGACAATGTCATCTGGTCCATTTCGATGTCGACTAATGAGACCCTCTACGTTAACCCTGCGGTAGAAAAGCTGTACGGACTCCTAGCGGCAGAATTCTACAAGAACAAGGACCTCTGGCTCGCTATGGTGCATCCCGACGACCGTAAGATCGTTGCGGGGATGCTGCCGCAATTGATCAACGAGGAAGTGCTGACCCTAGAGTACCGCATCATCCGTTCTGACGGTGAAGAGCGCTGGCTGGAGGATCGTGCGCATGTGGTTCTGGATACAGATGGACGCGCGGTCAGGTTTGATGGCGAGAAAAGCGACATCACCGAACGCAAAAAGCGCGAGCATCAGATTGAATATCTCGCGACCCATGATGGTCTCACGGGTCTTCCCAGCCGTAACCTGTTCACTGACCGCCTCGCCCAGGAAATAACCCGTGCACAGCGCACGGGGCGCTCATTCGCCTTGCTCTTCATTGACCTTGATCACTTCAAGTTAGTGAATGACAGCTACGGCCACCCTTTGGGGGATTCATTGCTTAAGGCAGTGGCACAGGAAATCAGAAAATTAGTGCGGGAAGGCGACACGGTGGTGCGGCTCGGAGGAGACGAATTCGTTATCCTGCTCTCGTCGCTCAGAAATCCGGAAGACACGGTGTGGGTCGCACGCAAAATGCTGGAACTGTTTTCGCGTCCACTCACGGTGGACAACCGCGAACTGTGCATAACGGCCAGTATCGGCGCGAGCCTTTATCCGAGCGACGGCCAGGATCTAGACACGCTGCTCATGCATGCGGATACCGCCATGTACCGGGCAAAGAACCTGGGGCGGAACGGTGTCCAATTCTACACGCTGGAGATGAGCGCTCAGACCCAGGAACGCGTTGCGCTGCAGGGTTCCCTGCGCCAAGCGTTGGAGCTCCGGCAATTCGAGCTTCATTACCAGCCCCAAGTGGACATCCGGAGCAGACGGATTATCGGTATGGAAGCTCTGATCCGCTGGAACCATCCCGAGTTGGGCATAGTCCCGCCGACCAAGTTTATCCCGCTCGCCGAGGAGACCGGGCTTATTCTTCCAATCGGCGAGTGGGTGCTGCGCACTGCGTGCGCGCAAAATAAGGCCTGGCAGGCCGCAGGTCTGCCCGCTATCAGTGTTGCAGTCAACCTGTCCGCACGCCAGTTCAGGCAGGAAGACTTGGTCAAATCTGTAACCACAGCGTTGGCTGACACCGGGCTGGAGGCCCGATATCTGGAATTGGAATTATCAGAAAGTCTGATCATGAATAACCCGGAAGCGGACATTACCGCCCTAAAGAAGTTGAAAACCCTGGGTGTGCGGCTTGCGATTGATAATTTTGGCACCGGCTATTCCAGCTTGAACCACCTCAAGCGGTTCCCGGTAGACCGACTCAAGATTGACCAGTCATTCCTGCATGATATCAACACCAATCCCAATGATGCGGCGATTACCCAGGCGGTGTTTGCCCTGGGACACAGCATGAATTTCAACGTGATTGGGGAAGGTGTGGAAACCGAGGCACAACTCGCTTTCCTGCGTGATCGAGGCTGTGGTCACGGTGCTCAGGGATACCTCTTCAGCCGGCCCTTACCGGCGGCAGATTTGATTACGTGGAATATGGCAGGAAGCTCAAACTAGTAAAAGCGTAGGCGATTATCCCCTTGAATTTCGATGGTCGGGGCGGCGAGATTTGAACTCGCGACCACTTGCACCCCATTTCAATTGTAGCATTGAGGTTTTTGTATCAATCAATGCCTTGCAACACTCGCCATTCCTAAAATTAATACTTGCCAGTCTTAAAAAGCTTCACGAAGCTTAAAGGTGGGTACGTGATGGTTACGTCGGTTTTAATATTTCTGTGGCTCCCCGATCAGGGCTCGAACCAAGAACACGGATAACAGTCCGGGAATGACCGCTTTGGGTTGCGGGCTCAACCAATCGACGCAACACCTTCTATTCTTGCCAGATGGGAGGGATGCGTATGGAGGGGAACACGAGGCGGAGGTTCACCCCGAAGCAGAAGGCCGAGCTTTGGGAGCGCTGGACAAGTGGTCAGTGTATAGCCGACATAGCACGGGCACTCGAGCGGAGGAATAAGAGCGGTGTCTACCGCGTCTTGGCGTTGAGCGGAGGTATTACGCCGGCGGCACGCCGGCGAGCGCCAAGGGCCTTACGGCCGGAGGAGCGTGAGGAGATCTCGCGCGGCATTGTCGCGGGTTGGTCAATACGACGGATTGCGCGGCGCTTGGGACGATCACCGTCGACAGTAAGTCGAGAGGTGAGCCGCAACGGTGGGTGCAGCGCCTACCGCGCCAGCGAGGCGGATACACGCGCTTGGGAGCGTGCGCGGCGCCCAAAGACATGTCGCCTGGCGCGCCATCCGGGGCTAAGATTGCGAGTCGCCCAGAAGCTCGCGCTCCAGTGGTCGCCGGAGCAGATCTCGGGCTGGCTGAAGCGGCAATTCCCGGCCGACGAGGGTATGCGGGTGTCCCACGAAACGATCTATCGGAGTCTGTTTGTTCAGGCACGTGGTGTGCTGAAGAAGGAACTCATGGTACACCTGCGCACGGCACGGCAAATGCGCCAAGCCAAGGGCGGCACCGCGAAGAATGGCCTGGGCCAAATCGTCGGCGCCGTGTCGATCCGCGAACGCCCGGCCGAAGCCGAAGACCGTGCCGTGCCGGGTCACTGGGAAGGAGATTTGCTTTCGGGAGCCAATAACACGCACAGGGTGACGCTAGTTGAGCGGCATTCTCGCTTCGCGATGCTGATCAAGGTCCCGGGCAAGGACACCGCCACGGTGGTCGGCGCGCTAAGCCGGCACGTGCGCAAATTGCCTCAGGAGCTACGTCGTTCATTAACGTGGGATCGCGGCAAGGAAATGGCCGATCACAAGAACTTCACCATCGCCACCAACGTGCAGGTCTACTTCTGCGATCCGCGCAGCCCATGGCAGCGCGGCAGCAATGAGAACACCAACGGCTTGTTGCGTCAGTATTTCCCGAAGGGAACGGACCTCTCCGGTTACTCACAGTCGTACCTGAACAAGATCGCACTACGCTTAAACCAACGCCCGAGGAAGACCTTGGGATTTGAAACGCCTGCCGATAAACTAGCAGCGGTGTTGCAATGACCGGTTGAGGTCGCCGTCGATAGCCGACGTTGAGTGCCGACTCCCCAAGCTGGCTTCATGAGGGCACTCCAGAAACTAGAATTGGCGAGTTGAAAAGCAAGCTATAAAATGATATACATTGCAATCTACCTTCTCGTATACCTTATAGTTGTTGTCCTGAAGGCCTCAGCAACACAATTAAAGACAAAAATACCGATCGATTGAAGTAGTAGCAAAGGCTTGGTTTAGCCTGAATCGGGCTTCGCCTGGTCTGAGGCTGGTGTAGGTGCAGCAATTCCCACGTACTTATCGGGCATTGTGGCGCAAAGCGCTGGTGGTTATTGTTGCCGCATGGAGCATCGCGGTTATTCACTAATCAACGCCTTGCAATTCCCGTCCTCTCATAATTTAGCCTTGCGAATTCTCGAAAAGCTTCACAAGAGCAGAAACGAGTTATTTACTACGTAATGGTTACGGAGTATCCACCGATTGTCGGTTTATTCCTCGATGACAGCTACCATAATCAGCAGCGTTAGCTACTGTTAGTAACCACCATGCGAGCTGCCGCTAACCCACACTGCAAATGTCGCAGGGAGCTTGAGGTTGAATGTTTGAGGGTTTCGTATGGACAAGTTTTGCTCCTGTCAATGCGCACCGTAATCGTATAGAGATGAAGGAGGAGATCATGAACCGCAGAACAATGCTTACCGCAATTTCCGCTTCGCTCTTGCTTGCCGGGCTCGCAGTGCTTGCCGGAGACGCCGCCGCGCAGGGCGCCAAGAGCCTTATTGGAACATGGACGCTGGTTTCGTCCGAGGACGTCGATGCTTCGGGCAAGATGACCTCGGTCTTCGGCCTCAATCCGCGGGGCTCGCTGATTTTCACTTCCAACGGCCGCTACAGCCTTTGGTACGGGGCCCCCAGCCTGCCGAAGTTCGCTTCGAACAGCCGCGCCAAAGGCACCGCGGAAGAAAATAAGGCCGTCGTCGTGGGCAGCCTCGCCCATTTCGGCAAGTACACCGTGAACGAGAAGGACAAGTCCTTTACTTTCCACGTCGAGACCAGCACCTATCCCAACTGGGATGGCACAATCCAGAAACGAGCCTTTACTGTTTCTGGCGACGAACTGAAGTTCACAAATTTCATCGGTTCGGCGAGTGGTGCACGCGTCGACTTGGTCTGGAAGCGCGCCAAATAAACCTGTTCCAGGCTCGCGATCGCGCGTAGCGCGCTCGCGAGAAGAGGCCTAACAGTGACCAAGCGGAGTTAGGGTGCAAAACTGTCTCCCGTCAATAAAGTTATGCAACAGGAGAAAACAATGATCAGGTCTCACGCAATTCTGCTGACCGTCATCGGGATCTTATCGCTTGCAGGCTGCGCCGGGATGTCGTCTCCGACGGAGCCCAGGCTCGTGACGGAAAGCTACATGATCCAATCACGCGATGCCGGAATCCAACTCTTCGTGAGAAATAAACGCCCCCAGGACATGACCCAGTTCGGTCCTGAGAAGACACTGCTCTATGTCCACGGCGCGACTCAAGCGTCGGAAACCACCTTTGATTTGCAATTGGAAGGACTCTCGTGGATGGATTACCTGGCCCAACGTGGTTACGACGTATATCTGGTCGATGTGCGTGGCTATGGACAATCGACGCGACCGCCGGAGATGGAGCAGCCATCCGCGAACAATCCGCCTATCGTCAGGACCGATACCGCGGTAATGGACGTGGGCGCGGCGATTGACCACATATTGGCCCGCCGCAACTTGCCCAGAATCAATCTGATGGGCTGGTCGTGGGGCTGCGCAATCATGGCGGATTACACTACCCAGAACAACGACAAGGTCAACCGGCTGATCCTCTACGCTCCCGGGTGGTTGCGTACTGCGCCCACATCCGTGCAACCGCCGCTTGGCGCGTATCAGACATGGACCATGGAACAAGCAAGATCCCGCCTGCAGAATGGAGCCCCAGAGGAAAAGAATAAAGAGCTGATGACAACGGCTTGGTTCGAGACATGGTCAGCGGCCGCCTTGGCGACAGATCCGGTCGGTGCGAAGCAAAATCCACCCGTCGTTCGTACTCCCAATGGCGTAAACCAGGATACTCTTGACTATTGGATGATGGGCAAGCCCGAATGGGAACCAGCGAAAGTCACCGTGCCAACTTTGGTCGTACGCGGAGAATGGGATGCGGTGAACCCGTTGTCAGGGACGCAATCGGTGTTCGATAAGCTTACCAATGCACCCTACCGACGACTGGTGCAGATCGGCGAGGGTACCCACTTCTTGTTCCTGGAAAAAAATCGTCTGCAACTTTTCCGCGAGGTGCAGCTATTTCTCGATGAACCGAGTTTGACAAAATAGAACTGATATTTGGCCTGGTAAACGCGGCGCTGAAGCGTCTCCTGCATAGCCTGGCCTTCGAGAGGGTCGCGCAAAATATGGCGCACGCCCCTCAAGTTGCATGTGACGTCGGCAGATCTCCGTATTCCGTTTGGCGCGAATGTCCGCTTCGGGTCGATAGCCGACGTTGAGTGCTGGCTTCCCGAGTAGGGCTCGAACCTACGACATACGGATTAACAGTTCTTCAGCATTGTCTGCCAGCGGACTGAAACGCTGCCTAGATAGTTGTCAAATTCTCTTGGGGGCACTTATTGCTTTACCAGGGTTGATGTATTTTTTCTCAACTTGGCACGAAAAAAACTGAGCGGCTAAAGCGTCTTCAACCGCTTCACCTTGTGCAGCTTCAAACCACTGCTCACATCGAAATTATCGGACAATCTTCCTCGAATGGACGCGTAGTTCCCTTTGTCCCGCGGTATCCGTGTCTCAGCTGTGACTACATGTAAGCGAGTTACAATTAATCTCGTTTGGTAAACGCCTAAAGCGTACAGATACTTCTGTTCCCCGCCCGTTCAAAGGTGTTGTTAGTTCCACCGATGCACCATGTGTATGCGCGATCTCCTTCACGATGGCCAACCCTAACCCGCAACCTTCGCCCGGAGTACCCTCGATCCGACGGAAGCGCTCGAATACGTTTTCACGTTCTGCCACGGGGATGCCGGCACCATCGTCACTTACTATTAGAAACGCCTGGTCGTCGATTGCTCCAGACCGAACCGTTACATGTCCATCGGGCGGCGTGTAGCGAATCGCATTATCAATCAAATTCGACAGCAATTCGTAAAGCAGGAGAGGTTCGCCAAGCACGTAGGCTGGTTCAAGCTCAAAGCCTAGATCGATGTTTTTTGCAAACGCTTGTGCCTTAAACTCCGTGGCAGCTCTGCTGGCTACATCGCGCAAGTTAGTTGGCTGTAATGAATCCGGAAGATGGCCCCCCGGCTCAGCTCGTGCAAGAGTCAATAGCTGGTTTACAAGATGCGTTATGCGAATCGTTGCCATTTGAATTTGTTTAAAGGCGTGCTTCCATTCGGACGAACCAGCTTGCGCGATTGCGAGCTCAACCTGAACTTGCAAACCAGCCAACGGAGTTCGGAGCTGGTGAGCAGCATTGGCAAAAAACCGTTTTTGTGAATTCAACGAATTACTGAGTTGCCCGATTAAATTATTAATATCTTGCACCAGCGGTCGTACCTCAAGCGGCGTATTATCCATGGCAACGGGTCTAAGGTCGCGCTGTGACCGAGAGGCAATTTCTGCACGCAAGCGCTCCAGAGGCGCCAGCCCACGTTTAATGCCGAACCAGACTAAGCCAATCGCTGCAGCGGAAAAAAGTATTTCCGGTATGAGCATCGTAATCAGAATCTCGCCGATTAGCCTTTTGCGCTTAATCGTCGTTTCTGCAACCTGCACAATAAAATCAGAGCCCCCTTTCGAGACGCGCAGTGCCGCAACGCGCACAGGCTGGCCTTGAATATTGGCATCGTAATAAATTGGTGAGTTAGCCGCCATTTCCAGAATCGGCAATTGAAGCTCTTCATTGCCCGCGACCAACTCCTGGCGAGGACCGTGCACTGAATAGTAAATACGGTCGTACTTGTCCGTGCGCAATACTCGATCTGCTGCTGGCGGTAGATCTAGCGTTATCCTGCCATCGGCGAATTTCGCGTTGTTGGCAAGCGCTAGCGCAGCATCGAGTAGAGCGTGATCGTAGGCAGCGATTGCAGGCCGCATGGCGACAAAATAGTCGCCATATGTTCCTATCACCAGTAACGCGACTAGGGGAATAAGTAGCGAGCTAAGCAGGAGGTACCGCAAACTATAGTTTTTCATCTTCGGGTTCCTCCAACAGATAACCAAAGCCACGCAAGGTACGAATCTTTATCCCTGCGCATTCGAGCTTATTGCGGAGGCGCGAAACATATACCTCTACCGCGTTTGGACTGAGCTCCTCTCCCCAGTCACAGACTGCTTCAATGATCTCCTCTTTAGTCAGCACCTTCCCGGTATTTAGAAGCAAATACTCCAAAACCCCCCATTCTCGTAAAGTCAAATCAAGCGCTTTCCCGTTGAGCCGGGCTCTTCGGGCGTTAGTATCAAGAATCAAAGGGCCATAAACGATTTGGGGCTTAGTGCTTGACTGGCCGCGGCGCAATATTGCGCGCACGCGGGCCTTGAGTTCTGGCAACGAAAACGGCTTGACGAGATAATCGTCTGCGCCAAGATCAAGGCCACGTACACGATCTTCGACAGAATCACGCGCGGTCAGGATAAGCACGGGAACATATTTCCGGCGCTGTCGCAATCTGCGCAATACCTCGAAGCCGTCCATGCCCGCAAGCCCAATATCAAGTATAACGAGGTAATAGTTTTCCTGTGCAAGTGCCACATTGGCCTTGGTACCGGTTTCCGCCCAATCCACTGCGTAGCCCGCCTGTTGTAACGAGCGAACTAAGCCGTCCGCAAGTATGCCATCGTCTTCGACGACAAGGATCCTCATTCCACACCAGCTCTGTAATGCAAGGCGCAAGCCGCCATGATTTTTAGCGGGCTTGATTCTCTCACTTTAGGTTGTAAATCTTGGTACACGCGCATTTTAGTTTGGTAAACTCCAACTCAACAACGCGCAGTCGCGTCGTTATTATCACCAGAATTGCGATAGTCCGTTCAGCTACATGCTTCATCCTTGCCATAACTGCCTCTATCAAAATCGACTAAATTCAGTCAGAAAATTTGGATCCAGTTAATTGTGGGCTAAATCAGAGCGATTCCACCAGCCCCCGCCTAGCGCTTGAAACAGTGCCGCCGTGTCGGCATAGCGATTGGCCTGCGCTTGCACGAGAAGGATCACCGCCAGCTGATAAGTCTGCTCAGCATTTAGCAGCGATAGGTAACTGATGTCGCCGAGCTGCAACTGCCGGCGCGCGATATCGAGGCTCTCGGCGGTGGCCCGCTCGGCGGCAAGCGCCGCTTTCAAGGCATTCGCGTCGTATTGGAGCGCACGCAGCGTATCGGCTACGTTTTGAAAAGCGGTGATTACCGTGCTGCGATATTGCGCCGCTGCCTGATCGTAGGCAGCCTCAGCGGCGCGCTTTTTGTGCAGCAATGTGCCGCCCTCGAAGATCGGCTGCGTCAGGTTACCGGCTACGCTCCAAAAGTTGTTACCGGCGGCGAATAATTGACCGATCTGTGTCGCGACGCTGCCGACACTGGCGCTGAGGGTGAACTGCGGCAGCATATTTGCGATAGCGACGCCGACCTGAGCGCTGGCCGCTTGCAACTGTCCTTCAGCTGAACGCACGTCCGGACGTTGCTCCACAAGCTTGGAAGGCAGGCTAACCGGCAGATCCTGCGGGAGTTGAAGCGTCGAGAGCTCGAACTTTTCGACCGGCTCCTCACTGGGGAAACGACCAAGGAGGGCGGTCAACAGATTGCGCTGTTGTGCCAATTGCTTCTGCAGCGGCGGCAGCGTCGCCTGTGTCTGCGCAAGTGCCGCTTCCTGCACCACCACGTTCGCCTCCGCTATCGCGCCCAATTCGAACAGGCGTCGAAGTAGATTGAGCTGCTCGCTCTCGATGTTAATAACTTCTTGAGTCGCCGCGATCTGCCCGCGCAAGGAAGCCTCTTGGACCGCCGCGGCAACCACGTTCGACGTGAGGGTTAGATAAGTCGCTTCGAGCTCAAAGCGTTGAGACTCTGCCAGTGCCTCCAGTGTTTCCACCTGCCGTCGATTTGCGCCGAACACATCCAGCACATAGAACACGCTTACCTGGGTAGTGTAGAGGTTGAAGATCGGAGTACCGGAAGATAATGTCGGAGCAAGCGTGCCAACAGCGTTTTTCTGGCGGCTCGGCGAGAAGCTGGCTTCGACGGTTGGGTAGAAAGCACCTTTCTGCGCGTAAACGTTTTCCGTTGCCACGCGCAACGCTGCTTGTGCTGCCTGCACGTTAGGATTGGCCTTCAGTGCCTGATCGATCAGGGTATTGAGCGGCTCCGATTGGAACAGCGTCCACCATTGCCCCGGGAGGTCCAGCCCTTGCATGATGCTTTGCACCTCTCCACCGGCGACATCCGCCGATGCTGTTTGCGCTGACAGAGGCTCTGGCGTGTAGCCGTTTACGTCCGGAGCCGGGGGACGATGAAAATCCGGGCCCACTGTACAACCTGCAACTAGAACCGCGGCCGCTAAGGCAAAGAAATGCCCAACACATACTTCCCGCGAACGGCAACGCTGGATTCGGTCCGCGATCCAAGAAACGCAGGGTGTCAGATAGTTCATGCCAGATCCAACGATTGATTCCATCGTTGCTCAGTCCGCTAACTCGGGTTGCGCCTGCTCCTCAATCGTCCTCGCCCGGCGTGAGAACAATACGATTAGCACGGGTAGCACGATGAGGATGAGTACCGGCGCAATCAGCATCCCTCCCACGACCACTAGCGCGAGCGGCTTTTGCACTTGCGATCCGATGCCAGTCGAGATGGCTGCCGGCAAAAGGCCGACGCACGCAGCGATGCAGGTCATCATCACCGGGCGCATCTGCGTCTCACACGTGCGCAGGATAGCACTGGGGGGATCAAGGCCTCTCAAGATCATCTTATTGTAGTAAGAGAGCACGATTATTCCATCCATCACCGCGATGCCGAACAGCGCGATGAAACCAATCGCGGCCGACACGCTGAACGGGGTGCCGGTGATATAAAGGGCGAAGATCCCGCCGATGAGCGCCATTGGTATGACGCTAGCCGCCAATACAGTATCGACGAACGACGAGAAGTTGACTAACAGTAGCACGGCGATTAGGGCGATGCTAAGCGGCACCATGACCTTCAGGCGCGCAATTGCGTCTTGCAACTCTCCAAACTCGCCCACCCATTCCAGGCGGTAGCCGCCTGGAATTTGGACCTGCTCAGCCACCTTGCGCTGCGCCTCCAGGACGGCACTACCGAGGTCTCGCCCGCGAACGCTGAACTTGATCGGGATATAGCGCTCCTGTTGCCCGCGGTAGATGAAGGAGGCCCCCGAAACTAGGCTCACATTGGCGACGTCGCTCAATGGGATCTGGACGTTGCCGTTGCCATTGGGGTTTAGCACGCCGATTGTAATATGGCGGATGGCATCCAGGCTCTGACGGTATTCCGGCGCGAGGCGGACTATCATCGGGAAGTTACGGTCACTACCCTCTTCGTATAGGTTGCCGGCAGCCTGGCCGCCAATCGCCGCTTGAATAGTCGAGTTGATGTCGCCGGGCGTGAGACCATAGCGGGCGGCGCGGGCGCGGTCGATATCGATCATCACGGTTGGTTGGCCGAGCGAATTGAAGATGGCGAGGTCGGTGATGCCGGGCACCGTCTTCATCACGTCCCTGATCTTGGTAGCGGTCTTCTCTAGCGTCTCAAGATTGTTGCCGAACAGCTTGACCGAGTTTTGGCCCTTGACTCCCGAGGCCGCCTCTTCGACATTGTCCTCGATGTTTTGGGAAAAATTGAACCCGACTCCTGGAAATTGGTCCTCCAACGCCGCATTGACCTGCTGAGTCAACTTTTCCTTGTTGACGCCTTTCGGCCACGTGTCGAACGGCGTGAGTGGGACAAAGAATTCAGCGTTGAAGAAACCGGTAGCGTCAGTGCCATCATCCGGCCGTCCATGCTGCGAGACGATGGTCTCCACCTCGTGGAAGCCCTTGATGATCTTCCGCATGTTATTAACGTAGCCATTGCCTTCCTCCAGTGAGATCGACGGCGGCATGCTGGCGCGGATCCAAAGATTGCCTTCCTCCAGCTTCGGAAGGAATTCTAGGCCCAGCGAACGAACCGCGAGAAACGCCAGAATGACCAGCAATGCGGTGCCACCGAGCGTCAGGATGCGATTGGCGAGCGCGAACTTGAGTACCGGAGAATAAAGGCGGCGAAGCCAGCGTACGATGAGCGTCTCGGTTTCGCTGATCCGGTCGGGAAGTAACAGCGCGCTCAACGCCGGAGAGACCGTGAATGTGGCGATAAGACCGCCGGCAATGGCATAGGCGTAGGTCTTAGCCATCGGCGCGAATATGTGTCCTTCGATGCCTGAAAGCGTGAAAAGCGGCACGAAGCCTGCAATGATGATCGCCGCCGAGAAGAAAATCGCCCTATTCACCTCGACCGCCGAGTTGGCGATTGCGGCGAGCTTGCCCCGCAATCCCCCAGGGGCCGAACTAGAGAGGAGAGGATTGCCGGAAGGCTGCGCTGCGGCTGCTTCGGCGAAATGCCTGAAGATGTTTTCGACCATAATCACGGTAGCACCGACGATGAGGCCGAAGTCGATGGCACCGACTGAAAGCAAGTTGGCCGACTCGCCGCGCAACAGCATGACGCATATTGCGAAAAACAGGGCGAAAGGAATTGTCGCGGCAACGATGATCGCGCTGCGCAAATTACCGAGAAATACCCACTGCACGACGAAGATCAACAAGATGCCTAAAATCATGTTGTGGAGTACCGTACGAGTGGTGACGTTGATCAGTTCACTGCGATTGTAGATCTTCTCGATCCGCACACCGGGCGGCAGGATGTCAGAGCTGTTGACCTTCGCGACCTCGGCTTCGATGCGCCGGATTGTGGGCAGGCTTTGCTGGCCACGGCGCATAAGGACGATGCCCTGGACGATGTCATTGTCATCGTCCTGACCAGCAATGCCTAAGCGCGGTTGATGCCCAACAGTTATCGTCGCGATGTCGCTCAACAGGACCGGTGTCCCGTTGTTTGACGTAAGCATGGTGTTGCGGATGTTATCCATGGAATGAATAAGGCCGACGCCACGTACCACTGCCGCCTGCGGCCCAAAATTCACGGTTTGGCCGCCGACGTTGATGTTGCTGTTATTGAGCACTTGCAGAACCTGGGGTAAGGTCACGCCGTAATCGATGAGTTTATTGAGATCTACGGTGATGTTGTAGGTTTTGGTCTTGCCGCCCCAGCCGGTGACGTCGATTACCCCGGGCACCGCCTTGAAGCGGCGCTCGAGGATCCAGTCCTGGATGATCTTAAGGTCCATAACCGAGTATCCGGGCGGACCGACGACGCGATAGCGGTAAATCTCGCCGATTGGGCTCCAGGGCGAAATCCGCGGCTGTGCACCGTTGGGCAGTGGCGCAAGCTGGGAGAGGCGGTTGACCACCCACTGCTCGGCTTGGTCGTATGTGAAATCATAGGTGAACTGCACCTTCAGGTCAGAGAGACCGAACAGCGAGATCGTCCGGATTGCGGTGACGTGCGGGATGCCGGCCATTTGGATTTCGATTGGAATGGTGATGTAGCGCTCGATCTCTTCGGCCGATTGGCCGCTGCTCTGGGTGATGACGTCAACGAGTGGTGGCACCGGATCGGGATAAGCCTCGATGTTGAGCTTCGTGAAGCTGATGATTCCGGCGCCGAATAGCAAGACAAGCAGGGCGACCATTAGGCCTCGCTGCTTCAAGGCAAATGTAATAATTTCACTCACGCTTTTTTGCCGACTGGTTGCATGAAATGATTGGTCTCGCAGGTATCGATCACCGGATAGTCATTCGGATTGAGCGGCGCGATCGATGAACAGTGAGCCGCTCGTTACGACCTTTTCCCCTGGAGCAAGGCCAGCGGAAACCTCGACCATGCCGTCGCTGATTTGTCCTATGCGGATCGATCGCAAAGCGACCGCGCCATCATCGCGCGCCACCCAGACACGCGCTTCTTCGCCTTCGTAGATGACTGCGCTCTCAGGAACCGCGGGTGCGACAACGGGGTCGCCCGTGGTGATGCTGAACCTTGCGAACATCATCGCCTTGAGCGCCCGGTCCGGGTTTTCCACCTCCGCGCGGACGGGTAGCCGGTGTGTGTTGGGATCGACCGAGGGCGCGACCCAAGCAATCTTGGCCTTGAACACCCGTCCGGGGTAGGCCAGCACGCGCACCTCGACCGGTTGCCCGACACGCATCAGCGGCGCATCAATCTCGCGCACGTTGGCGATAAGCCAGACAGTAGATAGATTGCTTATCGAGTACAGTGGAACGGTGCTGCCGCTTGAAGCATTATTTATGTACTGACCAAGACCGACCTGACGCTGGGTCACCGTGCCAGCGACCGGTGCTCGGACAAGAGCCTCAGGGTTCATCTTCTGCACGTTTGGCTCGTTCTCGAAGGTGCTTATCTCCGCGTCGGACCAGCCGAGGATGCGCAGGCGGTTGCGCGTCGCGGCGAGCGCGATCTCTGCAGTTCGGAGATTGTTCTGGACGCTGGTCAGTTCGGCTTGGCTTTGTTGCCAGTCCTTAAGTGCTCCACCCTTCGCCAAGTAGACCTCGTGCTGCCGCTTCTCGCTGATCTGGGCCAGGGTGGCCTGCGAGTGGGCGCTGTTGAGGGCGGAAATGGCGGCGCCCAGGTCGTTCTGTGCTTGCACCAATTCCGACGCGTCGACCGCCATCAAAGGCGCGCCTTTCTTGACGAAATCGCCCAATTTGGCAGTGAGCTTGGTGACTCGCCCGGAATAAGGTGAAAACACGGGCGTCGTCGTTTGGTCGTTGACGGCTATGTTGCCATCCGTCACCCGCTCGGTCCGGAACGTCATGGTTTGGACGGTCGCCACTTTGAGGCTTGCCCATTGTGCCGTCGTCGGTCGAAAGGTTCCCGGCGTTTTCGTCTGCGCAATCTGTGCGACGTCCGGATGCGACGTCGCAGAAGCGATATGGCTCACGAACGAGCGGATGCCGACGACGGCCGCGATGATGAGCGCTATGGCAAACACAACGAGCACCTGCGTGCGTCGTGGCATCGTACGCACGGTGGGAGTGAGTGGCGATGGAAAGATGTCAGGCATGTTGGATCGCTCCTAGTGGCACAATCACAAACGGCATAAAGCCACCGCCAATTTAAGACAGCCTGTTAAGCCAGGTTGAATAGGATATGAACATTTGAGCCCGCCAAATATTAACTGATCCCTCAAATCCGAAGCCCTCAATTTTGCAAAACCCCAGGTCGGATTGATCCGGAAATCATATCGGACCTAATCTCTTGTCGGCCGAAGATCCACACGATAAGAATCAAAAGATATCCTCCCCAACCCGGCCGCTTTGCGCAAAAAAATGGCTTAGCAATTGAACGGCGATACAGTTTCTTCAGCAAATCACGTTTCGGTTGTTTGCTTGACTCGGATTTTAGGCGCAGAAGCTTGCAGCAGCCTGACACTCAGCTTACAAAATCCTTGCGAGAGACGTCTATTTATAGACAAAAATTCTTATGGCAATAGATTACGGCGAGCTTTCACTGCGAAGGATCTTACGCTGATGAGGGCGAAGTCAAGCAAGACACCAAGGAGCTACCACATGAGCTTATCCCTAAGCTCAAGGTCAGCCGGGCACTGAGTTGAACGGGAACAATAAATTCACCCGTTTCAATCCAGCGGCCGGCCTGGCTTAATAAACCCGTCAAGACACTTACACCCGTTTCAAGCACCATGTCACACTACGTTACAAATTTCCGGTTATCCACTCTTCTATTTTTTGCGTCACTGCGGTAGTGTCAACTTAAATTGAAAATCAGGGTACAGCCTACAATATGTTGTTGCTCGGCATCCGTTTCGAACATCATTTGTGGTAGCCGTAAAAGTTAAGTTGACAGGGCCGATTATGCATAAGCGACAATTGGGCTTTACCTTGATCGAACTGGTGGTCGTCATTGTGATATTAGGCATACTTGCGGCGACGGCGCTGCCGAGGTTTATCAGCGTCACAACCAATGCGCGGGAGTCCAAAATGCAGGGTTGGGGGGAGCAATGAGCTCGGCGGGATCCCTGGCCCATGCGACACAGTTGGTGGCGCAGGCAGCCTCCAATGCGTCAATTTCCATGGAAGGTTCTACCGTGACCATGGTGAACGGTTACCCGACTGCGGATGCCAATGGTATCCAGATCGCGGCTAGTATAAGTGCCACCGATTTCAACATCATCGGGGGTACTCCCTATGCTGTAGCACCCGACACCGGCCATGCGGGCTGCACGGCGACTTACGCGGCTGCAACCGCCACTACTCCGCCGGTCGTTGACAAAAGCAATATAATCGACGCCAATTGTTCATAAGCCGTGAGAGTGAGTTGCGGAAAGTTTATAAAAACTTACATGCTCCCAGAACTTGTGCCAGTTGTAATGTTAGTTTGAAGTCAATCGCATTACTAAGTCTGGGTTCACCGTTTGCGGTGGCGGCGGCCCGTAGCTGCAAACCCTTATGTTTGAGCAGCCGCCGATGATGCAGTAGAGTATGTATCGACCTGACACAAAAAAGCGGTAAGCTCAATTTGCAATGCGGATTTAACCTTCCCGCACTCAATGAGCTTGACAAAAGGTTCGGTGGCGCACTGAAATCGTCAAATGTTTTCAAAAAGTATTGACATTCGAAACGAATAGGAAAATACTTCGCGCCATCTCATTGCATGGATATTAAATCATGAGTAGTTGCCCTGGTCCAACCAAGAAAAGTCGGCGAGGCTGACCCGCAGGTACTTATCCAGCTCCATTTTCCCTGCCACTGTCTCGCCCACCTGACGAGGCAGTGCGCTCCTGGTGAAGTTCATGCCGAGTTCCGCACGGCACCCAACTTAAGCGCGCTTTTTATCGGACTTGTAGTTGCCTGATTAGCGACCACAGGGCCAACGCTGAACGATCCTTCCGTCGCGTTTGGTCGCGCACGACCGTGGAAAGGGGAAAAGATGAAAAAAATCACAGAGCAATACCTTTACACCGCGCTTCTGGCAATAATCATCCTCATCTTGGTTGTAGTGGCCAACGCGCATGCGGAAGGCCCGGAGCTGCCCCAGCTTCTCGCTGCGCAGTACACCCTTACTGCCCAGCATCTCTTTCCTTTTTCGGCCGCCTATTCCGGACCCAACAGCTTGCGTGACGACGGTGACACGCAAAAGACACAGACTTTCGGTATATATATCGGCATGAAGCTCTGGAAATACTTGCAAGCCTATCTTGATACTGAGCTCTTCAGAGGCGCTGCAATTAGTAATGACACAGGTCTTGGAGGATTGACTAATGGTGACGCCGTTCGCCAAGGCTCGTTTAATATCGGCAAAGGACCGTATGTCGCCCGGGCTTACTTGCGCGACCTCTGGCCTATGGGGGAAGAAATGGTTGACGTCACCCGAGGTATGGAC
>DATDGC010000097.1:0-2432 GCA_036522275.1 Burkholderiales bacterium | reverse complement strand
CCACCCGAGTCGGGTGCTCGCGCCCAGCGAGGCGCCATACCCACTGCTCCTCCGGGTGGTCGCCGCGCAATTGAAGGTGACGCCGGCGGCCTGGTCGCAGTACGCGCAGCGCGACGGAAGATGTCAAGCTAGTTGTCGCATAAATGGATTTTCTTACGCAGCCTTTTTCTCTATGAAATTAGGTTCCGTGTCGTCGTCTCCTTTTGGTTTGAGTTGATCGGGATTCAAATACACGATTTCGATGCGCTGCCAATTGCGGGTGGCGCGTTTCCAGCGAAGCGGATTCTTGGCTCGGGCAATTTCGTACAAGGCGCTACGCTGCGTCAGGATCGCCGTATCCAAGCCAGCATGACGTTGCCCAGGGGTCACGAAGCGGATCGCGCTGTGACGATGTTCGTGGTTGTACCACTGCACGAGCGTGCTGACCCAAGCCCGAGCGGCAACGATATCTGCAAACGGATTGAGCGGATATGCGGGGCGGTACTTCAAGGTCTTGAACAATGATTCCGAATACGGATTATCGTTGCTGACCGCCGGACGGCTCAATGAGGCCATCACGCCGAGCGTTATCATCGTCGCGAGCATCGTGGAACCTTTCATCGGACTGCCATTGTCGGAATGCAGGACGATTTGGCCGAGCGCAGTCTTCTCGCGTCGGCACAGATCCATCAGCATCTCGCTGGCGTGCTCGCCATTCTCCTCGGCAAAGACCTGGGCGGCGACGATTTTGCGGCTGAACACATCGATGAACAAGTACAAGTAAAAGTACAAGCCGTGAATCAGAGTCGGCAAGTAGGTGATGTCCCACGAGTACAACTGGTTCGGCTGAGAGGCACAGACTGCGCGCGGTTTGCTGCGCTTTTGCGCCACTCGCTCCGAGCGTCGATGGACCAACTGATTCGCCTCGCGCAAAATCCGGTAAAACGTCGATTCCGAGGCAACATAGCGCTGCTGATCGGCGAGCCTTGGCACGATCTGACTCGGTGGCAAGTGACCGAATTCCGCCGAATTGGCCACCGCCAACACCGTGGCACGCTCGAGCATCGAGAGCTTGTGGACGGGCGCCTCGTGCCGCAAGGTGCGCGCATCGGCGCTGATTTCGGCGCCCCCGAGTTGCCAGCGCTGGAAAGTGCGCTCGCTGAAGCCTAGCACCGCGCACGCCGGCGCCAACCGGGCACCGCCGTGAATGGCCTCCGCGACCATGGCCATGACCGAGAGACGCTGCGGTACGGCGCTCATACGTCCTCTGCCGCCCACAGCGCCCGATATTTTTTTTGGAGTACCAGCAGCGCCGCGGCCTCCGCCAACGCCTTCTCCTTGCGGTTCAAATCTCGCTGCAATTGCTGGTTAGCGAGCCGTAACTGGCGCAGCTCCTCAGACTCCTCGCGATGACCCGCCGCTCCCAACGCCTCACAGCAATCGCTGCGCCATTGCGTCAGATCGTGCGCAAATATCCCGCGGCCTCGACACCAAGCGTTCAGCGCCTCCTCCTCCAAGCCGTGCGTCTCCTGCAGCGCCAATAAGCGATCGGCAGGAGTCCATTCGCTGGATTGTTTCGTACTCAGCCGCGGCGTCGATTGCTCAAGCAACGATCGCTTCATCCAGTTCCTTAAAGTCCCTTTGCTCATCTTCAAACCGTCAGCTATTGAATCTACGGATTGATCGCTGGAACGGCCAAACACTTTGGCAAGCGCTTGTTCCTTGAACTCGTCGGAATAATGTTTCTGCTTCATGGTCTTCATTGTCCTCGCTCTCTATCATCTCTGATGAACATTTAGAGGCGACAACTACCTTGACACAGGGGGCTTCTGGCAGCTGACCAGTCCCTGTACCACACTCGGGGTGATGGTGCGGCGCTTCGAGCGCACTTTGTTTTCCTGCAACAACTCCTGGGCGCGCGCGAAGCTCTCTGCGCTTACCAGCGCCGGCACCGGGATTTCGATCCACTCTTCGCGTGGGCGCTCATGGCCCGCCGTATAACTGGGCGTCGTCACGCCCCGCCGACGCAGCGGTCGGATGACGCGCGTTCGAGACGCGGCGCGGGTCTTGCCGAAGCAGGCGAGCCCACGGTACGCGGAGTTGCGCAACACCGCCCACACGGTCGAACGTTCCCAACGGGCGCTGCACTTGCGTGTCGGGATCCCTTCGGCGTTGATCCGGCGGGTAATCTCGCCGATGCTGAGTCCCTCAACCGTGTACATGTCATACACACGCTGCACGACTCGGGCCTCGGCATCGAGTACCGCATACGCGGCGGGTGCATCGTCGCTCTTGCGGATAAATCTGGAGCCGTAGGGCGCACCGCTCATCACCCCGACCTCCCCGGCGCGTGCCCGGTGCCGTTTACCGCGGCGGGATCGTTCCAGAATTTGCGCTCGCTCGTACTCGGCGATCCTCCCCTGAAATTGTACGAGCAACTGATCTTCCGCGGT
>DATDGC010000096.1:0-2313 GCA_036522275.1 Burkholderiales bacterium | reverse complement strand
GCAGCATCGCCGAGGACAAGCCGGCACCACGGCGGGCACCGCCGGCCCGCAAGCGGGCGTGACATGACCAACCCGACCGCAAGGCCCCTGCGCTGCGCCGTCTACACCCGAAAATCGACCGAGCATAATCTCGACCTCGCCTTCACCTCGCTCGATGCCCAGCGGGAAGCCTGCGAGGCCTATATCCGCAGCCAGGCCGGTGAGGGCTGGCGGCTGGTGCCCGAGCACTATGATGATGGCGGCCTGTCCGGGGCCTCGCTCGACCGCCCGGCCCTGCAGGCGCTGCTCGCCGAGGTGCGGGCCAGCAGGATCGATGTCGTCGTGGTCTACAAGGTCGACCGGCTGACCCGTTCGCTCGCCGATTTCGCCAAGCTGATCGAGATCTTCGACGCCCAACCCTCCGCGCCTCGATCCTACCCGACCGGGCATCATTCCGCCTTAGGGCTATTTACTTAACGCCACCATCTGCTACATGTTGTGGGATGATCAGAGTTGCGTAGGGCGCTGGAGCCACCTGTACAGCTTGCTGTGCCAACCGGAAAAATAGCTTGCCTCGTGACGCGGACTTACGGCGGTTGAATCGGAAAACAAATTCGTTGAGGTAGTCATCAAGGTGATCGTGGCCGATGGCACCTTGATGGGTACCCATCAACCACCGCTTGAAAAGGGAGATGACACGGTGGGCGCGAGGCAGCAGGTGTTCGCCTTTCGGCTGATCCCGCTGCACCTTTCGATCATGAACATAGCCGACCAAATCGAGATAGGCTGGCAACCCATCCGTTCGCACGGTGCTGCCCGGCTCAATGGATTGAGCAATAAAATCATGCAAGGTGGCCCGCGTCAGATTGGGAATGTGATGAAGGCGTATGCGCCCGATGCCATCCCGATCTTCTTCAACGGCTACGGCTATCAAGGCTTTATCGTCGGTTAACCGCCCAACAGCGCCTTCTTCCGGTGCTCCCCAATAAGCCTCATCAACTTCGACGGCGCCCCGCAAACGCTCGCGACCGGGACGAACCATGGCTCGACGCAGCTTGTGCAACAACGTCCATGCCGTCTTATAACTTCCGATTCCAAGCACCCGCTGCAACCCCAAAGCACTGATCCCATTTTTCTGGCTTGTGAGATGCCACATTGCTCGGAACCAGAGCGTCAAAGGGAGGTGGCTGTCCTGAAAAATAGTGCCCGCAAGGATATAAATCTGCCGCCGACAAGACGTACATAGCAGGCGGTTGCGGCTTCCTTTCCAAACGCCCTTGCCTCCGCAGGCCGAACACGCGAACCCCTGCGGCCACCGAAGCCCGAACAAATACTTCCTGCACGCTTCGTCATCGGCAAAACGTTGTTCCAATTCCATCAGTGTTCGCGGATAATCCTCTCCCATGCCCTTGCACTATATGTAGCGGCTGATGGCGTCAAGTAAATAGCCCTAATTGCGTTACTGCCCAGGTTGTCTTGCTGTCTCACGCAAGGCGTAGAGATTTTGCCAAGTTGGCTGGGTCGCGGCTGAGAGCGTCGATGATGTTCCAGCGCTGCTTTTTGGCGGTGGAAACAAAGGAACGGATGAGCGCGAAGTCGATCGCGCCCTGCAACGACCGGAATCCGCCGGAGATCTTCTGTCGTAGCTTCATCATGCGCCCATCGCGTTCGGCCTGATTGTTGGTGAAGGGAACAGCCGGATTGCGAAGGAAACGCAACGTGTCCGGTTTGCGCGCCGCGAGGCGCAGCAGAAGGTTGTGCCCGGTTCGGCGCGGCGTGCGGCCGCGCCGTTTGCCGCCACCTTTGATGGGGGCTTGGGCCAGCGGTATTTGGGCTTCATGGAAAGCCAGTCCGTCGGCCACAATGGCGTCGTAACGACGCTCGAAACATTCGATGAGTGGATGCTTCAAATCAACGCTGCGTTGGCGTGCGAGATTGGCTGCGTGACAGGCGCGCCGCAACAGATGCTGCATTTGGCGTGCCCAGTCTTCCTTCTCGATTTCGACCAGAGCCTGCAATTCGCGAAGATGGTGAGCGTTGCACAGGGCGTGCAACACGCCCTGCATCGTGTAGTAGGGCTTCCAGTGATCGTGAACCACAATGCCGACGACATTCGCCAACAGACTGCCGCGCTTGGCGCAGACACGATAGAAGGTCAACAGGGCGGTGGACGCCACATGTAGCCACTGTGTCTTGCCGCCGATGCGAAACCCCGTCTCGTCCATGTGCTTGACCGGCGCGCCCGCCACCAGATCGCGGACCGTTGCGGCGAAATCCTGCAAGCGGGCGGCGCAAGTCCGACTCATCCTGGCGATCGTCGCAGCCACCAGCTTG
>DATDGC010000095.1:0-3377 GCA_036522275.1 Burkholderiales bacterium | reverse complement strand
AGTGAGTGGCCATCCGGTGCACGTGTTCGAGGCCAGTTCGGGCGCCAACGCCATCACGGCGGCCTATCATCTGATCCAGGCGCTGGAAAATCTCGAGGCCGAATGGAACGAGCGCGCAAAGGCCGATCGCCATTTCAAGGCGCTGACGCATCCGATCAATTTCAATCCCGGTATCATCAAGGGCGGCGACTGGGCCTCCAGCGTGCCGGCGTGGTGCGATGTCGATTGCCGGATTGCGATCCTGCCGGGCTGGTCGGTCGCTGACTGCCAGGCCGAGATCGTCGCCTGTGTTTCGGCCGCGGCGCGCGATCATCGCTTCCTCTCCAACAATCCGCCCGACGTCGAATGGTCCGGGTTTCTCTCGGAAGGCTATGAACTGAAGGATTCGGCGGAACCCGAAGCCGCGTTCGGCAAAGCCTACAGCGTGGTCTATGGCGGTGCAGTGGCCGACCTCGCATTCACAGCACTCACCGACACCCGGTTCTACGGGCTGAACTACAACATTCCGAGCCTGTGCTTCGGCGCCACCGGTGCGGCGATGCACGGCTTCAATGAATATGTCGATCTGGAGTCGTTGCGGAAATCGACCAAGGCCACCGCGCTGTTCATCGCGGAATGGTGTGGGGTGGAGGCGATCTAGAGAAGGCTGATGCGGGTGCGAATGACCCGTATCGAAATTTGTACTGACAAGTTTCCGGCGTTCGGCACTTGGCACGAACCGGACGCGCCGACGTAGTCGCCGCTAGTCCGCTGTTGAAGTGTGAACGGAGCTAATTCCAGATGCGCTCCAGGTCCGGATTTGACCCGGAGCGGACTCTGGCCACCTGCGCGAGAAACTACGCGGGTATGGGCGCTCTGCGGTCCGGAGCAGTCTAGGGCGCGCCTATATAGAGTGCCGTCCAGCGTTTTCATGTATCGTCCGATTTGAGCGGCGGAGATAAGAACATGCGATATGCTTTGCTCATCGCGATGTTGCTTGGGTCGACGCTTCTTGCTCAGGCGGAGCCTATCGCTCGTGACAAGTGGATCGCGCAGACTGGAAGAGCGAGCAAATCCTGCCTCGCTAAATTTCGGCAGAAATTCGGGGAAGACAAGGGCCACAATTACTCAGTCTGTATGACAGATCAAACTAACAAAGCGATCAATGACTGCGTTGGCAGTAGTGAGTTTTCTAACTGTGTTTTAGAAAAATCATTGAGGGTATTGGAAGTCTGCGACCTATCGAGCTGCTGAAAGTACACGTCTCAGGTTGCCTTACCTAATACCGTGAAGGAGCCTCTCGCAACCAACGCCGAGGCGCCTGCACCTCTCACCGGTCCTGGTCGTCGCGCAGGCTGGAGAGGCGATTGAATAACATCGGGATGTCGCCTTTGACCCCAAGCGGACATTATCGGCGAGCGGATTGAGACATCGTTGTTGTCGCCTGGTTTTCACTTAGGAGCGAGCTGTTTCTTGCCGGCTGCTGCCTGGGTTTGATGCTGATCAGGTTCAGCAGCGTTGCGCTCACGATCATCGCTATGATGCCACCAACACTCAACGCAATCTGCATCGCAAGCCCGTTCGAGATGTCGAGCAGCGCCATGTGGCTAACGAAAGCCAGCAAAACGCCAAGGCAATAAATAGGTAGCGAGTTCTGGCCGCAGCGGATCGCGCCGCGCATCACGGGCGTCTTCAGCGCTCGCCAGTTGCGAGGAACCAACCATGCCGCCAAAACGGCTATGGCCAGGAAATGCAGCAGTCGCAAGGGGTCGAGATTCGATTTGTCCAATGGGTAGAGCAGATGTGCCAGCATTTGCGGGATCAGTGCTTCCAGCGGCTTGATGCGCCAGCTCAGTGCGGTGATCAGGCTGAAGAGCAGATAGAGGACTGCAAGGACAAGCGCCGCGCGTGACCTCACCCACGGCTGGACCTTGTTGCCCTCGATGATCCACCACGCGCCAAGCACAACCAGCAACTGCCAGGCCATCGGATTGAAGGCCCAGTGGCTGTTCGGCCACGCCGGGACGGTCCAGCCGAAGACATGCACCAGCACATAGAGCGCCAGCGAGGCGCCAAGCGTCAGGTTCGGCACCCGCAGCAGCAGCCACAGCAGCGGCGCGAACAACAGGTGAAGAAGCACGAAGATGGGTAAGACGTCGGTGTTGACTGGACGGTATTGCAAGATCGCCGCGCGCGCGAGCGTCGCGCCCGGCTGATCCAGCAGAATGCGCGTATTGCTCGCGTCAGCGGAAGGGCCGCCGCCTACGAGGTGAATCAAGATGGCGCTAGCGAGCGTCAGCAGCAGAAATGCGGCATAAATATCCCAGCTTCGCCGCAGCGTCCGGCCAATCACTCCGGTCCAGCCCTCGCAGCGCCATGTCTTGCCGTAGGCCAGCGCACAGGTTACGCCCGAGATGAACATGAATACTTCCGCGGCATCGCTGAAGCCGTAGTTCCGCGGCGTCAGCCAACTTCCGATGTTGTTGGGAATATGATCAAGAAAGATCCACCACAATGCGATGCCTCGGCAGGCATCTATTCGCAGGTCGCGGCCCCAGTCTTTCAGCTCCAGCAGCTCGTCGACCAATGGCTTGGGGGTAGCGCTTTGATCGTGCATCCGGTTGCCCCAACCAGCTAAATGAACCTGGCGTGTGCGTCACCACCGATCATTTGAAAATTTTAGTCGAAGCAAAGACTCGCGAACGTGAAGTGGTTCACCTTCCATGTGCGTCACAGCGCCGCTTAGCGTATTCTGCCGTGGTAACCAGATCTTCTATGATCCGTTTCGGATCGGATGATCGAGACCATTGCGCACCATGAACACCGCCCAACTGGCTAAACGGAAGTATAATTGTCCAATCCAATGCATCCGCTTTTGGCTGCATTAAACGGACATGCCGGGGCAAGCTGACGATGTCTGCTGCTGTTGAGGGTAAAACGGACGTGCCGCGCGAACCGGACACTTCCGTTTTTGACCCGAAGCCGACATTCGGATCGCGGAGTGCCGCCGCGCAACACAGTGTGGATGATCGTCCCGACCAATGGCGACTACTTGTTCGCGCCGATTTTGTGTCTGGCTTAGCGAGGGATCGGCCAATGGGAAGGAAACAAAGATCCTGTTCTCAGAATTGGGATCGAGTGATTTTCTCAGATGCGGCGATTTCAATGAAATCCGGCCTTTTTGAGACCCTCCAACATATGGTCGTGCGCTGTCTGCGTGCCGAATTGCGAGGCGAACCGCTCAGCGTCTAGAAGCGGCGCCATACGCATCGCCGCGCTCCGCTCTCGTTCCGCGTCCGTTCGTCTATCCAACTGTGCGTAGGCAGCCGCCAAAACAGACCGTCCCGTAACCTGGGTGTTACGTCCGAGACCTCCGGCGAGGGCATGGTCCATGGCTT
>DATDGC010000094.1:0-16343 GCA_036522275.1 Burkholderiales bacterium | reverse complement strand
ACTTCCACGTTCTCAGGTTCCAGCCATTCGCATAAATCGCGCAGCAAATTGTCATCGAGATTAACCCGCCATTCCTCGCCCAGCTGCACTTCACACACCGCTTGCGCGTTGTAATAACGGATCGCGACCGGGCACAGCCCTTTGCGGTAGGAGCCGAGCAATGTCCGCAGCCTTGCGGCACTCGCTTCGCCGTTGAGGCTGATGCGCATTACACGGGCGAACTGGTTGCGCGCCGCAGTCAAATCATAGAGTTTGTCGGCGGTGACTCTTAAGCCTCCCGAATATTCGTCGTGGCCGACCTTGCCCTCAACGATGAGCAACTGATCCTCTTTCAGAAGCTCGCGGTTCGCTTCGAACAATTCACTGAATACTACCGATTCAACTTGGCTGCTGCCGTCGTCCAGTACCACGATCGCCATCCTGCCGCGCCGTGTCTGCTGGATGCGCACGCTGTAGATGATACCGGCCAGCAGAACCGGCTGCTGTTGCGGCGTAAGTTCGCTTAAGCGGATTTTCACGAAGCCCTGCACGCTTTTCTGATAGGCGGTGAATGGGTGGCCGCTGAAATAAAAACCCAGCGCCATTTTTTCGTTTTGTAACCGCACCGGCTCCGGCCACTCCGGCGCATCTACCAGTGCAAGGTGATGCGCGCCAGCGCCCTCTTCAAGCTCATTGAACAAGCTTTCCTGATTGGCTGAGCGCTGCGCCTGCTCCGCGCTTTCCATGGCGATGCCTACTGATGCCAGCAGGCTCGAACGTTGCGGGTTGAGCAAATCGAATGCGCCGGCGCGTATTAGCGATTCGACAGCGCGGCGATTGACAACGCGCTTGTCTATGCGCTGGCAGAAATCGAACAAGTCGCGGAACGGCCCTTGCGCTTTACGCGCGTCCATAATCGCCGTGATCGCCGCTTCGCCTGTGCCCTTGACCGCGCCCAGCCCGTAGCGGATCTGCCTGTCACCCACCGGCACGAAGCGGTAATCACTCAAATTGATATCGGGCGGCAGCACCTCAAGATGATTCGCAAGACAATCCTGGTAGAAAATATGCACCTTGTCGGTGTCGTCCATTTCCGCCGACAAGGTAGCGGCCATGAATGCCGCAGGGTAATGCGCCTTGAGATAAGCCGTCTGGTATGCCACCATGGCATACGCCGCGGAATGCGATTTGTTGAAACCGTATTCCGCGAATTTTTCCATCAGCCCGAAGAGCTGCTCCGCCTGCCTGGTCCTGACCCCGTGCTTCACCGCGCCCAGGATAAAAATACTGCGGTGCTTGGCCATTTCGTCCGGCTTCTTCTTGCCCATCGCGCGGCGCAGCAAATCGGCCGAGCCCAGACTGTAGCCGCCCAGCACCTGGGCGATTTGCATGACTTGTTCCTGGTACACGATAACACCGTAAGTAGGTTTAAGCACCGGTTCGAGCTCGGGATGAAAGTATTCCGGTCTTTCCACGCCGTGCTTGCGCTTGATGAAATCGTCCACCATGCCCGATTGCAGCGGCCCCGGGCGGTTCAACGCCATCAACGCGATCAGGTCTTCAAAGCAATCCGCTTTCAGCCTGCGCTCGAGGTCCTTGGCGCTTTTTGATTCCGATTGGAATACCGCGGTGGTGTTGCCTGACGCAAATATTTCATACGCGGCCTTGTCATCGAGCGGCAAGTCATCGAGAGAAAAATCCTTGAGCTCGGGTTTGAGATTGCGCACATCGCGTACCGCCCAATCGAGCACGGTAAGCGTGGTGAGACCCAGAAAATCGAATTTGATGAGCCCGATTTGCTCGACATCGTCCTTGTCGAACTGGCTCACCACCGCCTCCGCCCCTTGCGCCACGTAAATCGGGCAATAATCGGTGAGCTTGCCCGGCGCGATCAAAACGCCGCCCGCGTGCATGCCAACGTTGCGCGTCAAGCCTTCCACCCGTTCAGCGAGCGCCAGCAGCTCGCGCACTTCTTCTTCTTTTTGCTCGCGCTCCCTGAGCTGCGGTTCCATCGCGCGCGCCATTTGCAAGGTGATGGTTTTTCCCGGTTGCACCGGAATAAGTTTCGCCAGCTGGTCGCAGAAGTTGTAAGGCAAATCCAGCACTCGCCCTACATCACGCACCGCCGCTTTGGCCGCCATGGTGCCGAAGGTGGCGATCTGCGAGACGCTGTCCTCGCCAAACTTTTGTTTCACATACTCGATCACCTTTTCCCGGCGGTCCTGGCAGAAATCCACATCGAAGTCGGGCATGGTCACCCGTTCCGGGTTAAGAAAACGCTCGAACAGGAGATCGTAGTGCAGCGGATCCAGGTCGGTGATCCCCAGCGCATAAGCCACCAGCGAACCGGCGCCAGAGCCGCGGCCAGGGCCGACCGGCACGCCGTTCTGCTTCGCCCAGTTGATGAAGTCCGCGACTATCAGGAAATAACCGGAATAACCCATTTGCACGATAGTGCGGGTTTCAAAGTCCAGCCGCTTCTGGTATATCGGCATTTGCTTCGCCCATTGCGCGGCATCAGGATAGAGCGCGTCCAGCCGTTGCATAAGTCCCGCCAGCGCACGCTCGCACAGATACTGATCGAGGCTGATATCATTGGGCGTAGGAAACTGCGGGAGGCGGCTTTTGCCCAGCTCCATTTTCAAATTAGAGCGCTTGGCGATTTCCACGCTGTTCAAGAGCGCTTCGGGAATATCGGCAAATAGGTCCGCCATCTCCGCCTGGGTCTTGAAATATTGCTGCTCGGTGAATAGCCTGGGGCGCCGCTGATCGCCCAGAATATAGCCTTCGGCGATGCATACTCTGGCTTCATGCGCCTTGAAATCATCCGCATCGAGAAACTGTATGGGGTGAGTGGCCACTACCGGAAGCCGCAAGCCGGATGCCAGATCCAAAGCGCGCTGCACATAGAGCTCGGAATGCGGAGCGCCTGCGCGCTGGAGTTCAATGTAAAAGCACTGCGGAAACAGCGCCGCCCATTCGCTCGCCAACGCCTGCGCTTGTTTGCGGTTATCCTGGGTAAGTGCCACACCGATATCGCCATGCTGCGCACCCGAGAGCGCAATCAGGCCTGCCGTTCCGGCTTCCTTGAACCAGGTTTTTCTGATTTCGGCGCGGCCGCGGTGCTGGTTGGCACGGTAAGCGCGCGATATCAGCCGGCACAAATGCAAGTAGCCTTGATGTGATTGGCACAACAGCAGCAGGCGGGATGGTTGGTCGCGGTCGGTTTCGTTGGTCAACCATACATCGCAGCCGGTAATTGGTTTGATTCCGGCCTTGCGCGCGGCCTGGTAAAACTTCACCATGCCAAACAGGTTGTTAAGATCGGTAAGCGCCAGCGCCGGCATGTGGTCCGCGGCGGCTTTGTCTACCGCGTCGTCAAGGCGCACGATGCCGTCAACAATGGAATATTCGCTGTGCAGGCGCAGGTGTACGAAAGCGGGCTGAGGCATGGTGATATAATGCGGCTTGATTGCAGATTTTACCACCAACCCGATGTGACGAAACATCGAGTTGATTTCCCGTGATGAACATACGTTGCGCGATATTGATGGTATTGCTGTTCGCCGCGTGCGCGCAACAGCCACCCAAGCCGGCGCAAACGCCGAATGTCAATCTGTCGGGTTTTCCAAAGAGTTTTCAGGATGGTTACCGCGACGGCTGCACTAGCGCCCAGTCGCTGATCACAAAAAAAGACCAGGCGCGTTACAAGTCGGACGACCAGTACACGACCGGTTGGCAGGATGGCTACAGCGCGTGCAGGAATAAATGAACTAATATATTCGCGTAACCTGGTATCCGCGGCTTTGCAGCAAGCTCAGCACTCCCTTGTCCCCGTATAAATGCAGCGCGCCCACGGCGATAAATGCCCCGCCCTCGGCAAGGCGCGACTGCATGCGCCCGGCCATGCGCGTGTTCCGGTCATAGAGCACCCGCTGCAGGAACGCTTCGTTCAAATTTTTATCCGCCTCATCTTCCATCATACTGTTGTTGATTTCCCACATCGCCCCAAGGTCGCGCTTGAGATAGGCCTGGATTGATTTTTCAACTATCCCGGGAATCAAGTCGTGATGGGCCATGGTCTGTTTGAGTAAACCTACTTGAACCTCCATCGGCAACCCATCGAATACTGAAATCTGCTCTTCCACGCTCTCCAGCTGGTGTACGGACTTGTGTTGCTGCAGCGCTTGCTGAGACAGCACTTCATCCACGATGACGCCCTGCCGCGTCTTGGGCAGTATCAGGGTGAGCATTAGCGCCCAGGGCTTGAATCTCGCAGTAATCTCGCTCGGCATGCCATATTCACTCATCACTTCAGTGGTTTTGGCGAACAAGGGCTCCCCAAGCAGCGTTTTCAGGTCGTTCCCGTCCTCGAGCAGCATCGAAGTGGCAAATTTCTGGGCGCTCGCCTCATCAATAATCATTTCCATGGTGAAGCTCCTGCTGTGGGCAAATGTTTCTTTGACCGGCGCCGGCAGATCGGTGACGCGCGCATCATCGAGATGGATGGTGCCAAAGACATAGCTCGGCCGGGTATTGGTCTTCTCAATTTTCCACAGCAGGCCATTGGAAAATTTTGCGGGCGCATCGCCTGCGGCGGCAAAACCCGCCGCTGCGACAAGCAAACAGCCTAACGCGACACTAACCAGTTTTTTCATGTTGTTGATTAATGCAAGAGAGGTGGGTTACAGTGCAGCCTTTCCAAAAGCGGCATGCGCTGAATCATCTCACGAAACGCCGCCAAAGCGAAAGCATGAAAGCCAGCAACTCCGTTTTCCACAGCATCAACGGCCTGCGCTATCACGTGCGCGCTTGGGGTGACCCCGGTAATCCGCAACTGTTCCTGCTGCATGGCTGGATGGATGTGTCGGCTTCGTTTCAGTTTCTGGTGGATGCGTTGCGGCAAAACTGGCAGGTCATCGCCCCCGACTGGCGCGGCTTTGGGCTCTCTGAATGGAACCAAGGTACATACTGGTTTCAGGATTATCTGGCGGATCTTGATGCGCTCATCAATTCCTACAGCCCGAATGCACCGGCTAATCTGGTCGGGCACAGCCTAGGGGGAAGCGTGGCCTGCATTTACGGCGGCGTGAATCCGGAACGGGTAAGGCGCATCATTTCCTTGGAAGGCTTTGGCATTCCGCGCAACGCCCCCATCGAAGCACCACGACATTACGCCAGGTGGTTGGCAGAACTTTCCAGTCCGCCGCAATTCAAGCCCTATGCCTCGTTTGCGGAGGTTGCGGCGCGTCTGAAGAAAAACAATCCGCGCCTTACGGATAACCAAGCGGCTTTCCTCGCCAGGCACTGGGCAAAACAAAGCAATTCAGGCAAAGTGGAATTGCTGAGCGATCCCAAGCATAAAATCGTCAATGCGGCACTGTACCGGCTGGAAGAAGCCATGGCCTGCTGGAAAAATGTCACCGCTCCGGTGTTATGGGTTGCCGGAAGCGATTCCTGGATCCGGGACTGGCTGAAAGACAGTCCTGAGGAATTCGCCCAACGCAAGCAGGCATTTAATAATTTCAGCGAATGCGTAATTCCGGACGCCGGCCACATGCTGCACCTCGAGCAACCTGGGCAAGTTGCAAAAATAATCGAAGATTTTCTCGACCTCACGCCATGAAAACCCTGGACTGGTATTTCGATTTCGTCTCCCCTTACTCATATTTGCAGCACGAAATCCTGCATACACTGGATTCTGAGATTCGTTATAAACCTATTTTGTTCGCGGGACTGCTCAACACCTGGGGCCACAAAGGGCCGGTTGAAATTCCGGAAAAGCGCCGCTTTACTTACCGTAATGTACTGTGGGTTGCCGGCCAGCACGGCATACCTCTGAAATTTCCGCCGGCGCATCCATTTAATCCATTGAAGGTGCTGCGCCTAGCGATCGCGCTCGACAACGACCCAAATGCAATCGCAGCGATTTTCCACTTTATCTGGCAAAAAGGCGAGTCCATTGAAAACGAACAAAGCTGGAAAACGCTGTGCGCGGAGCTCAAGGTTGATAATGCCGAAGCGAAAATCGCCGACCCGCGCATAAAAGAAACACTGCGCAAGAACGGCGAGGACGCCCTTGGCTTAGGTATATTTGGCGTGCCGACTGCTGTGGTGGATGGCGAGCTCTTTTGGGGCTTCGATGCCACACCCATGCTGAAGAGCTATCTCGCCAATCCGGAAATGTTCAAGCGTGGCGAATTGGCGCGGGTGAGCAATTTGCCTGGGGCATCTGGGCGCTAAAAAACGCGAAAATCAACTTCTTCGGCCCTGCTGGCCGGTGCGACTCACTCCCTGTCGAGCTGGATAGGGCGCGGCTTGGTCAGAAATTCCGGCTGCAGTATTTCATCCAACTCCGACTTGCTGAGCAGGCCCTTCTCCAGCACCAAATCGTAAACGCTTTTCCCCGTCTTCAGCGCCTCCTGGGCCACTGCGGTAGCATTGGCATAGCCGATGCGAGGATTGAGAGCAGTAACGATACCGATGGAGTTCTCGACGCTGCGCCGCAGATGCTCACGATTTGCTGTGATACCCTTCACGCAGCGCTCGGCGAGTGTCAAACAGCCGGCGTGCAAATGTTTCAGGCTCTTGAACAGGCTGTGGGCGATGATGGGCTCAAAGGCGTTTAGCTGGAGCTGCCCTGCCTCGGCGGCAAAACTTACGGTAATGTCGTTGCCTATTACCTCGAAGGCGATCTGATTCATTACTTCAGGAATAACAGGATTGACTTTGCCCGGCATGATGCTGGAGCCGGCCTGCATCGGCGGCAAATTGATCTCCCCCAGCCCGGCGCGCGGCCCCGAGGAGAGCAAGCGCAGGTCGTTGCAGGTCTTGGATAGCTTCACCGCTACCCGTTTGAGCACCCCGGATAGCTGCACAAACGCACCCGCATCCTGCGTCGCCTCCACCAGGTTGGCCGCTGTGATAAGCGGAATCCCGGTAATCTTTGCGAGGTGCCGGCACACCACCGCGGCGTAGTCCGGATGGGCGTTGATTCCGGTGCCGATGGCGGTTGCCCCAAGGTTGATTTCATGAATCAGCATGGCGGCTTCCTTCAGCCGCTCTTCATCTTCCCCCAGCATGACCGCATAGGTACTGAACTCCTGGCCAAGAGTCATGGGCACGGCGTCCTGCAACTGGGTGCGCCCCATTTTCAACACCTCCGCAAACTCTCCGGCCTTAACCTCGAAAGCGTTCCGCAGCTTACTCATGGCATCCACCAGGCGGGAGATGGCAAAATGCAGCGCTACCCTCACCGCAGTCGGGTAGACATCGTTGGTACTCTGGCTCATGTTGATGTGTTCATGCGGATGCAGATGTTGATATTCGCCCCGCCGGCGGCCCAGATGCTCCAGGCCGCGATTGGCGATCACCTCGTTGGCATTCATGTTGGTGGAAGTGCCTGCTCCGCCCTGGATTACATCGACGACAAACTCCTCGTGCAGCTTGCCCGCGCGGATTTCTTCGCAGGTCCTGACGATAGCATCGGCCCTGTCCTTGCCAAGCAGGCCAAGCTCGTTGTTGGCGAGTGCGGCAGCCTGCTTGACGCAGGCAAGGGCGTTGATCAGATCGGGGTATATCGAGATCGGCGTGCCGGTGATGGGGAAGTTCTCCACGGCACGCAGCGTGTGCACCCCGTAGTAAGCACTCGCCGGAACCGGTCGATCGCCGAGCAGATCATGTTCATATCTCATTGCAACATCGGACATCTGGGCCTCCTACAAATAAATTTTGAACGACTTGGTAATGGTTTAACGCCACATCAGCGAGCGGCATTTCACTGACACCCAACCTTTGTCTCGCCGTTCTCGCATGGAACCAGCATTGAGGCCGGGTTCGGGACAGTTGAGCCTACCTGGGCCATAACTCCCTGCGCTTCCCGACAAGAGGCCAAAGGCAAACATAAATCAGACATTAGATACCGAAAAATCAATAACATATATTGCTGGACAATAAAATGCCAATCGGCTAAATTAAAAACTAGTTGGCTTCGATTATGCCGTTACCTACACCAAATCACCCAAGAAAATTTTAGAGGAGGAAGTCATGAGCCGCATTTCACGTTTGCTTTTGATATACATCGCATGCACGGGGTTGGCTTTCCCCTCCTACGCCGAGGAACTCACCGGCACACTCAAGAAAATCAAGGAAACCGGGGCTATCACCGTCGGCCATCGCGAGTCCTCCATTCCGTTCTCCTATCTGGACGACCAACAGCGGCCGATCGGCTATGCGATGGATCTGTGCATGAAGATCGTTGATGCCGTCAAGGCCGAGCTCAAGATGCCCGGCCTGAAAGTGAACCTGCAGCCCGTCACCTCTAGCAACCGCATCCCACTTTTGCAAAACGGCACCATCGACCTCGAGTGCGGCTCAACCACCAACTCGGTGCAGCGTCAACAGCAGGTATCCTTTGGCCCTACTTATTTCGTGATCAACGTGACCGCGGCGGTCAAGAAAAGCTCCAAAATCAACTCGCTCGCCGACCTGAACGGCAAGACAATTTCCACTACTTCAGGCACAACATCAGTCCCGCTGCTCAAGACGTATGAAAAAACCCAGAATGCGGAGGTCAAGGAAATCTACGGCAAGGACCATGCCGAGTCTTTTCTGCTAATGGCAGATGACCGTTCCGCCGCGTTCGTCATGGACGACATCCTGCTCGCGGGACTAATCGCCAATTCCAAGAGTCCTGCAGAGTACAAGATCATTCCCGAATCACTGCGCCAGGAGCCCTACAGCATGATGCTGCGCAAGGACGACCCTCAGTTCAAGTCGCTGGTTGACAAGACCATAAGCGCGGTCATGAAGTCGGGCGAGATCGAGAAGATTTACGCCAGGTGGTTTACCAGCTCAGTTCCGCCCAAGGGGATCAACCTGAACTTCCCAATGACACCGGCCATCCGCGAAGCCTTTAAGAATCCCAACGACAAAGGCGTATAAGCGGGTGATTCACATCAGGCCGTAAGGCACGACGCCGTCCGGCTTTTTTTTGTCTGTGCAAATGAGATAAGCTGTCGCAGCGAAGGAGGTCGAGCATGCACTTGGGAATCTTTCTTGAACAGGTGCCTGACGGGAACATGGCCTGGTGGCAAATGCTGGCATCGGGCCTCGGATGGACGCTGGCAACGGCGTTTTTCGCCTGGATCATGGCGTTCGTGCTAGGTTCGATTGTCGGCGTGGTGCGCACCACCGACAACCGTTGGGCGGTGCGCATCGGCGATGCCTATGTCGAATTGTTTCGCAACATTCCCCTGATCGTACAGTTTTTCATCTGGTATTTCGTGGTGCCGGGCTTGGTCCTGGCGGTCAAGCGCTGGGTGGTGACGCTGGACCCGACCCAGCACCAGTTCGTGACCGCCGTCATCTGCCTGGGTTTTTTCACCTCGGCGCGCATTGCCGAACAAGTGCGCTCGGGCATCCAGTCTCTGTCGCGCGGCCAGCGCAATGCCGGCTATGCCCTGGGCCTGACTCAAACGCAAACCTACCGCTACGTGTTGCTGCCTATGGCTTACCGCATCATCATACCGCCGCTGACCTCCGAAATAATGAACCTGATCAAGAATACGGCGGTGGCTTACTCGATCGGCCTGGTTGAGCTCTTCTTCCGCACCCGTGAGATGGCGGAAATGACGTTCCGCTATTTCGATGCATTCACAGCCGCCACCGTGATCTATGTCGCGATCGCGTTGACCGCCAACCGCGTGATGGCTTTCATTGAAAGACGACTGGCTGTTCCGGGCTACATCACGGGAGGCAAATGATAGGCGATCTCGATTTTGAAGTCATCGGCCGCTCACTGCCGTATCTACTGAAGGGGCTGCAGTACACGGTGCAGCTGACCGCGGTCGCCGCACTGGGCGGCACCTTCTTCGGCACGCTTCTGGCAATGGCGCGCTTGTCATCATTCAAGCCGGTGTCGCTCGCCGCAGCGGGGTATGTAAACCTGATGCGCTCTATCCCGCTGCTGCTGGTGATCTTTTGGTTTTACTTCCTGGCGCCGGTGATCGTACAGTCCGTCATGGGCTGGGAACGCCCGCCGCAGATTGGCGCCGAGCGCTCGGCATACATCACCTTCATCATGTTCGAGGCGGCATATTTTTGCGAGATCATGCGCGCCGGCATCCAGAGCATTCCCAAAGGCCAGGTCGGCGCGGCCTTCGCGCTGGGGCTAAACTACTGGCAGGCGATGAAACTGGTCATCCTGCCGCAGGCTTTTCGCAATATGCTGCCAGTACTCTTGACCCAGACCATTGTCCTGTTCCAGGACGTGTCTCTGGTGTCGCTGCTGAACGTGACCGACTTCGTTGGAGCGTCAGTTAAGATTGCGCAGCGTGATAGCCGCGTGGTTGAGATGTACGCCTTCGTCGCAGTCGTCTATTTCATCCTCTGTTACTCACTCTCGACTCTGGTCAAGCAGCTGCACAGGCGTATAGCTATCATTCACTAAAAAGCGGGGCTCGAGACATGATCCAAATTAACAACATCAGCAAGTGGTATGGAAGCTTCCAGGTCTTGAGCGATTGCACGACCAGCGTGAAAAAAGGCGAGGTGGTGGTGGTGTGCGGACCCTCCGGCTCGGGTAAATCCACCCTCATTAAATGCGTCAATGCATTGGAGCCGTTTCAGAAGGGCGACATCACCGTTGATGGCATCTCGGTTACAGACCCGAAGACAAACCTATCTAAGCTGCGCGCCCGCATCGGCATGGTATTCCAGAATTTTGAATTGTTCCCCCACATGAGAATAACCGACAATTTGACACTGGCGCAGATCAAGGTTTTGGGGCGAAACCAGGAAGAGGCGAAGACGCGAGGCCTGAAAATGCTGGAACGCGTCGGTCTCACTGCACACGCCCATAAGTTCCCTGGCCAGCTCTCGGGCGGTCAGCAGCAGCGTGTAGCCATAGCCCGCGCGCTGGCGATGGATCCGATCGCAATGCTGTTCGACGAGCCAACCTCTGCTCTAGATCCGGAAATGATCAACGAGGTGCTGGATGTGATGGTCGAGCTTGCCAAAGAAGGTATGACCATGATGTGCGTGACCCACGAAATGGGATTTGCACGTAAGGTCGCGCACCGAGTGATATTCATGGACCAGGGCAGGATCGTCGAAGACGACGCGAAAGAAGCATTCTTCGGCAAGCCGCGCTCGGAGCGGGCGCAGCAATTCTTGTCAAAGATTCTCCATCATTGATGAGCCAAAGCCGCAACGTATCCCGCGATTTAGGAGTTCAGGCGAGTGGAACGCCCCAGGTTACCTCAAAAAACTTTTCTCCAAGAGGTTTGCGGGCTCTCGACGCGAGCTCTCGTTCCTTGATTTCCCCTTCCAGGATATCGGCATTCGCTTGATAGCCGACTGCGATCATCGCCATCGGCGTATAGCCCGTGGGAATCGCAAATCTTTCGCGCAGCTTGTCGGCATCGAAACCGCCCATCTGGTGCGCAGCAAGTCCCAGCGCTACCGCTTGCAGCACTAGGCTCATGCTGGAGGCACCGGTGTCATGCTGCGCCCAGCGGTTGGGCTTGCCGTTATGCGCGAATTGGCTGCCGGCGATTGACGCCATGAGCAGCGGCGCATTCTTTACCCAGATTTGATTTCCCCCGGCGAGACATTCAAATGCTTTCTGCCAGCCCGCGGGATCCCGCTTTCGGTCCCACAGCAGATAGCGCCACGGTTCGTCGCCGAAGCAGGACGGCGCCCAGCGCGCCGCTTCCAACAACGACTTGATCTGCTCGTGGCTCACCGGACGATTATTGTCGAACGCACGCGGGCTCCAGCGCCGCGCCATGAGATCGTGAATGGCGACAGAAGTTTGCGCTTTTTTTTCTACAATCACGATTTTTCCCCGCACTTATCCTTCTTACCCAAACTGTATGGTCCGGAACCATAAGCCATGATGTAGAGCATTCCGCCCATGATAGCGAGATTTTTCATGAAATTTATCTGGTTTTGCATTTGCGCCGCGTCCGCTATCCAGAATGGATGAAAGATGAGCGTCGTCGGAATGATAAACAGGAAAATCGCCAGCGCCGCCCAGCGCGCCTGCCAGCCCAGCACCAGCATGATGCCGCCGCCCAATTCGATGAGTATGGTGGCAATCAACAGCACCTGCGGTACCGGCAACCCATGGCCGGCCATGTAGCCCGCAGTAGAGTGGAAATTGGTGATTTTGCCGAAACCGGAAATGATGAATATCAATGCCAGCAAAATGCGTCCTATGAGCGGCGCGTACTGTGTCGTCATTTCACATGCTTTGTTCATGATTGAGCTCCTTTCTATTAGTAGACTTAGGCAAGATCAAACAACAGCAATTCGGTATCTTCCAAAGCGGCAAGCGTGATTTTGTTTTCATCGGTGATTTTTGCACCATCCCCCGTCTCCAGCCGCTCTCCGTTCACCTCCAGCGCGCCGCGTGCAACATGTGCGTAAGCGCGCCGTCCGTTTGCCAGCGAGTGACTCAATTCTTTGCCCTTGCTCAAAATCCCGGCGTACATCGCAGCATCCTGGTGTATAGTCACCGAGCCGTCGCGGCCATCGGGAGAAGCCAGCAAACGCAATCTATCCTGCTTTTCCCGCGCGTCAAAATATTTTTGCTCATAACTTGGCTGCAGACCGTTGTGTTTTGGCAAAATCCATATTTGCAGAAGATGCACGGTCTCGCTTTGCGAAGCATTGTATTCGCTGTGCGTGACGCCTGTTCCTGCGCTCATGCGCTGCACGTCGCCACGCTTGATAACGGAGCCAGTGCCCATGCTGTCCTTATGCGCGAGCTGGCCTTCCAGAATGTAGGTGATGATTTCCATGTCACGGTGCGGGTGCGTGCCGAAGCCTTTCCCCGCCTGAACAAAGTCTTCGTTTATCACGCGCAACGCGCCGAACCCCATTTGGTTGCGGTCAAAATAATCGGCAAATGAAAAGGTATGGTAAGTCTTGAGCCAGCCGTAATCGAAATAGCCGCGCTCCGCGCTTTTTCGCAAATTCAGCATGATTTGTACTTGATTTTACAGCCTGTTTCGCCCGCTCGAAGTTGTATTAAGTGATTGATAAACAATTATATTCCCAACCGTCAACGGTTTCATCCCATTTCGAATCTTCCGTTCCGATTGCGTTCAGGAAGCTCCGCGCCGATCAGGTGATGCCGGGTCACGGCATCGGGCTCGCTGTTGCGTGCGATATCGTCCATGGCTATCAGGGGAATATCCGGATTACTCGCAGTGAGTTCGGCGGCGCGACGTTAGTAGTGGACCTACCCGGCACCTGAAAATCATGCGCGTCAGCGGGGGAGAAAAAGCGGCGCCTGTGACTGTGTTTCATGAAAAGCAAATAATCTGGATGATGCGCCACCCAGGATTAACGGCTAACCGGCTGCTCTCGCGTAATTTCCTCATGCACCCTGGCCATATCCACGGCCTGCGCTTGGCTAATGATGCTCTCAAGCCCTGAGGCATGAAGAGCTCCGGGCTGCGAGAACAGAATGACCTGGTCGCGCAGGATCATCAACGTCGGAATCGAACGGATCTGGAAATTCGCCGCGAGCTCCTGTTCCTCGTCGGTATTGACCTTGCCGAACATAATCTCGGGATGTTTCTTGGAAGCAGCGTCGAAAATCGGTGCAAACGAGCGGCACGGCGCGCACCACGGTGCCCAAAAATCCACGATCACCATTGAGTTGCCTGCTATGGCCTGCTCGAAATTGTCTTTGGTAAGTTCAATGATGGCCATTTGAGCCTCTTTCAAAAAAGTTTCGCCGGTCAGCTCTTCTTTCCGCTCGGACTGAAAGTGAGAGTCTCCTCGATCAGCGGTTGTTCCTTGCTGGAGCCGCCTGACTGATTATCGGGGGTCACGCTGCGCAATTGATACACTTCACCCGGGATCTTGTCGGACAGGGTGAACAGATAATATTTTCCCACATGCTTGCCTAACCGCGCTTTCAGCTCGTCGTTCACGTACGGCGTAATCTTGATTTCTTTCCCGTTCACTTCCTTGCCATCGTAAACGATTGTAACCGGGCGCACCTCGGCGTGGTCGGCCAAAGCAATCCTGATGCGCTTGCGGAAATAGTTGGGCTGCCCGCCTGTCAGGCGCTTCATTTCGCGGATTTCCCATTCCAGGAAATACAGTAAAACCGGGTTGCTTCTGGCCTCTTCTGTGGGCGGAAAAGTTATTTTATTTGGGCCGGACAAGAACTGGGCCGTAATGTTTTTGCCGCCGTCCGGCATGATCTTGTCAATGGAGATATCCACGTTATCCTGAAAGCTTTGTTCCAGCGTGCCGTTTTTGACAAAGGTATAGTGCAGTTTTGCCGGCTTGGTAATTTTTTTCAGGTGGTCGGCTTCAAATAGCAGCTTTTCCGCTTCCGAATGCTCGTCATCAGCGAACACCGCTGCCGTTGAGAATAACAACAGCATCAGCGCGTTTACCGCAAAAATGTTTCTTAAATGCATAAGCTGAATACTCCGATTAATTCAAGATGAAAATAAAACGCAACACCTTTGGATTGCTTGCGGGTTTAGTGCAAAGTTTGCGCTTTTGACAACTTCTGCGCCAACTCTTCATCCAGACTGCCGAGTACCTTGCATACATCCTCGGCTTCGCTTTGTTTCCCCTGGTCGAGATAAACCAGGCCGAGATTGTACCAGGCTTCGGGACAATCGCGGTCGAGCGCAATGGCTTTGCGGTAAGCTGCGATGGCTTGGTCGTTTTGCTGCAAATGCTGGTACGCCTTGCCCAATGTGAGCCAGGAATTGGCATTGCGGCTCTCGGCAACACACCACTTTTCAGCGAGTTCCCGCATTTCGCTCCAGCTGTTGGTCGCTTCCAATGCGGCAGCTTGCAGGAAATAAGGCTCGCGTTCATACGGTTGTTGCCAGAAAGCAAACCCCTCAGGCAAGGGCGCCACGTTTTGCGGCTTGCTCATCGCCAGGTTGTCCACCACCCAGCTTACCGGCAGCGAAAAATGATAGGTTTGGTCCAGCCTGGAATTAAAGGTCACAACCCCGATCAGCCGCCCTTGTTCATCAAACAGCCCGCCGCCGCTCGCGCCGGATCTGAAAGGTGTGGTGCTTTGAATGACTTGGCCACCGTCATAATCATACAGGGCTTTTACCTGGCCGCTGCTCAGGCGCGGCCCCAGCCCACCGATATAACCGACTGCGTGCACCAGCTGTCCCACTTTCAGCTTGTCATTGCCGAACTGCGCCACCGGTACGGTGGCCGCGGGAACATAAAGCAGGCACAAATCGTGTTCCACATCGCTCTGCTGCTTTTCCGCACCCCACCGCTGACCGGATTTAATCACTGCGATGCTGGTGGCATTCCTGGTCACATGACAGTTGGTCACCAGTTTTCCCGGAGCGACCATGACTCCGGAGCCTATTGAAGTACTGCCGTCGGGATTGTGCGCTTCGATTTTCATCACCGTCGAAGCGAGTTTGGCGTAGAGCTCGAAATCCAGGGCGGCATCCCCAGGCAGCGAAAACAACAGCAACGACGCGGCCAGCGTTAAGGCCCCGATCTTTTTCTCCGCCGCTTCCGGTAGCCGCCTCACTTTTTCTCTTGGACTAATGGCACGCCGTATTCGGTGAGAATCGCGTTGATCTTGTCCTGGTTCTGTTCGATCAGCTTGTTGATTTGCTCTTTCCATTCCTTGTCTGGTTGGCGCATGCCCATGGAAATGGCGAAGTCGAAAACGACATGCTTGTCCTTTTCATTTTCCGATTGCATGGAAACAAGGGCGAGCTCGGGATGTAGCTTGGCGAAATAACCCGCAATCGGCCCAAAGATGAACAGCACGTCAATGTTGCCCGGCAGTAAATCCTCGATAATCACCTTGCCGGTGTAATCCTCAATGGCGCCTGTCTGCAATTGATAAGGCACCATTTGGTCCATAAGGTTGTACTTGAGCACCCAATCCGCTGCCGGGCTGCCGCCAAACAGGCCGATTTTGAGCGAACGCAGGTTGGGTAGCTTGAGAAGGTCTTGAGGGGATTTCACGCTGTCGAGCCCCTTGCCTTTCACATACATCATCATCCAGGCCGAACGGTAATACGGTATGGTCGTCGCCGTTTGCTCGTAGTTGAACGGCACGCTCATTACGATATCGCATTTATAGCGCCCGCTCTCCTGCCTCGACCGCAGTGTATTGCGAAGAAACCCCATGCGCTGCGGATACCAGGTATATTCAACCGGCAAGCCGAGTTCTTTGGCGAACAGTTCCGCAATCTTGTTTTCAAAGCCTTCGCGTTTGTTGTTGGAGAAAGGCAGATTGTTGGGATCGGCGCAGACGCTGAAGGCTTTCCCTTCCGGCGATGCGGCGGAGGCCGGCAAACTGAAGAAACAAATCGCGCTCGCCAGAACAAGCG
>DATDGC010000093.1:0-4943 GCA_036522275.1 Burkholderiales bacterium | reverse complement strand
ACGTTGATCTGGGCTGACAAACGTTTATCCGCGATCCGGCTTGAAGGGGAAGGTATGAAGCAGTTCACAAAACTGCGGGGAAGGGGCTCTCGTCAGATGACAGAGAGTCGTCTTTACTGCTGAAATTAGGCCACCAGCCGCGGGGAACCTCTAATTAAGTCCTCCGCGGATTGCGTTGCTGGCAAAATGCGGATGAATGCAAGGCGCGCGACGAAGGTCGTAGCCACTACTACGAAGCCGAGGAGCGCAACGATGCAGACACCGCATTTTGCCGCAACCCGGAGGGACGGGGCAATCCGGACGCATGACTTCGTTGTTCGTCGCTGGTTTGGCCTCCACCAAACGGCGCTCCTCACGCCTCGCCCTGCACCCGGATTGCACACCGTCGCAACCGCGTGGGACTTAATTAGAGGTTCCTTATTACTGCTGTGCGAACTTGGACTTGGAGAGCGGCGGGTTGTTGGTGAAGTAGCGTTTGATGCCGCCGACAATCGCGTCGGCGATTTTGTTCTGGTAGCTATCGTCTTTGAGTCTTTTCTCTTCTTCAGGGTTGCTGATGAACGCGGTCTCCACCAGAATCGAGGGAATATCGGGCGCTTTCAACACGGCGAATCCGGCCTGTTCCACCGAGTGCCGGTGCAGGTCATTGACGCTGCCCAGTTCGGTAAGCACTGCTTTGCCGAGCTTCACGCTGTCGTTGATGGTGGCAGTTTGTGCAAGGTCGAGCAAGGTCTGTTTAAGGTAAGGGTCGCGGACATTGAGATTGACCCCGCCAATCAAATCCGATTCATTCTCCTTGTTTGCGAGCCAGCGTGCGGCGGCGGAGGTTGCACCGCGCTCGGAAAGCGCAAATACCGATGAGCCGCGTGCATTCGGCTTGATATAGGCGTCGGCGTGGATCGAAATAAACAAGTCGGCTCTTATTTTTTGTGCTTTCCGCACCCGTTCCTGCAACTCGAGGAAGTAGTCGCTGTCGCGGATGAGCACGCTCCGCATATTCGGCTCTTGGTCTAGCCTGGCTTTGACTTTGCGTGCGATGGCCAGCGTCACGTTTTTCTCGTGCGTGCCGCCGTGGCCGCGGGCACCCGGGTCTTCACCGCCGTGCCCGGGGTCAATCGCGATGGTAATGAGCCGCGCCACTTCCGGTTTCGGTTTTTTCTCCTGCTTGCTTTCGGCAGTGCGCGCGTCCTCGTTTCTTGTTTGACCGGGGGTTTCTCTGGCAACGGGCTCGGCCGGCGCGGAAGGGTCATCTGTTTTTTGCGCGGACGCGGCCTTGTCATTCTGTAATCCCAGCTTGCTTTCCGATTTCAGCACCAGCGCCATCAACGGATCAACCGGCTGCGCCGGATAAATGTCCAGCACCAGGCGGTGGCCGTAGTCACCTACTGGCTTCAATGCGAATAACTGCGGTTTGACCTCGGTTTTTAAATCGAGCACGAGGCGCACCACGCCCGGTTTGAAGCGCCCGGCGCGCACTTGCTTGATGTAGGGGTCGCTCGCCGAAATTTTCGCGGAAAGGTTTTCCAGCACCGTGTTGAGCTCAACTTCTTCGAGATCGAGCACCAGGCGCTCGGGATTCTTGATAGTGAACAGATTGTGCGTTATCGGCGAGCTGGATTCAATAGTCAAGCGGGTGTAATCCTGCGCCGGCCACACCCGCACCGAACTCACCTGGGTTGCAGCATCAACCGGGACGGAAATAAACAGCGGAAAAAACAGAAAACAAACGGCACGGAGCGCTTTATGGAGCGCGCTTGAAGTCAACCGTTTTGAAATCCAGCTAAACATTGCCTTCCTGTCTCTGTGCCCCCTTCAATTGTGACATCGCGGCCTGCTTCCTTTATCAACAAGCCTATCTTGATGTCGGGCGCAGGCAGCAAGTCCCCGGCATTTTCCGGCCATTCCACGAGACACACGGAACGCGCGTTGAAGTATTCGCGAAAGCCCGCATCCTGCCATTCCTTGGCATCCTCGAACCGATAAAAATCAAAGTGATATAAGTCTAACCTAGAAAGTGGGTAAAGTTCAAGCAGTATGTATGAGGGGCTTTTGACTTTTCCACGGTAGCCCAGCCCTTGGAGCATGCCGCGCACCAGCGTGGTTTTGCCTGAGCCCAGCTCGCCGTAAAAATACACTTTCAGCCCAGGCTGAAGCAGGGGCGCGAGCGCAATACCGAGTTCGCGGGTGGCCTGTGCGTCGGGCAGGTGGCGTATTATTTTCATTTCCGGCTGGTTATGATGAAGGCCATGCAAGATACTGCAACCCAAAATTCTTATTCAAGTGCCGACGATGCGCAGCTTGCCGCGGCGATCAAGTCGTGGGGGAAAGCGCTCGGCTTCCAGGAGATCGGCATTGCTGATACCGATCTCGGCAAGGCTGAACTGCGGCTCCTGGAATGGCTGGAAGAAGGATGCCACGGTGACATGGATTATATGGCAAAACACGGCGTGAAACGCAGCCGCCCCGCCGAGCTTCTGCCCGGCACGCTGCGCGTGATTTCAGTACGCATCAACTATCAGCCGCAACATGCACGCGAGGGCTGGCAGGTCCTGGCGGACGGAAACAAAGCCTATATCTCGCGCTACGCCACGGGGCGCGATTACCACAAAGTGCTGCGCAGGCGCTTGCAGACGCTGGTGGATAAGATACACGAGCGAGTTGGCGATCACCGCTGCCGTGTATTCACCGACAGCGCGCCGGTGATGGAAGTGGAGCTCGCGCGCAAAGCGGGACTGGGTTGGCGGGGGAAACATACCTTGCTGCTTACGCGCGAAACCGGTTCATGGTTTTTTCTGGGCGAGATTTATACTGACCTGCCGCTGCCGGTGGACAGCGCCCAACAAGACCATTGCGGCACCTGCGAAAAATGTATTGATATCTGCCCCACTCGGGCGATTGTTGCGCCGTATAGGCTCGATGCCAGGCGCTGCATTTCTTATCTCACCATCGAGCACAAGGGAAGCATTCCTGAAGAACTGCGGCCGCTGATGGGCAACCGGGTGTATGGCTGCGACGACTGCCAGCTGGTCTGTCCCTGGAACAAGTATGCGCAGGCTACCGAGGAAGCGGATTTCGCGGTGCGCCATGGTCTTGATGATGCGCAGCTGGTTGCGCTGTTTGGCTGGAGCGAAGAGGAATTTCATGAGAAGCTTGCCGGCAGCGCGATACACCGCATCGGTTATGAACGCTGGCTGCGCAATCTCGCGGTGGGATTGGGCAACGCGCCGCGCTCAGTCGCGGCAATCGAAGCATTGCGGCGGCGACTTGATGATTCTTCGCCGCTGGTAAGAGAACATGTGCAGTGGGCGCTCGAGCGTCATGGCTAGTTCAGGAGGTGTTACAGCAATTCGTCCAGCGCTTCAATCCAGTGCCTCACCGGAAGTTCGGTTGCGCTTTGCATATGCGCAAGGCAGCCGATGTTGGCGGTGAAAATCTGCGCGGGCGAACCGGATTCAAGCGCGGCGATTTTATTTGCGAGCAGTTTTTGTGAAAGCTCGGGCTGCAGAATGGAGTAAGTTCCCGCCGATCCGCAACACAAGTGCGCATCGGGAACGCCAGTCAGCTCAAAGCCGCAGTCTGCGAGTAGCTTTTCCACCACGCCATCCAGTTTGAGCGCATGCTGCAAGGTGCACGGAGAGTGAAAAGCGGTTTTCGCGCCGCGTTTTTTTGAGCCGGATACCTGCGCGCCGATTTTCTCTTTCTCTGCGGTAACGATTTCAATGATGTCTTTGGCAATGGCCGAAACGCGCTGCGCTTTTTCGGCATAAACGGGGTCGTGTTTGAGTAGATGCCCGTATTCTTTTACCATCGCCCCGCAGCCGCTGGCGGTGATTACCAGCGCTTCCACGCCTTGCTCGATGTCAGGCCACCAGTGATCTATGTTGCGGCGCATGGTGTTGAGGCCTTCTTCCTGCGCGTTCATGTGATAAGGAATCGCTCCGCAGCAGCCGCGGGTGGGGAGGATCGAAATGCCGAGCTTATCCAGCAATCGTGCCGTCGCGGCGTTGATGTTGGGCGCAATCGCGGGCTGCACGCAGCCTTCAAGCAGCAGCATTTTGCGCGCATGCCGTGCCGCAGGCCGCGGTGTTTGCCGCTGCGTTTGCGGCACCTTGCGTCTGATTTTTTCCGGTAGCAGCGGGCGCACCAACCGGCCTAATCCCAGCAGTGGATTGAACAACGCGGGATGGGTCAACACCGTTCGCAGCATCGCGCGTTTCGCGTTCTCGATGAAACTGCGCTCCACGCGCTTTTCCACCATTTCGCGGCCGATGTCGGCGAGCCGCCCGTAGCGCACCCCGGAAGGGCAGGTAGTCTCGCAGGCGCGGCAGGTTAGGCAGCGGTCCAGATGCAGCCGCGTTTTTTCGGTCGGCTGCGCTCCTTCGAGCATTTGCTTGATGAGATAAATGCGCCCGCGCGGCCCGTCGAGCTCGTCGCCCAGCAATTGATAGGTAGGGCAGGTGGCGTTGCAAAATCCGCAGTGCACGCAGGCGCGCAGGATGGAATCCGCTTCCCGCCCCTGCGGCGTATCTTTGATAAATTCGGCGAGACTGGTTTGCATTGAGAGAGGTTCTAAGGTTCTAAAATTCCGGGTACAGGCGCCCGCGGTTGAATATCCCCGCCGGGTCGAAAGTTTGTTTCAGGTGCCGGTGAATTTTCAGCAGCGCGGGCGCTAGCGGCTGGAATACGCCCGCGCTTTTGTCGCTCGCCCGAAACAAGGTGGCGTGGCCGTTTGCCGCAGCCGCTGCATTGCGCATGGTTTTGGCATCGGCATCGCTTTTCAGCCAGCGCAGAGCGCCGCCCCATTCGATGACCTGCCCGCCGGCAAGTTTCAGCGGGGGTGTAGTGGATTTGACCGACAGCCGCCACAGCGGGGTAGCGCTGCGGAAGAAGGGATCGGTCTGCTCGCGGATGCCGATCCAGAATTGTTCGGCCTGCGCCTCGTC
>DATDGC010000092.1:0-28075 GCA_036522275.1 Burkholderiales bacterium | reverse complement strand
CTGATTGCTCAACTCAAAACGAATACGGTGTACGCCCTGAATATCCTGCTGCGCAACCGTCTTGATAGAGACGAATCGCATGTGGGGCCGGCTCATGGCCTCACAAATGGCTTCGGCATCGTTGGCGTCGTTCTTGTTGCTTTTCACATAGGGCTTCACAAACTGCGGAGCGATCAGTCTCACCGTGAATCCTTGCGCCTGCAGCTGGCGCGCCCAGTGATGCGCGCCACCGCACGCTTCCATCCCAATCTCACACCCGGGCTCAATCGTCTCCAGCAATACCTTGAGCCAGCTCGCCCGTGTGAGCTTTCGGCGCCACACAACTTTCTCGTTACGATCTACGCCGTGCACCTGGAAAACGATCTTTGCCAAATCGACGCCAACGCGGATAATCTTCATCTTGGACTCCTTCTCTCTCTTGACTGGTTGATAAGACGTCCAGTCTGGCACATTGATGCCGGTGGGTGAGGAGGAGTCCATCCCATTGCTTTTGGCCGTTTCCAGTCTTTAAAATAGACGCTTTAGAGTCGACTTGGTCAGACACTGTCTGTAAGATCAAGTCTGAGCTATTACAAATAATGCGATTGCCTTTAATGCTGAGCGCCGCTCGCGTTCGGGTAAGCCTTCGACTCACTTCCCTCGACTCCGCCTGTCCTGAGCAACACCTCCGTTCGGAATAGCCTTCGACTATGCTCAGGCGGAACGGAGGCTTATCGAAGGGCTCGGGACGAACGGAGTGGCAGTCGAAGCATCAGGGTGAATGGGTTGTAAAGACTCGGCGTGATTAGTTGCAGTTGCCACTCATGACGCTACTGCCGCTCTTGGGGTCGAAGTAATAGGAGCACTGCCGTCGCTGCCAAGATGTCCGAATGGGGTGGTCCGGCTGTTCCCGCCGTAGAGACCCCCTCCTGATCGCTGTCGAGCCGCAGCGCCCAGATCAAAAATCGTCGGCCCTCCTTCGATTCCTCCGACACCTTGGGCATTCATCCAGTACCGGCCTTTGTACACCGTCCCCATTTGCTGCCGGTATGTCACCTCGACCAGGTAGAAGCCGCTCGGCCCGCTCCCCACGATGGCAACGCGCAAAGGATTCTCATCCGACCCCAGCTTGCCACTCACCGTACTTTCAGAACCCCAACTCCGCCTTCCTCTTTTCCGCCGTTGGCAACGGGGTCTGCTTTTCGCTGATCACGGGAAGTTGGAGAGCGCGTTCAGCGTTAATTTCAATCCAGTAAGCTTGATCATCCGGCATGTCGATGGTTTCGTAGATCGCGTGAACCGGGCACGCCGGAATGCAAGCGCCGCAGTCGATGCACACGCCGGGATCGATGTACATCCTCCGTTCATCGGCATGAAAGCACTCGACGGGGCAAGTTGTCACACAATCGGTAAAACGGCAAAGATCGCAATTCGCTGTGACTACGTGGGTCATGGAATCTTACGGAAGACCTTCTACATGGCATCTCTAAGGGCATTCATTTTGCCTGCCATGAAGAAGTCGTAACAGCCTCATTACCTTGCATCAGGCGACTTCAGAAACAAGTGTATGCTCGAATTACTAAACCAGCGCTACGTTAACCAAGCTATCCGAATAGGTCCCGGCGTTGCCCAAGTTGCAGTGCTTGTCTGCGCTGGTGACATTGACGGTGTTCCCGGTGCGGCTCAAGCTGACCCAGAATCCCAGATTAGCCATGATGAGCCCCGGCATAACGTCCTCGGTCAATTCCGCCTTACCCTCAAAACTACCCCGATCGTTCCATACCCGCACGTATTTCCCTGATTCGATTTTTCGCTCTTTGGCGTCTTTGGGGTTGATCAACACGAGTTGTTCACCTTGGCGTTTCTGCTGAACCGGCTCGTTCGCATATTGCGAGTTCAGAAAGCCGTGGGGCTTGGGCGAAATTATGTTGAGCGGATAGCGCTTGGCCAGTTCCGGATTGGAATGCGGCGTCTCAAACGGCGGAATATAGTCTGGCACTGGATCAATTGGCGTGCCGGGCTGCATGCCCTCGTACATGGAGCGCCATACAGGCACGACGAAGTTTTTGGCGTCCGTGACCTTGAATTCGCATTTCTCGGAGGGTGTCTTGAAGTTCCCCTTGGCGTGCGGCGCCCGCTTATCCGGGGTACCCACATTAAGCCGCATCCACCCTTTCTGTTTAAGCAAATCCAAAGTGATGCCTTTCAAAGCAGGCGAATCCCAGTCGTAGAATTCCATCAGCATCTCATCATCGGTCATGTCCCAGTAGGGGTCGCTAAAGCCCATCGTCTTTGCGAGCCGGCGGAACATATCAACGTTAGGCACGCATTCCCCGGGCGCTGGGATGGCCGGCTGGTTGACCATCATGTAGAGATGGCCCCACGTCACCTGGAGGTCATATTGCTCAGCCTGCAAGGTTGCCGGAAGGAGGAGATCGGCATAACGCGCCGTGTCCGTAATGAATAGTTCGCTCACCACTGTGAACAGATCCTCGCGCTTGAGCCCCTGCACAACCTTGTTCTGAGCCGGAGCCTGGGTCACCGGATTGGAGTTGTAAACGAATAGCGACATGATTGGAGGATTGAGCTTCAACTCGCCGGTGAGGGCAGCTCCAAGGTCGAGCTCGTTGACAACGCGCGTGCCCGGTTTGATCCAGTCGGGTCGGCAAATCTTGTCGAACTTGAACGGAAAGTCCCAGATCGGCATCTCGACGGCGCCGCCCCCAACATGGCGCCAGGCGCCGACGAGTGCTGGCAAACAGGTGATAGCACGGACTGCATCCCCGCCGCCACGGCTACGCTCGAGAGCCACGCCTTCGCGGATAGCCGAAGGCTGGGTGGTCGCATATTCGCGCGCCAGTTTCCGAATATCACTGGCCGGTATGCCGGTAATTTTTGCGACCTTTTCCGGGGGATATTGGGTCGCACGTGCCTTTAGTTCCTCGTAGCCGAGCGTGTATTGCTTCACATAGTCGTGATCCACCAGATCTTCCGTGATGATCACGTTCATCATGCCCAGCGCCAGTGCGGCATCTGTCCCAGGGTTTATCGGAATGTACCAGTCAGCCTGCTTTGCTGTGCGTGTTCTGATCGGGTCAATCACCACTATCTTGGCACCTTTCTTTTTTGCCTCAAGGATGAAGGGCCAGGCGTGCAGGTTAGTGTTTATCATATTCATCGCCCACACGATGATGTACTTCGCGTAGGCGAGACTTTCCAAATCGAGCCCGCCGGTCGGGCCCACGGTCATTATCCAGGCGGTGGAGGAGCCCGACTCGCAGTAGGTCTTCTCCGCTACGCTGGAGCCAAGCCGGTTAAAGAATGCATCGCCGGAGGTCAGTCCATTCAGAGTGCCTTGGTTCCCTAGGTAAACGTGAGGCATGATGGCTTGCGCGCCGTATTTGGTTATGATGTCTGCCCAGCGCTTCTTGATCTCAGCGAGCGCGTCGTTATAAGATATCCGCTCGAACTGTCCACTGCCTTTCGGCCCAACGCGCTTCATGGGGTACAACAGGCGGTCGGGGTTATAGTGATGCTCGGCATAGTCCTTGAGCTTCACGCACAGCCCACCGCGGGTCATCGGGTGATCCGGGTCGCCGGTTACCTCCACCAGCTTGCCGTCCTCCACGTGGTAGAGAAACGCGCAGGTGTCGGGACAGTCCTGGGGGCAAGCGCCTCTGACGATACGGGTTTCGCTAACATGCACTGACATGGCAGTTCTCCTTACTGAAATCAGCGGGAATTTGAGGCTTTTAACATTGAGCCCAACCAAAGGTTTTGTCAACCCGCAAATCGAGTGACCCGCCCCCCGGTGCAATCCTCCCCCGAAAAAGTTGACACCCTCAGCTAACGAGCTTGAAGGTGTGTGATGGCAAGGGCTGGACCGAGGAAGGTGGTACGCTACGGCGCGCAGTTCAAGGCAAAGGCAGTGAATACGCTCGGGACGAACGGAGTGGCAGTCGAAGCATCAGGGTGAATGGGTTGTAAAGACTCGGCGTGATTAGTTGCAGTTGCCACTCATGACGCTACTGCCGCTCTTGGGGTCGAAGTAATAGGAGCACTTGCCGTCGCTGCCAAGATGTCCGAATGGGGTGGTCCGGCTGTTCCCGCCGTAGAGACCCCCTCCTGATCGCTGTCGAGCCGCAGCGCCCAGATCAAAAATCGCCGGCCCTCCTTCGATTCCTCCGACACCTTGGGCATTCATCCAGTACCGGCCTTTGTACACCGTCCCCAATTGCTGGCGTATGTCACCTCGACCACGGGCAGCTGCCGGCCGTTGATGAACACGCCCGTGTTCCCGTTTGAAGCGTCGGCCTTCAGCGGCCCGCCGAGCTGCAATCCCGCAAGAATCTGTCCAGCGGTCGGCTGGCCCGCATAACCCCACAGCCCCGACATCTTGTCGTACCAGTACCGACCGGTCTGAAGGGGCACTCCGTAGCTGCGTTCCAGGGTTTGGATGTCCTTTGCGGTCAATTGGGTTCCATTGATGACCACTTTTTTGTCGGCAGCCGCTTCAGCCGCGACGTCGGGCAACTCGACAAAGATCAGAAGCATAAACAGCGAGAGTAAGATAGTCTTTTTCATAAGGCGCCTCCTGGGGTACTTGCTCCCGGCAAGCGGGACGTTTACAGCATTTATTGTAGAATATTATAGGGTCAAAGTCGTTTTTTTGAATCGGTGATTACCATGCTCCATCAAGATTTAACCGCAGCCGCAGTCGGTCACGCCATTCAACTTGCAGTGGCGCCGGTTTTTCTCATTACCGGCATAGGCGCCATGCTGGGCGTGCTCGCCAACAGATTAGGCAGAATTGTTGATTTTGCCCGTAGCCTTGAAGCCCGGCTGTCTGCGAGCGACGAGAAAGAACGCAGCGAAATCCATAGACAGCTTGCCGTGTTTTCCAAGCGCGCCCGGCTCATATACGCGGCGATCAGCCTGAGCGCAATGTGCGCCCTGCTGATCTGTGCGCTTATAGTGATTCTGTTCCTGGAAGTATTTCTTGCCGTGGAAGTACCCAGCGTGATCGGCGTGTTGTTCATCGTTGCCATGTTGTCTTTCATCGCGGCGCTGTATTGCTTTTTGCGTGAAGTCTATATAGCAACGGCTAATTTGAGAATTGGGCCCCACTAGGAAAAAGAATTAAAGTGGTCTCACGTTCCGCCTGATGCGCGGATCGATTCGGCTTTCTTGAGCAGCGCTTCCGCCATGCGGATGCTGGCAATGTCAATCAGCCTGCCATCCAATGACACCGCGCCTTTCCCTTCTTTCGCCGCCTGCGCCATCGCCTCCATGATGCGTTTGGCCTTGGTCACCTCGGCTTCAGAAGGCGTGAAAACCCGGTTGGCCAATTCGATTTGCGAGGGATGGATCGCCCACTTGCCTTCGTAACCGAGCACCGCCGCGCGGTTGGCCGCAGCGATAAAGCCGTCCGTATCGTTGAAATCGCCAAATGGTCCGTCTATCGGACGCAAGCCGTAAGCGCGGCACGCCACCATCATGCGCGTCTGCGCCGCGTGCCAGGGATCGGTCCAGAAGTATTGCCGCTTGCCGTCCGCATCCTTGTCGGTGAGCACGCCCGAGTCTTTGTTCACTCCGCCGATTACCGTGGTGCGGGCGCGAGTGGAAGCCGCATAATCTGCGACGCCAAACGACATTGCCTCCAGCCGCTTGCTTGATTGCGCGATCGCTTCGACGTTGGCCATGCCCAGAGCGGTTTCAATCAGCACTTCGAAACCGATGCGCTTCGCGCGCTTCTTTGCGGTTTCGATTTGCGTCACCATCATGTCAACCGCGTAAACATCGGCTGGCGTGCCCACCTTCGGTATAAGGATCATGTCCAGTCGCGGGCAGGCTTCCACGATATCCACGACATCGCGGTACATGTAATGGGTATCGAGGCCGTTGATGCGCACCATCATGGTTTTGGCGCCCCAGTTCAATTCGTTCAGGCCCTGGATGATGTTCTTGCGCGCTTTTTCCTTGTCGTCAGGCGCGACGGCGTCTTCGCAATCGAGAAAAATGATATCGGCGGCGGATTTCGCCGCCTTTTCGAAGAGCGCGGGGATGGTGCCGGGAACAGCCAGTTCAGACCGGTGCAGACGCGAGGTAGTGGGTTCAATGATAGTAAAGCTCATGGTATGTCCTCTCCAAGTATTATGGTCATGAAAACCCGCTTATCAACCGCAGATGAACGCGGATCAAACCACCGCGCCCTGAATCTCATCGGCGTCTATCGGCGTTGATCGGCGGTTAAGTGTTCTGGTCAGCGTCAACCCGTTGCGCCAAAGCCCGCAGCAATGCAGTTGATCGATTGCAGCAGCGCATCACGGTAATGGTCTTTTGCTTCTCCTTCCGGCTCCAGACGGTAGCGCCGTAGCAGATCAACTTGCTCGTGGTTGACCTGATTGAGCATAGGCAGGCGCAGCGCAAGGCGCCGGCGGTATTCGGGAAAGCGCTCGGCGATTACTTTTCCGCAGCTCACTTTCAGCATCATATCGCGGGTAAGCCGGTATTCCGCTTCTATCATGTGCAAGATTTCCTCGCGCACCCGCTTATCTTCAACCAACCCCGCGTATTCCCGGGCAATAGTCAGATCAACCTGGGCCAGAGTTTTTTCCACCTCATCAATGATGAGGCGGAATAGCCGCGACTTATTGAACATGCGCTTTAGCAGCGTAAGCCCTGCCGTGCCGCGAACCTCCAGGAAAGCGGAAAGGCCGCCTCCGACGCCATACCAGCCCGGCACGATGTGCCGGTTCTGTGACCAGGCGAACACCCAGGGAATGGCGCGCAGATCGGCCAGGCTCTTCGCGCCAAAGCGGCGCGCGGGGCGCGAACCGATATTGAGCAATGAAATTTCTTCAAGCGGGCTCGCCGCCTGGAAATAGACAGGCAAATCCGGGTTGCGGGCAAGCAGGCTGTAAGCGGCCTGCGCTGTGGCGGAGAGGGCTTCCATGGCTTCATCAAATTCGGGATTGGCGCGCAAGGCCTGCTCGCGGTCGGACTTGAGTGAATGCTCCAACACGCTCGCCACCAGGAGCTCGATGTGGTACGCGGCGGTGCCCTTGTTGGCGTATTTGAACGATACCACTTCGCCCTGCTCGGTGACACGGAAGCGCCCGCAGATGGAACCGGCCGGCTGCGCGGCAATAGCGCGGCCTGTGGCAATGCCACCGCGACTCACTGAACCGCCGCGGCCGTGGAAAAAGGTTATTGGAACGCCCAGCTCTTTTCCAAGCTGGGTGAGCTTGACCTGTGCCTTTGCCAGTTCCCAATTGCTGGGGAAAAATCCGCCGTCCTTGTTGGAATCCGAATAGCCGATCATGACTTCCTGGCATCCTCCCTGGGCGCGGATGCTGCGCTTCATTACCGGTATGCTGAGCAGCTCGCGCATGATTGCGGGCGCGCGCCGCAGATCTTCAATGGTTTCGAACAACGGCGTGATGGGCAGCCGGCAGTATTCCACTCCAGCGGGGTCGTAGAAAAGCTCGCCTTCCTTGGCTAAGAGGCACACTCCCAGCACATCGCTCACCGAGCGGGTCATGCTGAGGACGAAAGCTCCGAACGCCTGCCTATCCAGTACATCCCACATCTCGGCAATCAGCTTGAACATGCCCAGAGTTTCCTCCGTCTCAGCGGACAAGCGTCGGACCGGGCGGTCTGGCGCAAGCGGTTTCGCCAGTTGCTGCAGAAGCCACGATTTCCAATCGCTTGAATCAAATGCCGGCGGCTCACCGTCATTGGGAGTGGCGCGCCATAACTCGATCAAGGCTTGCGTGATTCGCGTGGTGTTTTCTCGTACGTCCAGCCGCATTGTGCTGAAGCGGAACGCTTCGACCGCGCGCCGCACTGGCGCGACCAGTGACGCAGTCAGCACCTCGCCTTTGCACGCCGTCAATCCCTGCTCCATGGTTTTCAGGTCCGTGGCCAGATCCTCCGCACTGGCATAACCTTTTTCGCCTGGCACGGGACGGCCTTTTTCGACGTGGGCAATGGTGATATCAAGCCGGCGAAGAACGCAGGAAAGATATTGCCGGAACCGTTCGCCTGGATTGCGCGCAGCAATGGCAGCGCCCTCTCCAGAACGCTCAAGCGCTTGCGCCAACGCGGCGCGGAAAGCATCGGGAATCGGCGCGGCACGCTCGGTGATGCTCAAGGTTTGCATCAGCTCGGTGATGCGCGATTTGTAATAGCGAAGGCTCGCCAGGCAATTCTGGTACAGCGCCTCGCGCGTGATTCGGTTTGTAACATGCGGATTACCGTCGCGGTCACCTCCAATCCAGGCGCCGAATTGGAAAAAGGCCTGGATCTCAAAGCGCTCGCCCGGGTAGCTATGACGCAGAGCATAATCCAGTTTGTCCAGCAGCGTGGGCACCGCTTCGAACAGCGTCTCGTTGAAAAAATGCAGTCCCCAGGCGACCTCCTGCGGCACCGTCGGCTTCTCCAGGCGCAGTTCGCCTGTAAACCACAGGAGCTCGATGTCGCTTCGCAGCATCGCGACCAGCTTTTCGCGCTCGCGGCCAGTCCAGCGCGGCGATTCGAGGTCCATTAAGCGGCGATAGATTTTGCGGTGCCTTTCCAGCACTGTGACGCGTTTCGCCTCGGTCGGATGTGCGGTGATGACGGGGCGGATTTTCAGGGTGTTTAGCAGCGAGCGCATCGCGTCGGCACCGGTTCCGCTGGCGGCAGCCTCCGCTATTACCTGACCCAGTGTTCCGCGCACATTCTCATAGCCGCGCTCGTTCTCAAGCTGGCGACGGCGGCGCATTGCGGCATTTTCCTCGGCAATGCTGAGCAGCTGGAACCAGATGCCCTGCGCCTGCAGCGCCCGCCCCAACAGAGATGGAAGCAAATCAAAATCGCGCGACTCGCCACGCAGCATCGGCACGATCCGCGGCTCCTGGTGCTCGACGATATCCACCAGGAGCTCGAAGAGAAAACCCGCTAGTTTCTTTTCGTAGGCCGTGTGCTCCATGGCCTCCGCTGGAACCGGGAGAGAAAGAGCAGTGTTGGGCTTCATATGTTGTCTGCCCGGCGGGGAAAAGAACCGGTGAGGTTAATTGTGAAACAGCGTCAATCGATAAAAGCTGTCCTTAAAGAACTGCTTACTAACTAACCTTTCGCGACGTTTTCTTTTTCAGCACTTCAGCGACGCATGAGCCGAGCTCGGAGGCGCTCGGCGCAACCGTAAGGCCGTAGTTCTTCATGATTTCGCTTTTCTCCGCGGCGCTGTCGCCGGTGGCTGAGATGATGGCGCCGGCATGTCCCATGCGCCGTCCCTTGGGTGCAGTAAGACCCGCCACGTAGCCGACGACCGGCTTACTCATGTTCTCTTTAACCCACTTCGCTGCTTCAGCCTCTTGCGGGCCGCCGATTTCGCCTATCATCAGCACCGCTTTGGTTTCGTCATCCTGCTCGAACAGCACCAGGTGGTCGAGAAAGGAACTGCCGTTGATGGGGTCGCCCCCGATGCCCACGCTGGTGGTGACACCGAGGCCCAGCGCCTTGAGCTGCGAAGCCGCCTCGTAGCCGAGCGTCCCGGAGCGCGACACGATGCCCACCGTCCCGCGCTGGTAAATGTTCCCGGGCATGATGCCCAGCATGGCTTTGCCGGCGCTGATGATGCCAGCGCAGTTTGGCCCCACCATTAGGGTGCGCCGGTCTTTCGGGTAGCGCATCAGATAGCGCTTTACCCGCATCATGTCCTGCGCCGGGATGCCGTCGGTAATTGAGCACACCAGCCTGATGCCGGCGTCGGCTGCCTCCATGATTGAATCCATACAAAACGCGGGAGGAACAAAGGTGATGCTGGCGGTAGCGCCGGTTTTCTCCACGGCTTCCTTGACGGTGTTGAATACCGGCAGCCCCAGGTGCGTCATGCCTCCCTTGCCCGGTGTAACCCCGCCCACGATCTTGGTGCCATAGGCAATCATTTCCTTGGCGTGGAAGGTGCCCTTGTCGCCGGTGAAGCCCTGCACCAGGACTCGCGTGTTTTCATCGATAAGTATGCTCATGTCGTTATCCTTGATCGGCTCAAGCGGGCAGCGGTTTATATGATTTGGCCGCTGCCACCACTTTTTGCGCTGCTTCGAGCAGTGTCTCTGCGATGATAAGAGGGAGTTTGCTCTCGCGTATAATCTTGCGCCCTTCGTCGACATTAGTTCCAGCCAGCCGCACCACGAATGGCACCTTGATACCGACCTCGCTATAGGCCTGGACCACGCCTTTAGCCACCCAGTCGCAGCGGTTGATCCCGGCGAAAATATTCACCAGGATGGCGCGCACCTTCTGGTCCGAGAGCACGAGGCGCAACGCGGCAGCAATTCGCTCAGGCGATGCGCCGCCGCCTACATCCAGAAAATTCGCCGGCGTGCCGCCCGCGTATTTAATGGTGTCCATCGTTGCCATAGCCAAGCCCGCGCCGTTGATGACGCAGCCGATTTCTCCTTCGAGCCCGATGTAATTGAGGCTGTGCTCGGCCGCCTGCACTTCGCGCGGGTCTTCCTGCGTAGGGTCGCGCATCTCCGCAACGTTGGGGTGGCGGAATAGCGCGTTGTCGTCGAACGACATTTTGGCGTCAAGCGCCAGCACCCGGTCGTCCTTGGTCACGACCAGCGGATTGATTTCCACCATGGTCGCGTCGAGATCACGGAACGAACGGTAAGCGCCCATCATCGTTTTCACCGCGCGTGCCACCTGCTTGATGTTGAGCCCGAGCCCGAATGCCAGCTCGCGCGCCTGGAATCCCTGCAAGCCCACGGCCGGCTCGACGATTTCCTGCAAAATCGTGCCGGGTGAATCCTTGGCGATTTCCTCGATCTCCATGCCGCCTTGGGCCGAAGCGATGACGCGGATGCGCTCGATCTTGCGATCCAGCACCAGGCCCAGGTAAAGCTCGCTCTCAAAAGGCTCCGCCACCTCGATATAAAGCTTCTGGACGATTTTCCCTTCCGCTCCGGTCTGATTGGTCACCAGTTTCTTGCCGAGCAGCTCCTTCGCCGCGTCATGAACTTCGCGGTAGGTTTTGCAAAGCTTGATGCCGCCGGCTTTGCCGCGGCCGCCGGAGTGAATTTGCACTTTCACCGCCCAGTGCCAGCCGCCCAGTTCCGTGGCGCTGTACACCGCCTGATCGGGGCTGTAGGCGACTGCGCCTCGCGGTATGGCGACGCCGAAGCTGGACAACAGTTCTTTAGCTTGATACTCGTGGATGTCCACTTAACGCTCCTTTGCTGTGGAACCTGTCAGTTTCCAGGGGTTTTCTAGGAAGCGGGCCGACATCTCACACCACCAGATTTTGAGGTTTGCCGTTCACAAAGGCTTCGATGTTGTCGACCAATTGGTCGGCGAGAAACTGCATGGCGTTGTCGGAAGCCCACGCCACGTGGGGTGTTAAAATGAAATTCGGTCTCCTCAGCTCCAGCAACGGGTTGCCTTCGCGCGGCGGCTCCTTGGTCAGCACGTCGAAGCCGGCGCCGGCAATCAACCCCTCGTCGAGCGCGCGGATCAGCGCCGCTTCGTCCACCAAGCCACCGCGGGCGGTGTTGATAAGGAGCGCGGTTTTTTTCATCTTGCGGATCTCCTCAAGCCCGATCATGTTCCGGGATTCCGGGGTAAGCGGGCAATGCAGAGAAATCACATCGGATTCCGCAAGCACTTTGTCGAGAGGTGTGAATTCCACGCCAGGAGCCTTGGGCGGCGCGTGGTCGGCGAATAGCACACGCATGCCAAAGCCGCGCGCGACCGTCGCCGTGCCCTGCCCGATGGCGCCTTCCCCGAGTATGCCGATGGTTGCTCCAAACAGATCGCCGATGGGGTGATCGAAAAAGCAGAATTGCTCAGCCTGCTGCCACACGCCGTTTTCAACATCCTGGCGGTATGCGAGCAGATTGCGGCGCAGCGCCAGGATCAGCGCGAAGGCATGCTCAGGTACGGTGTGGACGGCGTAATTACGGATATTTGCCACCGTGATGCCGTGGGCTTTGCAGTAATTGATGTCGACAACGTCGTAACCGGTTGCGGCGACCGAAATCATCTTGAGCTTGGACAGCTTGGAAAGGGTCTCTGCACGCAACGGCACCTTGTTGGTGATGGCGATAGTGGCATCCGCCAGATGGTCGATGATTTCCGCTGCTGAAGTTGTTGAGTGGTCGTCCCAGGTATGCTCAAACGCCGGGCGGCGCACATTTGCGCTCAGCGTGGAACGGTCGAGAAATACGACGTGATGTTGCATCGGTAACCGCGCCCTTGATCAATAAATTGAACCCGTGGAGTGTGAGGCGTAAACAACTTCCTCACGGCTCACCTTTTTCTTGGTGATCGGATCGTTATTGCGCCAGTAATCCGAGGCGGCGCCCACGCCGCTTCCGGGTTTGACTTTGACGCCCACATCGAGCATGGCCATTTCCGCGCCCGCAATAGCGCCCATCAGCATCAGCTCATTGAGATCGCCAAGATGGCCGATGCGGAACAACTTGCCCGCTACCTTGGACAGGCCGGCGCCGAGCGCCAGGTTGTAACGCCTGAACGCCACGTCGATCACGTGCGCTCCGTTGATGCCTTCAGGCACCAAAATCGCGCTAACGGTGTCTGAATACCATTTCGGCTCCTTGGCGCACAGCTTGAGGCTCCAGCCCTTCATGACCGCAGCGCGTACGCCTTCCGCCAGGTAGTGATGGCGGAAGATAATATTCTCCAGCCCTTCTTCAAAAATGATGTTCAGCGATTCACGCAGGCCGTACAGCATCGCCAGAGCCGGCGTATAGGGAAAGTAGCCGGTGGCATTGGCCTTGATCATGTCGTTCAAATCGAAGTAGCAACGCTTCGACTTCGCCGTTTGCATGGCCGCGAGTGCCTTCTTGCTTGCACACACGACGCCCAGACCCGCCGGCAACATAAGCCCCTTCTGGGAACCGGTGATGGCCATGTCGACGCCCCATTCGTCCATGCGAAAATCAATGCTGGCTAGCGAGCTTACGCAGTCGACGAAGAGCAATGCCGGGTGGCTCGCAGCATCCATGACGCGGCGCACGCCGGCGATGTCGCTCGTCACTCCGGTTGCGGTTTCATTATGGCAGGCGAGCACTGCTTTGATCTTGTGCTGATTGTCAGCGCGCAGAGTTTCCTCCACGCGGTCCAGAGGAACGCCTTCGCCCCACTCGACTTCCAGGACTTCCACATCAAAACCGAGTCGTTGCGCCATGTCGATCCACAGGTGGCTGAACTGGCCGAAGCGCGAAGCTAAGACCTTGTCGCCCGGGGAAAGCGTGTTGGTCAAAGCCGCCTCCCATGCACCGGTTCCCGAAGAAGGAAAGATGAAAGCCTGGCCTTCCGTGGTCTTGAATACTTTTTTCAGGTCACTCAATACAGAGCGCGAAAGCTCCGGAAACTTTGACGAACGATGGTCTTCCATCGCGACCATCATGGCGCGTAAGACACGGTCGGGCACATTGGTCGGACCCGGAACGAAGAGAAAATTGCGGCCTGGTATACGTGGCATAATTAGCCTCCTCCTTGTTGGCTAAAGCGGAGTTCCCGATCAATAAACGGGCGCGAAGTACACGCCATCTTCAAATTTACTGCATAACGTCAGGAAACGATGTTTGGTACTGAAGGCGGTCTACCGGACTTAAAGCAAATACTATTATATATTACGGCAGACAATAAGCTGTAAAACGAATTTCCGGCCCTGTCCATAAGCAAATATTAAATCGGCCATGATAGATGCTGGATATCAAAATGACTATACATAATTCTTATGGTTTCAATAAGCGGACGGGTGCGTAACACCGGGAATCGGTTACTATTTCTTGACTTATTCCACGGGCCCAATGGTTGGCATCTTGCCTACTGCGCGCCGGTTGTTGACATGAACCGAATCATGAAGTCGATGGTGCTATTTCCGGGATCAGGGTTTTTACTAATGCGGAAGACAGTTTGCAGTGACAGTCTTTTGCAACTAATATAGGCGCAGAACAATAACAAGACCCAGTCGGGCCAAGCGATAAGGGGGGGCCATCCTTTTACCGCTGGAGTGTTGGCTCGCACCACCAGGGTCGCGAGCTGGTTTGGCTAACCTGATAAAACGGAGGAGACACAAATGAATCCACAGACGACGCTCGGCGCCAAGGGGGCTTCCTATCGCTGGTTGCAACTCATCTTGGGCATCATCTGCATGGTGATGATCGCTAATCTGCAATACGGCTGGACTTTATTCGTCCTCCCGATTTCTGAAAAGTATGGCTGGACCAGGGCCGCAATCCAGGTGGCCTTCACGATTTTCGTGCTGACCGAAACCTGGCTAGTCCCTATTGAGGGATATCTGGTTGACGTCTTTGGTCCGCGCCTGGTGGTCCTTGTAGGCGGCATTTTATGCGGCATCGGATGGACCTTGAATTCTAACGCCGGCTCGCTCACGGCGCTTTACGTTGCGGCGGCTATCAGCGGAATCGGCGCTGGCGCCGTCTATGGCACTTGTGTTGGCAACGCCCTGAAGTGGTTCGCTGACCGGCGCGGCCTGGCGGCGGGTCTTACCGCGGCGGGTTTCGGCATGGGCTCGGCGCTTACCATCATACCGATTTCCGCGGTCATCAAAACGATGGGATACGAGGCGGCTTTCCTCTACTTCGGCGTTGGTCAGGGCGTGATCGTGGTCCTGATGTCTTTGTGGTTGGCGTCTCCACAGCAGGTGACCAGCTCAGAGGTCGCGAAAAAAGCGGCGGTTCCTTCGCCCTCCAAGCAGGTGCCGCAGACCCGGCGCGATTACCGGCCGCTGGAGCTTCTGCGCCAGCCTGTGTTCTGGGTCATGTACGTCATGTTTGTCCTGGTGGCGGCTGGCGGCCTGATGGCAACGGCACAGTTGGCTCCAATCGCCAAGGACTTCAAAATTGCCGGCATTCCTGTGAGCCTGCTGGGCATCACTTTGCCGGCGCTCACATTCGCGCTATCGATTGACCGCATCTTGAACGGCCTGACGCGCCCGTTCTTCGGCTGGGTGTCCGATCAGATCGGGCGGGAAATGACCATGCTGATTGCCTTCGGCCTGGAAGCAATAGGCATATTTGCGCTTTACGTATACGGCCAGGATCCTGTGGCCTTCGTGCTCCTGACCGGGCTGGTGTTTTTTGCTTGGGGCGAGATTTACAGTTTATTCCCTTCCACCTGCACGGATACGTTTGGGGCCAAATTTGCGGCAGCGAACGCGGGGCTGCTCTACACCGCGAAGGGTACGGCATCGCTGCTGGTGCCATTTTCGAGCATACTTATGGCAGCGACCGGTAACTGGCATGCCGTGTTCATCGTCGCCAGCATCATGAACGCCATCGCCGCATTGATGGCTTGGTTCGTATTGCGGCCGATACGGAGCGCCCATATAGAAGCTGATGGTCGTCTAGTGGCACAACCGGCCTAGCGAGCTGCCTGACAGCGCAGGTGCGTTGACGCTGGTTCAGGCCGGAGCCAGAAAAAAGGCAGGGTCTGCGCCCTGCCTTTTTGTTTGGGAGCCCGATGGCACCAACGGGAAAAGTCATGCCACAACTCGATTCCTTTCTTGCATCGCCGTCGTTTGTTCTCGTGATGATCGTCATGATCGTCGCGGCGCTCGCCCATGGCACCCTGGGCTTTGGCTTCCCGGTGATTTCCACACCGGTGATCGCGATGATGACGGATATCAAGATCGCGATCCTCACCACCCTGTTTCCGAATATCGTGATCAACCTGGTAAGCATAGTCAGGGGGGGAAACTGGCGCTTGAGCATTGGCAAGTATTGGCCTGTCGCGGTTTACGTGCTGATCGGAACCGTCGCCGGTACGCATGTTCTCATCGCCGCCGATCCCGAACCGTTAAAGCTGCTGCTCGCATTGATGATCGTGGTGTATCTCCAGCAAGCCCGCTTCCGCAAACTCGATTGGTCGTGGCTTAATCGCCATCCACGTGCTTCGGCGCCGCTGTTTGGCTTGCTCGCAGGGTTCCTATCGGGAACGGTAAATGTGGCCGTGCCACCGTTGGTCATTTACTTCATGGCCCTGGGCTTGGGGACCCTCGCAATGACACAGATCCTCAACCTCTGCTTCCTGGTCGGCAAGTCCACGCAAGCGATGACCTTCGGAATCTCCGGCCAGATTGGCCTTACCACTCTTATCGCCACCGCACCTCTGACGATCATTTCGGTCGCGGCGCTACTGTTCGGCATGCGAATCCAAAGCCGCATCCATCCCGAGGTGTATCAAGGGCTGCTAACAAAGGTGTTGTGGGTAATGGCGTTGATACTGGTGGTGCAGGTCGGGTGGCATTATCTGAGTTGAATCTTCCCAGCATGCTGCAACCGGCTCAACGTCTCAGCTGAGAGATTGAGGTACGAGGCGAGTTCCTTCTTAGGCACGCGATCGGAAAGCTCCGGGTGTTTCCGCAAGAAGCGGTGCACCCGGCCAGGGGCGTCGAGCAGGTGGAGCGTGATGGTATGCGCCATGATTTCGCTCATGTGGTGCATGACTTCGTACTCGAACGCTCGCTTGATATCCACGTGGCGGTCCATGAACTCAGCCCAGTGCGGGAGCGGCAGCTTCACTACACGAGCCTTGATGACGGCCATGATGCTGTATGGCGCGGGAGTCTTGAGCCGCCATGCGGCATAGCTCGTTTCCATGTTGCGCTCATCGGCAAAGCTCAGGATCATCTGCTTGCCCTGCTTATTCGCCACCACCCGTTTAAGTATCCCGTCGAGTATAAAGTACTGCTCCATCTCTAAATCCCCCTGATGTAGCAAGCATTCACCCTTTTGGCAATCCACCACGACCAGATGGGGTTCTAGCTCGACCATCTCGTCCGCTGTCATCTGCTTCAGCACGACGTTTTGCTTGAGCTGAACGCGGATGATGTCTCTTTCAGGGTGGTTTGCTACTAGAGCCATAAATGACGTTTATGCAATGGAAACCGCGTGCGGGCCGGGACGTGGACGAAAATTGACATTGGTCAAGAGCGAAAATTGATATTGGTCAAGGATATAACCGCTACGATTATCTATCATACGGTTTAAATATTGAATTGTTAAGGTTTCCCTGTGTTCTAGCTACGGGGTGCGACACGGGATATTCCAGGCAATTTGAGTTTACTGCTTTCATTATAAAGGCTATGAACACTTCATGGCTTGTGCTGGAGCAATTTACCAGCGCTCACTATATTGGAGAATGCTATGGGAATTGTCACCGAAACACGCGTAGTCAAATCCACGGCAGAGGCTGCGCCGCAGTTGATTAGCGGCGGGCAAATCGTTGCCAAGATGCTGAAGCAGGAAGGGGTGAAGCACATCTTCACCATCTCCGGCGGCCACATCATTGATATCTATAACGGCTGTCTCGACGAGGGCATCAAAATCATAGACGTGCGTCATGAGCAAGTCGCGGCTCACGCGGCCGACGCGGCGGCGCGCATCACCGGCGGCATCGGCTGCGCAGTGGTGACCGCCGGGCCCGGTACTACCGATGCCGTCACTGGCGTGGCTAATGCGTTTCGCGCCGAGAGCCCGATGCTTCTGTTGGGCGGCGGTGGCCCCCTCAAGCAGTACAAGATGGGGGCGTTGCAGGACCTTCCCCACGTGCCGATGATAACGCCTATCAGCAAGTTCGCCTCGATGGTGATGACTACCGAGCGTTGCGGGGAGATGATGTCGCAGGCGATCCGCGAAATGTTCAACGGTGCGCCAGGGCCGGGCTATCTGGAATTCCCCCATGACGTGATTGACGGCAAGGTGGATGCCTCCAAAGTTCGCATCCCAAAGAATTTCCGCGTCAAGGGCGAGTTCTTGGGCGACCCCAACGAGATTGCGAAGGCTGCCGAAGCGATCGCCAAAGCGGAACGTCCAGTGGCGCTGTTTGGCACGCAAGCACGCGCCTGCCGCGCGCACGACGCGATGGACCGCTTCGCGCGGCAATTCAACATCCCGATCTACGTCAACGGCGCGGCGCGCGGCTCGCTGCCGAGGAACCATCCGTATAACTTCATGCCGTCGCGCAAGACCGCCTTTGACAATGCCGACCTCATCTTCCTAGCGGGCACGCCGCTTGATTTCCGCATGGGCTACGGTCGGCGTCTCAACCCGAAGGCGACGATCATCATTCTCGACATGGATTACCGCAACGTCGGCTATAACCGCGATTTCGACATCGGCTTGGTTGGCAATGTTCGCGCGATCCTCAATGCCATGTGCGAGGCCTCGAAAGGCGACACAGCACGCAAGCACGACCCATTCATCAAGATGCTGCGCGAGGACGAGGAAAAGACCAAAGGCAAGAACGACGCTATCATCAAGGCGAACACCAAGCCGATTCATCCGGTGCGGCTGTGCCATGAGATCAATGAGTTTCTGCTGGAAGATACGGTCTATATCGGTGATGGCGGCGACATCGTGACGTTCTCGGGCTCGATCGTCAAGCCGCAGAAACCCGGCGGCTGGATGGATCCGGGACCCTTGGGCACTCTCGGTGTGGGCACGGGGTTTGCGCTGGCGTCAAAGCTGACCCAGCCCGAGCGCGACGTGGTGGTATTGTTTGGCGACGGATCATTTGGACTCACTGGTTTTGACTTCGAGACCATGGTGCGAAACAAACTGCCTTTTGTCGGCATCATCGGCAATAACTCCTCTTGGAACCAGATACGTTACGGCCAGGAAAGAAAATACCCGGGGCGCGGCGACGTGGGCAACGTGCTTGCGGACGTTCGCTTTGACAAGTTTGCCGAGGCGATGGGCGGCGTCGGCATCCGGGTAACCAAGCCCGAGGAAATCCGTCTGGCGCTCGAAAACGCGCGCGATTCCGGCAGACCCGCCCTCGTAGACGTGGTGATCGACCGCGAAGTGTACTCGAGCGGGACGATGAACCAGACCATGTACAAGTAGGGTTCCGGGCTCGTTCCGCCTCGGCACGGTTGATTTTCGTTTGTCGCGCAAGGCATTCCTCTTCTCATTCATTTATAATTCGCATTTATCCGCATAAACCTGCGGGGGCAAGGTTTTTATTTTTGTGAGGAGACAAAATGGATAAAGCACTGTCCGGCATTCGCATTCTTGACATGTCGCACGTGCAGGCGGGGCCTACCGCCTCGCAGCTGATGGCCTGGCTCGGTGCGGACGTGATCAAGCTCGAGTCGCCGGCGGGCGACGCCACACGCGGGCAGCTGCGCGATGTGCCCAACGCCGACAGCCTGTACTTCACCATGCTCAACTGCAACAAGCGTTCAATTACCGTGAACATGAAGAACCCGGTCGGCAAGGAAGTATTCATCGAGCTCCTCAAGAAGTGCGACGTGGTGATGGAGAATTTCGGCCCAGGCGTGCTCGACCGCCTGGGCTTCGCCTGGGAAAAAGTGAATCAGATCAACCCGCACATCGTGATGGCGTCGATCAAGGGCTTTGGCTCCAGCGGCCCCTACGCCGATTTCAAAGCGTACGAGAACGTGGCCCAGGCGATGGGCGGTGGGATGAGTACCACTGGCTCGCCCGACGGCCCGCCGTTCGTGGCCGGAGCCCAGATCGGCGACTCGGGCACCGGGCTGCATCTGGTGATCGGTATCCTCGCCGCGCTGCATCAGCGCAACAAGAACGGCAAAGGGCAGTATGTGGAGATAGCCATGATGGATTCGGTAATGAACCTGTGCCGAGTGAAATGGCGCGATCACCAGCGGCTGACGCGCGGCACGCTGTCCGAGTATTCGGTACCCACCGAGGGGCTTAAGGCGACGCCGCGGGGCGGCAACGACTCCGGCGGCGGCCAGCTCGGCAACGCAATCAAGTGCAAGCCAGGTGGACCTAACGATTACATCTACGTGGTGGTGCAGGAAGCAGTGTGGGATGCACTCGCCAAGCGCATTGGCGGCGAGGCGTTGGCCAAGGACCCGAAATTCGCCACCATCAGCGAGCGTCGCAAGCACCAAGGCAAAATGTGGGCGCTGATTGAAAAGTTCGCGTCCAACTACACCAAGCGCGAGTTAATGGCAATCCTAAACGAACTCGACGTGCCGTGTGGTCCAATCATGAGCACCGAGGACCTTGCGAACGACGAGCACGTCAGGTTGCGCAACATGTACGTCAAGCTCGACCACCCGCAGCGCGGCACCTGGTACAACATCGGCATGCCGATCAAGTTGTCCGACTCACCGGCCGACATTAAGCGCTCACCGCTGCTGGGCGAGCATACCGAAGAGATACTAAAAGAAGTGCTGGGCTACGACGACGCCAGGATCGCCAGCCTGAAGAGCGCCGGCGCTTTCTCTGCGCCTCCCAAGAAGGCCGCTTAACAACGCGTGAGTAGTAAACAGAGAAGCGTCTGAGATGAAAATCGCCATCATTGGCCAGCAGGATTTTAGCTTCGGCATCACAGCCGCCTGCGGCGGATATGAGCCTTCACTGAAAACTTGCTGGGGAGGCGTCTGAGATGAAAATCGCCATCATTGGCCAGCAGGATTTTGGCAAGGCGGTACTCAATGCCTTTCTCGCCCGCGGCGACGAAGTGGCAGGCGTATTCTGCGCGCCGGAGAAAGAGGGAGCTAAGGTCGATCCCCTGAAAGTTGCCGCGCAGGAGAAGAACTTAAAGCTATTCCAGTTTCCATCGTTGAAAAGCCGCGAAGCGCACGAAGCTATGCGAGGGCTTAATGCCGACCTCGGCATCATGGCCTATGTGCTGCAGTTCGCCCCGCAGGACTTCGTCAACATCCCGAAGAAAGGCACCATCCAGTACCATCCGTCACTCCTGCCCAAGTACCGCGGACCCAGTTCGATCAACTGGCCGATCATCAAGGGCGAAACAAAGACCGGCCTCAGCATATTCCGCCCCAACGACGGCCTTGACGAGGGACCGGTAATCCTTCAGAGAGAAACGCCGATCAGCCCCGACGACACGCTGGGCAGCATCTATTTCGATCGCCTGTTCCCGATGGGTGTGCAGGCGATGCTGGAAGCGGCCGATCTGGTGCTAGCGGGCAATCACCGGGAAGTGGTGCAAGATGAGAGTCAGGCTTCCTACGAGGGCTGGTGCCGCGATGCGGATGCCAAGATCTACTGGCACAACCACGTAGATTTCATCTACAACCTCATCCGCGGTTGCAATCCTGCACCCGGCGGGTGGACGACACTCGCCGGCAAGAAGATCCAGTTGTTCGATTCGCGCAAGCATTTCTCCCGCACCTTCGGCGCTGTCAAGGGCAAGGTGGGCGAAGTATCCGAGATCGGCCTAGACAGCATCCACATCACCGCTCAAGGCGGCCTGATCGAAGTCTTCAAGCTGAAGCCGGAGGGCGGCAAGAAAATGTCCGCTGTAGACTTTGTGAATGAAACGGACTTGAGCCTAGGCACCCTGCTCGGTAGTTAGCCTTTAGTGGTGTGCCAAAACCTGAGGGTGGCCCGTTACTGTTGCAATGCCCTCACTATATTCCCCATGAAATTTTGCGTCAGGAACCGCGCTCCTCTGCAAGTGTCTTGGCGAGCAGCTTGGCAAGCGCGTACACGGCATCGATATGCGGTGTCGGAGTTTGGGTGAGACGGCCCAGTTCCACCACCGAGCCCACCAGTGCTTCAATTTCGGGCTCCCGTCCCGCCTCGAAATCCTGCAGCATCGAGGTCTTATGCTTGCCCACTTTCTCTGCACCGGCGATGCGTCTTTCGAGCGGAACGCGGAAAGTGATGCCGAGTTTGTTAGCGATAGTCTGCGCCTCAGTCATCATCGCCGCTGCCAGCTCGCGCGTCAGCGGATTCTGGCAAATATCGACCAGGGTGGAATGGGTCAACGCGCTGATCGGGTTGAAAGTCAGGTTGCCCCAAAGCTTGAGCCATATTTCGGCGCGAACATTGTCCAGCACCGGCGCCTTGAAGCCCGCCCTGGTGAAGCACTCGGAAACCCGCGTGACACGCTCGCTGGTTGAGCCATCCAGCTCGCCCACGGGAAAGCGATCGCCTTCGATATGCTTCACGACCCCGGGCGCGACCAGTTTGGACGCCGGATAGACCACACAGCTGATGACGCGCTGCGCCGGGATTTTTTCGCCGATGAGCCCGGTCGGGTCCACGCTATCCATGCGGCTACCTTCCAACTCACCCCCGTGCTTGTGGAAGTACCAGTAAGGGATACCGTTCTGCATGGTAACGACCACGGTATCCGGACCGAACAACTTGGGCACATCATTGGCGACGGCTTCCAGCTGGTGTGCCTTTACGGCGAGGATCACCAAATCCTGCGGGCTCGCCTCATCGTAGTTGTTAGTGGCCTTGACGTTGCGGGCTATGTGTTCCGTGCCGTCATCCATGATGAGCTTCATGCCATTCTTGCGAATGGCGTCCAGGTTCGCGCCACGCACCATGAAAGTGACGTCTTCGCTTGCCAGCGCAAGTTTCACGCCCACATAGCCACCAATAGCGCCTGCACCAATAATCGCCGTCTTCATCGAAAGACTCCTCGAAATACTACTCGAAGGTGTTGATCAATTTGCCGATGCCGGTAATTTCGATCTCGATGGTGCTGCCGGGCTTCATAGAGCCGGCGCCGATCGATGTGCCGCAAGTGATGATGTCACCGGGATACAGGGTCATGTCCTGGGATATCAGGCTGACCAATTGCGCGGCTGAAAAGATCATGTCGCTGATGGGATAATTCTGTCTCTCCTGTCCGTTCAGAATGCTCTTTACGACCAGCGTCGCGGGGTCCAAGCCGGTCGCCACTACCGGCCCCATGGAGCAGAAGGTATCGAAGCCTTTGCTGCGGATCCACTGGGGGAAAGCGGGATTGCGGTTGACGATGTCGAATATCCCCACGTCGTTAACACAAGTGTAGCCGAAGACGTAGTTCATCGCATCGGATTCTGTCACTTCCTTGCAGGTCTTGCCGATGACAACGCCCAATTCGCCCTCGAACCCCACCTTACCCTCGCAGGACTTCGGCTTGCGGATAGTTTCGAACGGATTCAGATATGAATTCGGCGTCTTGAGAAAATAGTGTGGCTCCGCAGGAATCGCCAGGTTGAGCTTCTCCGCGCCGGCGCGGAAGTTATTCCACAAGGCGATGACCTTGCTTGGCCGTGACGGAGTAAGCAGGCGTACGGCGCTTAATGGAACATACTTTCCGCTCGGCGCCGGGTTATCGAACATGTCGCCGCCATATACGCGGATGCTGTCTTGGTCTTGCAGCACGCCGAAACCCTCAACATCCAGCTCATCCTTGAACCTGACCCAAAGCGCCACAGTGTTCCTCCAGAGTGCCCTGCGTGTCAAAAGTGTTACAAAAGCGAACACGCGGGAGAGCAGTCGGCCAATTTCCGCAACGTTGCACAAGCCCGCAGCAGCCGCAACACGGTACGAAAAGCTTTGCAGGCGAAGATGTTTTTCTCGGGTATCAGCATCATAAACCGGAACCGCCGCACACGCTTGGCGGGCCGGGAAAAGCGCGACCTTATCACATCACCGCCAAGGTTTGAAGGTATTTTGCACGCAAAAATAATACCTAGCGCCCAGATCCGTTATGTGCCCTAAATAGTTGGCCTCAACCAGGATTGGTAGGCCACCGGGGACTCGAACCCCGAACCAACGGATTAAGAGGCGTAACCTGAAAATGTAGCTCTTTTTAAATCAACAACCTGTGACGCCCGCTAAACTTAAAAACAGTGGCACAAAGCCTAAATGTGATTATATCAAGTCTCAAAATGGTACAAAATTGGCCACATCAATTTGAAAAATTTTATTGCCCGATTCGAACTCGCGAGCCACGAAATCCAATTTAGACGAGATCCACTTTGATTTTCGCCACAGGACGGCACAACCGTCTACTTTCGGCCAGAAGCGGACATTGGCGAATCACACTTGAAGCTTACGAAAAACGGGTGGAAGATAGGCATTTAACACAACCGAAATATGACAATGCCTTCTTATCCTGCACGACTATGTTATCCAAGCACGTGCCTCTGTTATCCGAACAAACGAGAAGAATTATCCCAACACGGTGATATCATCCAGCAGTGGTGCTGGATAATAAGAAGTTAGAGAGCTGACCCATGATGCTTTCGATAATGCTAAGGTCATTGATCCTCGTACTTGCTATATTGCTCCAGCAAAACACGTTCGCTGCGGAAAAGGAACAGGAAACATGGATACAGATTGATAGCTATCGGTTCAGTGCAACCAATGGTCGCGCGTGGCCCGCAATCTCGACCTCGGCAAGCGCCCGGACCACGCAGGTGGTCGCGCTCGATCAGGTGCCCGCCGTCGTGAACCGCATGTTCGAGGGAAAAGTCCAGGGACGCGTCGTCGTCGACGTCAATGCATAACCGCGCGGGCCATCGTCCCGCCTGACGCCACCTGTTCCACGCCGCCCGTTGTCATACACCCAGAGAAGCAGTCATGAAGGCATTCATTGTCGATCGTTACAAGAGCAACAGCGCATTGCGCCTCGGCGAAATGCCGGAACCGGAAGTTCGCGACCATGATGTCCTGGTCGCCATCCACGCGGCCAGTTTGAACCAACTGGATGCCAAGATCCGGGATGGTGAGTTCAAGCTCATCCTGCCCTATCGCTTGCCGCTGATCCTGGGCAACGACGTGGCCGGGGTCGTGGTCCGTGTCGGGTCCAAGGTCCGAGGGTTCAAGTCTGGCGACGAGGTGTATGCACGGCCAAACCAGGACCGGATCGGGACGTTCGCGGAACTCATCGCCATGAACGAAGCCGACGTAGCGTTGAAGCCCAAAAATCTCACCATGGAAGAGGCCGCCTCCATCCCCCTGGTGGGCCTGACCGCGTGGCAGGTATTGATCGAACGCGCCAAGCTGAAGAAGGGACAGAAAGTCCTGATCCACGCCGGTTCCGGCGGGGTCGGCACGTTTGCCATCCAGTTGGCAAAGCACATCGGCGCAACGGTGGCGACGACGACCAGCACGGCGAATGTCGATCTGGTCAGAAGTCTCGGCGCGGATGTCGTCATCGACTACAAGAAAGAGGATTTCGCGAAGGTCCTGAATGGCTACGACGTGGTCCTGAACAGCCTGGGCAAGGACACGCTCGAAAAGTCCCTCAAGGTGCTGAAGCCCGGAGGGAAACTCATTTCTATCTCCGGTCCGCCGGATATAGCGTTCGCCAAAGAGAGCGGGTTGAACTGGTTCTTCCAGCAAGTCATGCGCCTTTTGAGCTTCGGCATCCGGAGGAAGGCCAAGCGGCACGGCATCAGCTACTCCTTTGTTTTCATGCGGGCCAATGGCGAGCAGTTAAGCAAGATCACGTCGCTCATCGAATCTGGCGTCGTCCGGCAGGTCGTGGATCGGATCTTCCCGTTCCAAGCCACCAACGAAGCGATGGACTACCTGGCGACGGGGCGTGCAAAAGGCAAGGTCGTCATCAACGTGAGATGAAACAGGGTTTGCCCGGACGGCGTTATCAGCGCCCTCCGCTTGGCTTGCGCAGGGATTTCCGAGCATTGGCGGTTCAGTGCTGCGCACTGTAAACTAATTCTGCCGCGATACTTATGAAGAGCAGTATGAGCACGCCCAAACAGTCGCAAACTGGCTCGAGCATCGTGTGGAGGGATGCGCCCACCACCAGCGTCAATGTCGGCGGGACAAAATTCGTCTACCGGCACCTCGGGCCAGACACCGGAGTGCCGGTTATCTTCCTCAATCATCTGGCTGCGGAACTTGACAGGTGGGATCCCCGGGTCGTCGACGGCATCGCCACGAGGCGCCGCGTCATTGTCTTCGACAACCGGGGCATTGGCGCATCCGAAGGTAAGACTCCCACTTCAGTGGAGGCGATGGCGCGGGACGCTGTGGCCTTCCTCCAGGCCGTCGGTTTTACTCAGGTCGACCTGCTTGGCTTCTCGCTTGGCGGTTTCATCTCGCAAGTGATCGCGCAAGAAGAACCGCAATTGGTCCGGAAGATCATCCTCGCGGGCACCGGGCCGGCCGGGGGGACGGGCATTGACAAGGTAACGTCAATCACCATCCGCGACATGATGAAGGGTGCGCTGACCTTCAGGCACCCAGAATACTATCTCTTCTTCACCGAGACCCGTAACGGCCGTCGGGCGGCGCGCGAATTCCTGGCACGGCTGAAAGAGCGCACCGAAAACCGCGACAAGCCGGTTTCGATCGCCGCCTTCATCGCACAATTGAAGGCCATACATGCCTGGGGGCGTCAGCCTCCTGTCGATCTGTCGCGCATTCATCACCCGGTTCTGGTGGCGAATGGCGATCACGACAAGATGGTGCCCAGCAGCAACTCGGTCGACCTGGCGCGTCGCCTTCCGAACGCCGAACTCGTCCTCTATGAGGACGCCGGACATGGGGGTATTTTCCAGTGCCATGAGGTATTCGTGAAAAAGGCTTTGGAGTTCCTGGAGGTTTGAAACAACGGGCACCAAGCGAGATCGTTTCCATGGCTATGCCTTCGGATTCGGCAGCAGTTCGCGAGGTAAATGTCAGAGCTGCCACAACTTCCTGTTTAGATGCCCATGCTCTGAGGGTGACAGATTTCATCCGCATTGCTGATGTTGACCCGCCGCCCGGGTCGCAAGAATTTTCCTCCAACCCCGCGCCTATTGGTCGCCTGCATGTCCGCTTTGGGTCGATAGCCGCCGTTGAATGCCGGCTCCCCATGCAGGGCAAATCTGGGCACTGCTGGTTGTTGAGAGTATTGCTACGCTAAGATTGGAGGGTCGTGAAGACTTTACACCTGAACCCGTCATAGGCATGCGCCTCTTCAGCGCCCTTGGATCATGTGCTTGCGCAGAGCCGCCGCCAATCTGATGGCTCGCGGCCCGACCGTACTTATTTACTGAGTAGCTCTTGCGACCAATGCGGCCGTCGGGGCGTATCCAGTTCGCCACTATGGAGGGGCGCCAATAGATTGCCTCTGCCCGGATACCATGATAGTGAGCCAGGCGGGTTTGCTAATAGACAACCAACAGCCTGTCTACAAAACACGGAAGCTTACGGACAGCTTCTACACCAGCCCGCGGTCCGCCAGCTCCTGCTTGAGATAAGCGTAATAGATCGGCGCGGCCACCACTCCGGGCAGGCCGAACGCCGCCTCCATTGCCAGCATCGCGAGCAGCAACTCCCACGCATGCGCCTGGATTTGCGAGCCGATGATGCGGGCGTTCAAGAAATACTCCAGCTTGTGGATCACGATCAGGTAGACAAGCGAGGCAAGCGCCACGTACGGCGAATCAGCCAGGCTGACGATAACGATCACCGTGTTGGAGATCAGGTTGCCGATGATCGGCAGGAGGCCCGCAACGAAGGTGACGGCGACGAGCGTCTTGGTGAGCGGCAAATGCACTCCGAACGCAGGCAGCAGTACGACCAGATAAATGCCCGTGAAAATCGTGTTGAGCGCCGAAATACGCACCTGCGCGAACACCACGCGCCGGAACGCATCGCCTAGCCGGCCGGTGCGCTCGATGAACGCGCGGGCAAGCGGCTGTTCCGTTTGGACTGGCGCCGCCTCGCGCAGCGATACTATGGCGCCTATCACCATGCCGATCAGAACGTGGGCGAACACGCGGCCGGCTTCTGTGCCGGCGAGCCGGAGCTCGGGCGCATGCTCGCGCAGCCAGCCCGCCAGCGCTACGCGCAGCGCATCGGCGCCGGCCGGCAAGGACGCCACTACCCAGGGCGGGAGCGTATCCCGAGCGGCCTCGATGATATCCGCCATTTTCTGCAATAAAACGGGCAGGCTGCCGATGTCGCTACGAAAAAACGCGACCGCGCCGATAATAGCGGCCGTCAAGAAGCCCACGATCAGCGACGCCAGGACTACTACCGCCACTAGCCGCGAACGCTTGCCGGACAGGCGGCGCTGTAACAGCGGCGCGATCACGCGGACCAACTCGTAGACCAGCAGTCCGGCCAGCAATGCCGACAACAAGTGCAGCCACAACACTAACGTCAGCGCCGCGGCGGTCAGACACCACGAGGCGATTTCAGGAGCGGCAAGCGGACGCTTCGTGTCTGGCATTGGATGCATGTGGGGCTGGTACAAAGTCTTCACGACCCTGCGATGGCTAGTAGTTCACGCGGACTCTTGCGTACAATAAATAGTGGATCCGTGTATCAACGTTGCACCAGAGCCACGCGGA
>DATDGC010000091.1:0-37154 GCA_036522275.1 Burkholderiales bacterium | reverse complement strand
ATCTGGAAGCCGGCGACGATGCCGAGGCCCGGGATAGCAGGTGGGTTAACCGGGATGATCGTGCCATCCTGGACATTTGCGTAAGCTTTCCTCGCCGCGTCGATTATCGCAGGGGCCTGCAGTTCACGTGACTTGCGGTGTTCATAGTCCTTGAACGCAACAAACAGCACGCCATAGTTGGTTTTGTTCTGGGAATCGAGCAAGCTGTAGCCGTCGACCTCGGTTACGTTTGCAACCGCCGGGTTGCTGTCCATAAACGCCGACGCTTGGCGCCCGACAGCCGCGGTTCGGTCGAGGCTCGCCGCATCAGGCAGGAAATAAGGCACGAACAGGTAGCCTTGGTCCTCCTGCGGCACGAACGCGGTAGGCCAGATTTTGAGCAGCCATCCAGCGCCTGCAACAACCACTGCAAAGGCGATCAGCCCCACTCCCCAGCGTCTCGTGAGCCACTTTACACCTTTCACGTAGCCGTTGGTGATGCGCTCGAAGGTGTTGTCGAACCATTTGAAAAAGCCCTTTTTCGGACCGTGCTGAGCTTTGAGCAGCAGTGCGGCCAGCGCGGGCGAGAGCGTGAGCGCGACCAAGCCCGAGAACGCGCACGAGATGGCGAGGGTGACAGCAAACTGCTTGTAGAGCTGGCCGGTGATTCCGCCGAGGAAAGCCACGGGAAGGAACACCGCATTCAGCACCAGTGTTATGGCAATAACCGGGCCGGTCACTTCATCCATGGCGCGCTTGGCCGCATCTTTGGCCGACAGGCCGTGCTCCACCATATTGCGCTCGGTATTTTCGACCACGACAATCGCGTCATCCACCACGATGCCGATCGCAAGGATCATCCCGAACAGAGTCAGCATGTTGATGGAGAAGCCGAACGCCAGCATCCCGATGAGGGCACCCAGGATCGACACCGGCACCGCGAGAGTTGGGACGATCGTGAGCCGCAGCGTATGCAGGAAGATGAACACCACTAGCACCACCAGCACTACCGCTTCGAAAAAAGTGTGGATCACCTCTTTGATTGAGGCCTGCACGAATAAGGTGGTGTCGAGTGCGACATCGTATTTTAACCCGGGCGGAAAGCTCTTCGACAATTCCTCCAGCGTCTGGCGCACATTCTTCGAGACCTCAATGGCGTTTGCGCCCGGCTGCTGGTAAACGGCAATTAGCGTGGCGGGCTTGCCCTGATAATAAGTGCGTATTGAATAATCCTTACGACCGAGGTCCGCGTAACCAACGTCTTTCACCTTCACGATGGCCGCAGTCTGGTTTTCTGCACGCAGGATGATGTCCTCGAACTGCGACGGCTCGGTAAAGGCCCCGGTCGTTGTCACAGGGAAGGTTTGCTGCACCGGAAAAGGGGTCGGAGACTGACCGATACGGCCGACTGCGAACTGCTGGTTCTGCTGGGACACAGCGTTCGCAATGTCGGTCGTAGTAATTTTGAGTTGCGCCATGCGGTCCGGCTTGAGCCAAATGCGCATCGCATAGTCGGGGACGCCGAAAATCGAGGCCTGGTTCGCTCCGTCGATACGCTTGATCGTATCGAGAACGAAAATGTTGGCGTAATTTGCAATATAGTCCGCGTTATATCGCCCGTCCGGCGAGTAAAGCGCGAGGACCATGAGAAAGGTCTGGGTCTTTTGCTGAACGTTGACACCCTGGTTCGTAACTACCTGCGGCAGCTGGGGCAGCGCCTGGCTTACCCGGTTTTGCACATCCACTTGGGCAAGGGCCGGGAGGGTGTCGATGCTGAAATAGACCGTAAGCGTGTAATTGCCGGTCGAGGCGCTGGTGGACGACATGTAAAGCATGTTGTTGGCGCCGTTGACTTGCTGCTCGATCGGAGCGCCAACGTTCTGTGCCACCAAATCGGCATTCGCGCCGGGATAGGTCGCGGTTACCTGGATTTGGACCGGTGTGATCTGCGGATACTGTGCGATCGGCAATGTCACCATCGCCACCAAGCCCGCGATGGAGATGATGATCGAAATGACTGCCGCGAAAATGGGGCGGTCAATAAAAAAGTGGGAGATCATTGGAGCGGCTCCAGGACTATTTCTCGGTCTGTCCGGTGCCGCCAGCCTGCGTGGGCTTCGCTTCGGCAGCGGCCCCCTTCGCGACAGAATCGACGACCTTCACCAGGGCGCCAGGCCCGAGCTTCATCACGCCATCCACGACCACGGTTTCGCCCGCCGCAAGCCCATTGAAGATAAACCACTTATCTTCGTACCAGGGGCCTACCTCTACGTGACGGTTCTCAGCCTTGCCTTCCTTGTTGACGATCCACACGAAGTGCCCCTGTGCGCCGTTGAGCACTGCCTTCTGGGGCACGAGGATCGCATTCGGACGGATCATCCCCAAGACGCGCGCGCGGAGGAACTGCCCCGGGCGGAGCTCGGCCTCGTGGTTCGGGAGCGTGGCGCGGAGGAGGAACGTACCGGTCTGCTGGTTGTAACTCGCGCTGGCAAACGTGATGCGGCCCTTGTTGGGGAACACGGAGCCATTGGCGAGCACGGCCTCGACCTCGTAGCTATCAATCGTGGGCATGAGTAGCAAGCCTTTGTCCCGCTCGGTGCGAAATGTAAGCAACTCATTCTCGGAAACGCTGAAGTTGACCCAGATTGGGTCGACCTGTTCAACGGTCGTGAGTAGGCTGTTCTCCGGATTGACGTATGCGCCATCTTCCACTCGCGCATAACTGGAAAAACCGGTCACCGGTGTAGTGATGGTCGTGTAACCCAGGTTAAGCTGCGCCTGCTGTACGTTGGCCTTGGCGGTATCCACCGCTGCGGCAGCGGCTTGATCCTGCCCGGTGGCGTCGTCGAGATCCTTCTGGCTCAACGCGTTCAGTTCAACGAGCGGCTTGACGCGGGCAAGGTTATCACGTGCGACCTGCAGCCGCGCTTGCTGCTGGGCAAGTGCTCCCTTATTTGCGTCAAGTGTTGCCTGGAACGGTTTGGGGTCCTGCTTGAACATGACCTGGCCGGCTTTGACCACGCTGCCTTCGGTATACACACGCTTCTCAAGGAATCCGTTGACGCGCGCGCGGATTTCAACTTGGTGCGAGCTCTGAGCCTGCCCTACCCACTCGAAGGTGACCGGCGTGTCGCTCGGTGTGACCTTGATCACCGATACCTCGGTGGGCGGGCGCTCCTGAGGCTTCGCCTCTTCTTTTTTGCAGCCGGCGAGCAGTACGAGTGCCGCAAGGCAGATGAGTATCCAGCGCATATTCAGTTAACCTCCTACGTGTAAAGCGGCCTTGGCAGCTCGCTGCTACCGGCGAGCAGCACTAGCGCCAGCCTTTTCAAAGCGTACCTCGATGACGCGCGCACAACGGCGTTACGAAAACAAATGAGGCCTTGTGGAAGGTGATATATAGTCATGCGAGGGTATCTCAATAGATGGTCTTATTGTTATCAATTAAATTTTAGCACTTAATAATGATGTGATGTTGAATTCGTTCATCGGAAAAAAGGGCGGTTCTTAGAACTCATGCTGCGCTGTATAATATTTCTGCTTTGCTTTTTCTGCTCAACGAAGTAAAATTGCACTTACGGTCGTCCACCAGCGTCCGTATGAGATTGACCGGTCCCCCTAAATTCCTGGTTACGCAATTCAATTTAAGAGATTGGAGAAAAGAATGAAATCCCTGCTTTCCCTGCTGTCGCTATTCGTCGCCATCACCTTCGTCACTCCCTTGTACGCCCAGGACACTGCTGCGCAAACGGATATGCAAATTATGTACGCCAAAGTTAAGGCGGACAAGAAGTTGCTGGTCGCGCAGAATATGGATCTGACAGATGCCGAGTCGCAAGCTTTCTGGCCCATCTACGACAGCTATCAAAAGGATCTCGATGCCATCAACAAGCGGACCCTGAAGCTTGTCAAGAGCTACGCAGACGCATGGAATAGTCAAACGCTCGATGACACGGTAGCAAAGAAGCTGCTGAATGAAATGGTCGCGATCAAGGGGTCGGAAGCGAATCTTTATAAAACTTACGCGCCCAAGCTCAGCGCAGAGCTGCCGGCGATGAAAGCTGCTCGCTACCTGCAGATCGAAAGCAAGATACGCGCGGTCATCAATTACCAACTTGCCGCTAACATTCCGCTGGTCCCATAAGCAAGAAGGCCGGGGCGATAGCGCGTTTTGCACGAATCAGCCAATCATGAAGGAGACGTAAAATGACTAAACACCTCCGATTTGTACAGGTCGCGCTAATCTTCGCGATAGTGGCAGTGCCACTCATGAGCACTCGCGCGGCCACCGCGGCCTCAGCTGAGGAGATCGATCGTGATGCAGCCGCAGCCCTGAAGACTCTGTACCACACCGAGCCCAAGGCCAAGGAGCTCGGGGCGATAGCAAAAGGCATCCTCGTTTTCCCGAACATCCTCAAGGCCGGCTTTATGGTAGGCGCACAGGTCGGCGAAGGCGCTCTGCTCGTAAACGGCAAGACGGTCGGCTATTACAGTACTGTCGCTGGTTCGTACGGCTATCAGGCCGGCGTGCAGAAGTTCTCGTATGTGATGTTCCTCATGACCGACTCTGCAATGGAATATCTCAATAACAGCGATGGCTGGGAGCTCGGAGTGGGCCCGAGCATCGTCGTCGTGGACGCCGGCAAGGCCAGGACGCTCACGACCACGACAGCCAAGGACGATATCTATGCGTTCATCTTTGCCCAAAAGGGGCTGATGGCGGGACTTGGTTTGCAGGGTTCGAAAATCACCAAGATCGATAAGTGACTCGCGAACTAGCGTCTTCAGCATAATTCCGCTCGAGGGTTTGCAGCCACAGGCATTCCGTGCGGTTGTGCATTAGCAGTGAACGCAATAAATAACGAGGCGTCCGAGAGGTATGCGCGGCAGCGCGCCCGCCGCGCAAAAGAGAGGGCTCCATACTTCTGAGAATCGAAATCGGAGCGCGAGTCACTGGGATTGATAGATGTTTGGGTAGAGAAGGTAAAACCCAAACGTTATGCCGTATCTCGGCGCCGGCCCATCGTTCGATGCGTTCCAGAATGGCTCTACGAAGCAATTCACAGTTTGATTGCCGATCTTGAAGACCCGGCCAACACCCAGATTGACGGGGAGGGTGTTCCCATGCGTTCTCCAATTGAACAGCATCGAGGGCTCCGTCTTGAGGAACCATCCAGCCCCGAGTTGATACGTGGCGAAGGGCTGCAAGATCAAGAAATTGGTGGAGCTCCGGTCATTCTCGCCAGCGAAGGATATCGGGTTCTGCGCGAGGACTCCAATAGCCAGATTCCCCCGATTATAAGCAGCGCCTGCAGCAGGCCCGGCTTGCCATTTGCCCTGGCCCGTCGTCCGATCGGTTGCGCTGGGGAATATGAACACCGGTCCGATTCCCCACACGAATTCTGGGTCCCGGCTAACGAGAACGAAGTCCAGCAACTTCAAGTCACCAAATCCCGTCACACCTTGAGACGTCGTGACCGCGGCCGGAATCAAAAGGGACAAAAGCTGGGTGAAGGGGAACGCTGCGAATTCGGGTACGGGTATGATCGGGTTAATTGAGAAGACATTTCCCTGGCCGTGCGCACCTTGAAACACGGGAGCGTATGAATCTTGAAACCGAATCTGCAGCAGATCGGATATCGGAGCATTCGCTTGCTTGACGAGATTAGCTTGCGTTGGTGCCGGCGGCTCCGTCTTCTTTTCGACTTCCTGCGCGCTCACTTCCGCAGCAAAAAACAGGACTGCAGCTGCACTCCCGCGTAGAAGAGACGCAATGATGGGGCTCACGCTGCGCCCAATGGTTAAGAGAGACATTTCGCTTCCCATATTAATAGTTTTGAGATACATTCGCAGGGTTTCCGTGAACGTGAGCTTTCGATTCATTTCCAAACCCTGACTTGCCGATATGGATATGGACTACAACACCAAGCGTCTTGCGCAAATCGCCTTCATCGTACTGATCCTGTTGGGCGGCCTCATGGTGTTGCTGCCGTTTTTCGCTACGATTCTCGTTGCAGCGGTGGTATGCATAACGACTTGGCCTTTCTACACGTACCTGCTGCGCGCCGTCGGCGGCCGCGATGTCATTGCCGCTCTATTGATGACCCTGCTGCTGATAACAATCATCGTCGTACCAATGGTATTCTTCGCCGAAAACATTACCCTTGGCATCAACATGCTCATGGAAAACCTCAAGAACCTGAAGCAAGAAGGTGTTGCCGCGCATCCGCCGGAATGGCTGAGCACTATCCCCATCTTCGGCGAGTATGCAGACAAAGCCTGGGGCCGAATTGCCCAGATCAGCCAGGAAGAATTGGGAAACGCAATGCGCCAGTTGCTCGGTCCCGCGCAGCGCATCCTGACGCGGATAGCCGGCCTCGTCGGAGAGGGCATCTTGCAATTGCTTTTAATGGTGTTCATCGCTTTCTTTTTTTACCGCGATGGACATACATACGCAGCGCGGTTGCAGATAGGCGCGCAGCGCCTCGGTGGCGATTTCGGCGCGCAGTTACTGACCCTGTCCCACAAGACCGTCTCCGCTGTCATGATAGGGCTGGTCGGCACCGCGGCCGCGCAGGCGCTTGTCGCCCTCATTGGATTTCTGGTAGCCGGCGTTCCCGGCGCGCTCTTGCTCACCGCAGCGACTTTTTTCCTTGCGATGATTCCGTTCGGGCCGGTTTTCGTTTGGGGCGGTGCCGCCTACTGGCTTAACGCTCAAGGGCAGACCAACTGGGCAATCTTCATGGTGCTTTACGGCATATTCGTCATCAGCAGCGTTGATAATTTCGTCAAGCCATTGCTGATCAGCCGCGGCGCGAGCCTGTCGCTGCTAATCGTCGCGTTGGGTGTTGTTGGAGGCGCGCTTGCGTTTGGTTTCATCGGCATCTTCCTGGGACCGACATTGCTTGCCCTGGGCCAGATGCTCATACAAACCTGGACGGATAAGCGGTCGCCTTCCGTCGGTGGATGACTGCGCTCGTTTGTTGCGCGTTTTACCTGAGTGCCAGAGAAAGAAAAGCTAAAGCAGCTGATTGATTGGCGGAGAGAGAGGGATTCGAACCCTCGATAGAACTTTAAAGGTCCTATACTCCCTTAGCAGGGGAGCGCCTTCGACCACTCGGCCACCTCTCCAAAAGACGCCACAGGATACCGGCTTTGCCGGTATCTAGTCAAAAATCACGGTACTTGATCCAATTCAAAAGCTTTGTGCAAGACGCGCACTGCAAGTTCCATATATTTTTCGTCAATCACCACCGAAATCTTGATTTCCGAAGTGGAGATCATCTGGATGTTGATGCCCTCTTCTGCCAGCGTGCGGAACATTTTGCTGGCAATCCCCGCGTGCGAACGCATGCCGACTCCCACCGCGGAAACCTTGGTAATCTTGTCATCACCAGTTACTTCGCGCGCGCCGATATGCGGCGCTACCTGTTTTTTTAGAATGCCCATGGCCTTGGCGAAATCATTACGGTGCACGGTGAAGGAAAAATCCGTCATGCCGTCGTGGCCTACGTTTTGCACAATCATGTCCACATCTATATTGGCCTCGGCTATCGGTCCCAGTATCTGGTAGGCGATGCCGGGACGGTCGGGGACGTCGAGTATCGTGATTTTGGCTTCGTCGCGGTTAAAAGCAATTCCTGAAATGATGGCTTGTTCCATTTTTTTATCTTCCTCAAAAGTAATCAGCGTACCCTCGCCTGCATCCTCGAAGCTGGAAAGCACGCGCAGTTTGACCTTGTATTTTCCGGCAAATCCCACCGAGCGGATTTGCAGCACCTTGGAACCGAGGCTTGCCATTTCCAGCATTTCCTCGAAGGTGATGGTTTTCAGGCGCCGCGCTTCCGGTACGATGCGCGGATCGGTGGTGTAAACACCATCCACGTCGGTATAAATCTGGCATTCCTCGGCATTCAATGCCGCCGCCAGCGCCACACCGGTGGTATCCGAGCCACCGCGCCCCAGGGTGGTGATATTACCCTTCTCATCCACACCCTGGAAGCCAGCCACCACCACCACGTACCCTGCCTGCAAATCATTGTGCAGATTGGTTTCATCAATATTCAGAATGCGCGCCTTGGTGTGGGCGTTATCGGTGAGAATCTTCACCTGTGCACCGGTGTAGCTGCGCGCCTTCAGCCCGAGATCCATCAACGCCATTGACAGGAGAGCTACGGACACCTGCTCTCCGGTGGATACCATGACATCGAATTCGCGCGGATCAGGGTGCGCCTGAATCTGCTTGGCGAGATTGATAAGCCGGTCGGTTTCGCCGCTCATGGCTGATACCACCACTACAATCTGGTGGCCTTGCGCCTTGAAGCGGGCGACGCGCTGCGCCACGCTTTTGATGCGTTCGATATTTCCTAGCGAAGTACCGCCGTATTTCTGTACGATCAGTGCCATGCTGCATTCACGGGAATAATTTAAAGGGCGGCATTTTACCTCATTTTGAAAGAAATAACGAGAACGACCGCTCCCACTTGCCTGTGCTGTTGCGCAGACGGAAAAAAATAATTACATTACTGAAAACGCGGAAGCGGAAAAACGACACGCAACCCCAACCCGGAATCAACACTGCCATGAGAGTATTCGACAAGATCCTCAACCCTCGTGAAATACGCCGCAGATTGGGCCTTAACCAGCAGCAGTTCTGGAGCAAAATCGGGGTCACGCAAAGCGGAGGCTCGCGCTACGAGAATGGCCGTAACATTCCCTGGCCGATAAGGAAATTGTTGCGGCTGGTGCATGTCGAGCAGATTGACCTGAACAAGGTCAAAAAAGAAGACTTTCAGGTCATCGAATACATGAAGTCCTCCCATCCCGACCTTTACAACAAGCTGAAAAATGCCGCCCGCGCAAAAACCAGGCGCGCGCAAAATTGAAATCATTCACTCACCCTGACCGGCAAGCCTGATAAGCGTATCGCGCGCGCGAATTCGTCCAGCCATTCTTTTGGCAATGCCGTAAGACGCGGCGCCTGTGGTTGCATTGAAGGACGCGCCAATCCGTAAAGCAACACCCCTTCCACCGCCACTCTGTTGCGTTTCAGGCCTCCTACGAACTTAAGGTAGGCCGTCCGTTCCGCCGGAGAAGGCGGCTTTACGTCGAGCGCAAACACGCAGGTCTGCAGCCAGGTCGGGCATAATGATGCGGCGATGCGCAGGTTTTGCAGCATTTGTTCCGGCGTCTTTTGAGTGCCGTTTATCCGGCGCATGCCAGCAGCGGTCGCCGAATCCAGCTTGAACCACACTTCGCCGTTAAGCCCTTTCATTTTCATCAGGCCTTTTTGCACTGTGGTGCGATGCATCAGGCTGCCGTTGGTGATCAGCACCAGCTTAATCTTGTTTTTCAACCCGCAATCCTCAATCACTTTTGCTATCAGATCCACAACCTCGGCAAACTGTTTAGAGCTGGTCGGCTCGCCGTTGCCTGATATCGCGATATCGTTGATGCGGCGCGCTTCAGGCGGCACTTTGCTCTCCATGAAATCGCCCGACTGCAATTCGCGCAAAAAACCGCGCAGCTCACCGTCGAGCTTGTGCAGGTCAATCGCTGGCGCTGCGCCGCGTTTAAGATCAGGAACCTGGCAATAGATGCAACGCCAGTTACAGGCATTATTGGGATTAAGGTTAATTCCCACCGAAACGCCGCCCGCCCTGCGCGAGATGACCGGGTACACATAAGTCAGCCCAGCGGCTTCACGGCTGTGGTCGGAAATACTGAGTCTTTGCGTTACTTGCATGAGTATCGGCCCCATGATGGGGCGCACGTGAGAATGTTATAATTCCTAGACATTATGAGGGAATTCAAAACAAGATGATAGAACCTGTCTCGACAATGCTCACGTGTGCGACGGCGGCGATTTTGGTGTCAGTTCTAGGCGCAAGCCGCGCAGTTTGGTTATTCCAAATAAGCGGCGAGCAACGACGAAATGGCTCAAAATCGCCCCGTCCCGTAGGGTTGCGGCCAGAAACCGCGCCTGCGGTGTTGCTCGTCGTTGCATAGGGTTGGCTATGCGGCCTCCTCGCGCCTTGCAGTCATCGCTTTCTGGCAAGCAACGCAGCACGCGGGTATTGTCGAGACAGGTTCTCATTACCCGCCGCCTGGAATTTGATGCCGGGCACCGCATTCCCGAACATGACAGCCAGTGCCGTCATTTGCACGGCCACCGTTACGCGATTGAAATCACGCTTTCCGGTGATGTCATCGAAAAGAAAGGCGCGTCGGAAAACGGCATGGTGATGGATTTTGCTCGGGTCGGAGATGTTGCCAGGAAGCATTTGGTTGATGTTTGGGATCACGCCTTTCTGGTCTACAGCGGAGACACCGCAGTGGTTAATTTCCTGAATTCGCTTCCGAAGCATAAAACCGTTTTACTTAAAGCCACGCCTACCGCAGAAAATCTGGCGCTTGAAGCTTTCAGGATTCTTGCTCGTGCTTACCAGGACACCTATGGTAACCATCTGCGCCTCGAACGCATCCGTTTGTATGAGACACCAAACTGCTGGGCGGATGCGGTACAAGCGGATTTGAAATGAAAATCCTGGTGCTGGGCGCGGGAGCGGTCGGAGGATATTTTGGCGGCCGGCTCGCTGAAAGCGGCGCCGATGTGGTTTTCCTGGTCCGTCCGCGGCGCGCCGCTCAACTCAAGGAACACGGCTTGGTGGTGCGCAGCCCTCACGGCGACATCAAGCAGAAGGTCGCCTGCGTGCTGCCTGAACAGCTGGCTCCAGGTTATGATCTCGTTATCCTCGCCTGCAAGGCTTATGACCTTGACAGCGCAACAGGCGCCATCGCCCCCGCGGTTGAGAAAGGCACAGCGATCCTGCCGTTGCTGAACGGCGTGGCCCACATGGAAACGCTGGGTAAAAAATTCAGCGCAGAGCGGGTACTGGGCGGGACCTGCCAGATTGCCGCAACGCTCACGGAGAACGGCGAAATTCATCACCTCTACCCGGTGCATAAAATCATTTTCGGCGAGCGTTCGGGTGTGAAAAGCGCCCGCTGCAAAACGCTTGAGGCCGAGTTTGCGAAGACTTCCGTCAGTTACTTGCTCAGCGAAACCATTGATCTCGACATGTGGGAAAAATTCGTGTTTCTCGCCGCGCTTGCCGGAACCACCTGCCTGATGCGCGCACCCATCGGTGCCATCATGGAAACAGCCGAAGGCGAGGCAATCATTTTGGAAATGCTGGACGAATGCAAGAATGTTGCGGTGACATCAGGCTACGCGCCGCGAGAAGAACATCTGGCGTGGTCGCGAAAGGTGCTGACTGAGCGCGGCTCGGTGATGGCGGCTTCGATGCTGCGCGACATCGAGCGCAACGGCAAGACGGAAGGCGAGCACATCATCGGCGACATGCTGCGCAGGGCGCGCGAGTACAAGCTGCAAACTCCCCTGCTGCGCCTTGCTTACTGCAATTTGCAAGCCTACGAAACCAGGCAAAACCATAAAGTGAATTGGCGGAAGGTGTGAGATTCGAACTCACGAGAGGCTTGCGCCTCTGCCGGTTTTCAAGACCGGTGCCTTCAACCGCTCGGCCAACCTTCCGTTTATCACTACTGGATACCTGCCGGTTTTAGCTCCGGCATAACCTGCAAGCAGGTTAGCCTTCACTGGAGCAGGCTGCGCATGCTCCAAGACCGGTGCCATAAACCGCTCGGCCAACCTTCCGTAAACCATTTTAACGCAAACGGTTTTAGCTCCCGCATAACCTGTGCAAGCGCACCATATTCTAACACTTTGTTTTGGTTGGCAGCTTGATGCAAAACGTCACGAGCAGGCCGAGATGCTAGGCGCGGGCGAGCGAAAGGTGAGACAGTACAGGGAAGTACGGCGAGCCTTGAGCGAGCACGCAACACCGCAGATCGGCCGCGCAGTAGTTTTGCCAAGCTGCTAACCGGCTTGCAACTTTTACCGGGGCCGAGTAGTCTTAGTCACTGAGCATGTGCTCAAGTTTACCAAGGAGCAGTTTCAATGCAACCGGATATTCAGTTAAGCGCGCAAACGACACAACTAGCGCTGGTCCAGCACAAGGTATTGCGCAATACCTACATGATGCTGGGGTTGACCATGATTCCAACGGTGATCGGCGCAATCGCCGGAACCGCAACCAATTTCTCATTCCTTGCGCAATCCCCGATCATGGGACCGCTGCTGATGCTGGCGGCAATGTTCGGGCTGATGTTCGCGGTGAGTGCTGCGCGCAACAGCATTTGGGGTGTGGTATTGCTGTTGGCCTTCACTTTTGTGATGGGCTGGTGGCTGGGACCGATGCTGCAATATGCCCTGCAATTCAGAAACGGCGGGCAATTGGTGGGAGTGGCCGCCGGGGGAACCGGGTTGATTTTCTTCACCTTGGCGGGAATCGCCACCGTTACCAAGAAGGATTTCAGCTTCATGGGCAAGTTTCTGATGGTCGGGCTGATTCTTCTGATTATCGCTTCCATCGCCAATCTATTTTTCCAGGTTCCCGTGGCCTCCATGACGATTTCCGCGCTGGTGATTCTGCTGTTCTCAGGTTACATCCTGTATGACATAAGCCAAATCGTCCATGGCGGCGAAACCAACTATGTCATGGCCACGCTGAAAATCTATCTCGACATCTATAATATCTTCATCAACCTGCTGAACCTGCTATTGGCTTTTTCCGGTCAGCGAGACTAAACGCAAGCAACTTATGTAAAAGGCGGGCATGTGCCCGCCTTTTTATTTTGCCCGCTCGAACAGCGCGATGGATTCGATGTGCGAAGTGTGCGGGAACATGTTGACGACCCCCGCCGCCTTGAGCTGATAATTTTTTGCGTGCACCAGCACTGCCGCGTCCCGCGCCAGCGTCGCCGGATTGCAGGAAATATAGACGATGCGCGACGGTGTGCTGTCCCCTAGCGCTTTCACTACCGCCACCGCGCCATCGCGCGGAGGGTCAAGCAACATTTTGTCAAAGCGGCCGTAGCTTGCCATAGAAGCCTCGGTCACTTCAAACAGATTTGCGACATGGAAATCGGTTGTTTCCAATAAACCATTCCGCGCAGCGTTTTCGGCGGCGCGGCGCGCCAGTTCCAGATCGCCCTCTATACCCGTCACAACCGCCCCGCTGCGCGCCGCCGGCAAAGTGAAATTTCCCAAACCACAGAACAAATCGGCGATCCGCTCCTGGGGCGCCGGATCAAGCAATTGCATGGCACGACGCACCAGCATGCGGTTCATCGCGTGGTTGACCTGAGTGTACTCGGTGGGATGAAACGCCATGGTCAAGTTGAACTCGGGCAGCGTGTAATAAAGCCCGGGCATATTCTCCGGGTAAAAAGCATGCGCTGATTCTGGCCCTCCCGGCTGCAGGTAAAACTGCACCCGGTGACGGTCGGCAAATGTTTTGAGTGATTCCTTGTCGCCATTATTCAGCTCATCCAGGACGCGCAGCACCAGCACATCTACGGCTTCCCCTATCGCCAATTCCAGTTGCGGTATTCGGTCGCGCAGCGATAATGAAGCAATCAACTCACGCAATGGATTGAGCAGCTCTGAAATCCGGCGGGGCAGGATTTCGCAGCTTTGCATATCGGCAACAAAACTGCTGCGCTTCTCGTGAAAGCCCACCAGCACGCCGCCTTTCTTCGCCACATAGCGCGCCGCAAGCCGCGCGCGCTGCCGATATTCCCATGACGGGCCGTAGATCGCAGGCAACAGCATTTCCGCTTTGACTTTGCCGATGTGCCAGAGATTGTCTTCAAGAATGCGCTGCTTCGCAGCAACCTGGGCCTTTGCGTCAAGATGCTGCATGCTGCAGCCACCGCATGTGCCAAAGTAGCGGCAGCGCGGCGTCACCCGAATGGAGCTTGAGCGCTGGATGTGCTCTGCCCTGCCGAGCTCATAGTTCGGTTTTTTACGGTACGCCGAGTAAACGACCGCTTCGCCCGGCAACGCATCTTCGATAAAGGCAACCTTGCCTTCAACATGTGCGATGCCGCGGCCTTCCTGGTCCAGGGACTCAATGACGGCTTCGGTGAACAATTGCAAATCCGTGAATCAGGCGGCGCGCCATTCGCTCAAAAATTCGCGCCAATGCGGCTCGTGGCTCTTGCTTAAGCTCGCCCGCACCAGTTCGGATTCGCGCCGGTACTGCTCTTCACTGAATGCTCCGCGCACCAATTGAAAGCGCAAATAAAGCAGATAAGTATTCGCGGCGTCAGTCTCGCAGTAATTGCGAATCGAGTCGGTTTTGCCTTTCTGGAAGGCATCCCACACTTTTGACCCATCCATTCCCAGCTTGCCTGGAAAACCGATGAGTTTGGCCATTTCATCAAGCGGGACGTAATTGCGCGGCTGGTAAAGCGCGAGCAAATCCATTAAATCCAGATGGCGCAGATGGTAGCGGCTGATGTAATTGTTCCACTTGAACTCCTTGTCGTCCTCACCCAGGTTCCAGTAGCGCGCAGCAGGGATGCCGTGAATCAGGCTGCGATAATGCAGTACCGGCAAATCGAAGCCGCCGCCGTTCCAGGAAACCAGCTGCGGAGTGTATTTTTCGATGCCGTCAAAAAAACGCCGGATGAGATCAGCCTCCGCGGCCTTTGCCTCGCCTAAAGACCAGACCGTGAAGCCGTCCCGGTCGCGCAGGACGCAGGCAATGGCCACCACGCGATGCAGATGCAGCGGCAGAAAATCGCTGCCGCTCGACTGGCGGCGGCGCTGGAAAGCCATTTCAGCAATGTCGTTCGCTGCGATCTCGGGACCCAGTGCGTGGAGCGTGCGTAAGCCCTCGACGTCCGGAATCGTCTCGATGTCAAAGGCAAGAACAGGCATCATTGATTACGCCGGGAACACGCCGGTTGACAAATAACGGTCGCCGCGGTCACACACGATGGACACGATCACCGCATTTTCCACTTCCGCGGAAACCTGCAGCGCCGCCCACAGCGCGCCGCCGGAAGAGATGCCAGCGAAGATGCCTTCTTCGCGGGCAAGCCGGCGCGTCATTTCCTCGGCGTCCTGCTGGCTCACCTCAATGACGCGATCAACCCGCTTACGATCAAAAATTTTGGGGAGATACGCTTCCGGCCATTTACGTATGCCAGGTATTTGCGAACCTTCCGTAGGCTCGCAACCGATGATTTGGATCGCTGGGTTTTTTTCCTTGAAGAAACGCGAGCAGCCCATGATGGTGCCGGTAGTGCCCATGCTGCTCACAAAATGGGTAATCTTTCCATTAGTGTCGCGCCAGATTTCAGGGCCGGTGCCTTCGTAATGGGAGAGCGGATTATCCGGATTGGCGAACTGATCGAGAATGATGCCTTGCCCTTCATCACGCATGCGCTCAGCGGTGTCTCTCGCCGCCTCCATCCCCCCTTTTTCCGGCGTGAGCACAAATTCTGCGCCGAAAGCCCGCATGGTCTGCCGCCGCTCCACGCTCAAATGCTCCGGCATCACCAGCACCATGCGGTAGCCCATCATCGCCGCCGCCATCGCCAGCGCGATCCCGGTATTGCCGCTGGTCGCCTCGATCAAAGTATCCCCCGGTTTAATGTCACCGCGCGCTTGGGCGCGCACGATCATGGAAAGCGCCGGGCGGTCTTTCACCGACCCTGCCGGGTTATCGCCCTCCAGCTTGACCAAGATGATGTTGCTGGTTTTTCCGGGAATGCGCTTTAACCCAACCAGCGGGGTATCGCCGACAAATTGCTCTATGGTTTTATACATGCAGTTCTTTTAACAAGCACCGACCATTATCATACCCGATGCTGCGTCGAAGTTGCCAAAGCCGGCTGGAAAGCGCGCTTATGCCTGTTTCAACAACTGCTCGACATAGCGGGCAACACCCTGCTGCACATTCAGGAAAGGCTCGTAATAGCCGGCGCTGCGCAAGGCGTCAATATCCGCCTGGGTATAATTCTGGTACTTGCCGTGCAGGATTTCCGGGAAAGGGATGTAGTGAATGATACTCTGTCCTTGCATTTGCTTCAGGCTCAAATGGGGCTCACCCTCGCGGCAAGCATTGACCGTGGCTACTGCTACTTCGTTGAAGGTCTGTGACGTCCCGGTACCAACGTTGAAAATCCCCGATTTCCCGGAATTATCGAGGAAAAACAGGTTAACTTTGATGACATCCTCAACCGATATGAAGTCACGCCGCTGCTCGCCATCAGTGTAGCCTCCGCTGCCCTGAAACAGTTTTACCTTTCCGGTTGCGCTATATTCGTCAAAGAAATGCAAAGCGACAGAAGCCATTTTTTCCTTATGGCGCTCGCGTGGACCGTAAACGTTAAAATAGCGCAAGCCGGCAATTTGCGCGCTGCGCTCTACCAGCCTGCGCCGTACCATTTGGTCAAATAAAAACTTGGAATACCCATAAATATTAAGCGGCGCTTCATGTTCGCGCGCTTCCTTGAATACCTCGCCTGCGCCGTATACCGCGGCTGAGGAAGCATAAATAAAAGGCACGTCCTCGTTCTGACAATACTCCAGCAGCTGCACCGAATAACGGTAATTGTTCCGCATCATGTAGCGGCCATCACTCTCGGTGGTATCGGTACACGCGCCCTGGTGCAGGACGGCGCTGACCGCGTCATCGAGTTCCCCTTCAACCAAGCGCTCGAGAAAAGCGTCCTTATCGAGATAATCAGCGATTTCGCAATCAACCAGATTGATGAATTTGTCGGCGGGTTTCAGCTCATCCACTGCAAGGATGTTGGTTTCACCGCGCTGATTTAACGCTTTGACCAGATTTGAACCGATAAACCCGGCAGCTCCGGTTACAACAATGTACATGATGGACTCTCCTTAACTCCCAAACAGCTCTTCGCGGTGCACCACCGCCGTGCCAAGCTTGCCTACCACAATGCCTGCGGCGCGGTTGGCGATGCGCACGGCATCGTGCAAATCCGCACCGCTTGCCAGCATGACTCCCAGCGCGGCAATCACCGTATCCCCGGCGCCGCTTACGTCAAAGACTTCGCGCGCCTGCGCCCGCACCTTCAGCATGCCGCCGTTACTGAACAGCGTCATGCCCTCCTCGCCTCGGGTCACCAGCAGCGCCTTGAGATTGAGTTTTCGCATCAATTGCCGGGCCTTGGCGGCGAACTCTTTGTCGCTTTTCCAGACCCCCACCATCTGCTGGAATTCGACGCGGTTAGGGGTAAGCATGGTGGCGTTGCGATATTGTTCGTAATCGTTGCCCTTGGGGTCGACCAGCACGGTCTTCCCGGCACGGTTGGCAAGCGCAATCATGCGCGCGATGTGCTTGAGCCCCCCTTTCCCGTAATCGGATAGGATCACCACATCACATGCTGGCAGTTTTTTTTCAAAGTCGGCAAGCTTGGAAGCAAGCACTTCATGGCTAGGCGAGGTCTCGAAATCCACTCGAACCAGCTGCTGGTGGCGCGCTACCACTCGCAGCTTGACCGTAGTCATGATGCTACGGTCATGGTGCAACAAGGCACGGACGCGTTTGCGCTTAAGCAGATTTTCCAGCCGGGCTCCAGGCTCGTCCACGCCCACGACCGAAAGCAGGGTCACTTGCGCGCCAAGTGCCGCCGCATTGCATGCAACATTTGCCGCACCGCCCGGTCGCTCCTCTTCCTTCTTTGGGTCAATTCTTACGATGGGTACCGGCGCCTCAGGCGAAATGCGGTCGACCTCGCCATACCAATAGCGGTCGAGCATGGCGTCGCCCACCACCAGCAGGCGTGCTTTAGCCAGCGCGGCGGGAGAGAATTTTTTACGGGTGTTTGTTTTTTTCATTTTTGTTTTCCACTCTTGGCAATTTCCTGGTTAATTTCCTGCAATGCCTTGAGCGGGTCCTGTGCCTGGGTAATCGGACGGCCGATGACCAGATAATCGGCGCCGTTCTCCATTGCCCGCCGCGGGGTCGTCACCCGCTGCTGATCATCCTCAGCAACCCTCGCAGAGCGAATACCGGGGGTCACCAGGCAAAACTTGTGGCCGAATTGCTTGCGCAAATCCGGTGCTTCCTGCGCCGAGCACACCACGCCGTCCAGACCGCTGTCATGGGCAAGCCCGGCCAACTGCAGCACCGCTTCGTTCAGTTTACCGCTTACGCCGATTTCCCCAAGCTCCTCGTTTTTTATGCTGGTAAGCACGGTAACCGCGACCAGTCTCGGCCGTTGCGTGAATCCCTGCAGCGCTTCGCGCGCCGCTGCGAGCATAACTCTTCCTCCCAGCGCATGCACGCTCAGCATCCACACACCGAGCTTGGAAGCAGCCTTGCATGCCTGCGCAACGGTATGCGGAATGTCGTGAAACTTCAAATCCAGGAACACGTCGAATCCGCGCTGCACCAATTGTTCGATCAGTTGCGGTCCGGCGGCAGTGAATAATTCTTGGCCTACCTTTAAGCGGCAGGCTCGAGGCTCGACCCGGTTCACAAACTGCAAAGCGGATTGCGCGCCGGGATAATCCAGCGCAACGATGATCCTGGGTTCATTCATGCCGCCAGTTCATCCTCTTCGGTACTGCGTGGTGGATAAGTCTCCCAGCCACCGCAAGCCGGGCAATGCCAATAAAACTGCCTTGCCCGGAACCCGCAATTTTCACAGCGGTACATAGCCAGGCTGCGGGTGTGGCTGTGCACCAGATTTTTCATCAGTTCCAAATCATGACGGCGCTCAAGCGGCGCCTCCAGCATTTGCGCTTCCAGCAGTTTGTCCAAACCAAGCAAAGTGGGCGCGCGCTTCATCTCATAACGCACCAGCTGATAGGCGGGCTCCGCGCCGTGGCGTGTCAGGGTTGCCTGAAATACCACGTTCAACAAATCCAGCGAAGGATAGTTGGAAAGATAACCGCGCAGCAATTGCAGCCCTTCATCCGGTTTGTCGAGATGGCGGTAGGCATTGAGCAGTTTTTCCGCAACCAGCGAAAGATACACCGGGTTCTGTGTTTCGATGCGCTTCCAGGCCTCAATTGCCGTTTCATACCGCTTTTCCAGCATCTCCAAGTCGCCTATCAGGATGTTGGCACGCACGCATTTGCGGTGAACCGCCAACGCCGCATCGAGATGAGGTCTGGCATTCTGCAGCCTGGAATGCGTGATTTCGTTGGCTGCCAGTTCGCAGTAAAAGTTGGCGATTTCTTTCTGGTGCGACTGGTTGGTGATTTTGTCGAGCTGCTGCGCAATCTGAATTGCTTTCGACCAATCTTTTTCCTGCTGGTAAATTTCCAGAAGATGCTTCGATGCGGCTTCCGCATGCGGCGTGTTTTGCAGCTTGCTGAATAATTCTTCTGCGCGGTCAAGCAGTCCTGCCTTGAGATAATCCTTAGCCAGCTCGAACATGGCGTTCAGTTTTTGGTCCTGCCCCAAATCAGCGCGCTCCGCCAGGTTCTGATGCATGCGTATGGCGCGCTCCACCTCGCCGCGGCGCCGGAACAGATTGCCCAAAGCGAAATGCAATTCCACCGTTTTCGGGTCAACCTTGACCACTTCGATGAACGCTTCTATCGCTTTGTCCGGCTGTTCGTTGAGCAGGAAATTCAACCCTTTGAAATAAGAAATCGGCAGTGCGCGCGATTCCAACAGCAATTGCTTGATGTCAATACGCGCGGTAATCCAGCCCAGGCTGAAAAACAGCGGGAGTGCGAGCAGCCACCAGAATTCAATTTCCATCTCAGTATTGGAAACTACGGAATAAGGTATCCAGGAACATCAAATTGGCCAAATTAAACATCATTGCGCGGTTTGTCTGTTCTCTTGCCCTTTCATGCGCAGTTCGCGTTTGAGCGACAGCATCTCGCGTCTTTGCCTGAAGATGTAACTCAGGCTGGCGATGATCCCCACCGCCGCGCCCGCGCAGAAAAATACCAGCAGGATTAACACCAACGGCGCCTGCCATTCGTAGCCAAAGTAATAACGCAATACCGCAGTTTCAGTATTTCTCACCGCAAAACTGAGTAACAACAGGAACAGAATAATTTTAATCAACCACGATAGATAGCGCATAAATCCGCGGCGAACTCAATATGTAAAAAAGGCGGCATGTTGCAAGATGCCGCCTAGGGATTGGCTAACGACAACTCTTCTTATTTTTTTACATCAACGCGTTCACGCAATTCCTTGCCCGCCTTGAAATGCGGCACATATTTTTCCGGCACTTTCACTTTCTCTCCGGACTTCGGATTGCGCCCGATACGCGGCGGGCGGTAGTTTAAGCCAAAGCTGCCAAAGCCCCTGATTTCGATGCGGTTGCCCTGGGCCAGGCTTTTGGTCATCGCGTCTAAAACCATTTTCACGGCAAGTTCCGCATCTTTTGTCACCAGTTGCGGATAACGCGCCGCCAATTTAGCAATCAGCTCGGACTTGGTCATGAGTTTTCCTTCATTGTTCGGTATTTTTCACATCCAGCTTCGCTTTCAGCAGCGCGCCCAGATTGGTGGTGCCGGTATTGGCAGCGCTTTCAGTTGCCACTTTCTGCATTGCTTCCGATCCTTCGGCGAGGTCCTTGGCTTTGATCGACAGATTGATGCTGCGATTCTTGCGGTCAATATTGATGATCATCGCTTTGACTTCATCGCCTTCCTTAAGATGGGTGCGGATGTCTTCAACCCGATCGTGAGAGACTTCAGAAGCGCGGAGATACCCTTCTACATCGGTATCCACCGCAATCACCGCGCCCTTGGCGTCAATTGATTTTACCTTGCCGGTCACGATGCTGTTTTTATCGTGCGTGGCAATATAGCTGGTAAACGGATCGCCGTCCAGTTGCTTGATGCCCAGCGAGATGCGTTCGCGCTCGACGTCAATGGATAGCACCACCGCTTCAATTTCGTCGCCTTTTTTATAGTTGCGCACCGCCTGTTCACCGGGCTGAGTCCACGACAGGTCAGATAAGTGCACCAGCCCGTCTATGCCGCCTGGCAGGCCGATGAATATGCCAAAATCGGTGATGGACTTAATTTGCCCGCGCACCCGGTCGTTCTTCTTGTGGTTAAGAGCGAATTCTTCCCACGGATTAGGCTTGCACTGCTTCATGCCCAGCGAAATGCGGCGGCGTTCTTCATCTATTTCCAGAATCATCACTTCCACTTCATCGCCGAGCTGCACCACGCGGGACGGGTGAACATTCTTGTTGGTCCAGTCCATTTCCGACACATGCACCAGGCCTTCAATGCCCTGCTCGATTTCCACGAATGCGCCGTAATCGGTAAGATTGCTCACTTTGCCAAACAGGCGCGTGCCCTGCGGATAGCGACGGGAGAGCCCGACCCACGGGTCATCACCCAGTTGTTTCAGTCCCAGCGACACACGGTTCTTTTCCTGGTCAAACTTGAGCACTTTGGCTTCCACCTCATCCCCCACGGCAAGCATTTCGGAAGGATGCCGTATGCGGCGCCAGGCTAGATCGGTGATATGCAGCAGGCCGTCAATGCCACCCAAGTCCACAAACGCGCCATAATCGGTGATGTTTTTTACCACGCCCTTGACCACCGCTCCTTCCTGCAAGCTTTGCAAAAATGCCTGGCGCTCCGCGCCTTGGCTTGCTTCGAGCACCGCGCGGCGCGATACCACCACGTTGTTGCGCTTGCGGTCGAGCTTGATCACCTTGAATTCCATTTCCTTGCCTTCGTAGGGATTGGTGTCCTTCACCGGGCGGATATCCACCAATGAGCCGGGCAGGAAAGCGCGTATGCCGTTCACCATGACGGTGAGCCCGCCTTTGACTTTGCCGTTGATCAATCCGCGCACCAGAGTGCCTTGCTCGAGGGCCACTTCGAGCTGATGCCAAGCCGCGAGACGTTTGGCTTTTTCGCGCGAAAGCCTGGTTTCGCCATAACCGTCTTCCAAAGCCTCGATGGCGACTTCGACAAAATCGCCCGGTTTGACTTCGACCTCGCTTTTGTCGTTATGGAATTCTTCTACCGCAATATAGCTTTCGGATTTAAGGCCGGCGTTCACTACCACATAATTCATGTCCACGCGCATGACTTCGGCGGTAATCACCTCGCCGATGCGCATTTCCTGACGGGTCAGGCTTTCTTCAAATAACGCGGCGAAATTTTCAGGAGTATCTGAAGCCGGGGAAGCAGTAACTGTCATTACACTAACACCTGTAAGCCCGTCTTGGAGACGGGGGTTGGTTAAACACAGCCTGAGGTTTTGGCAAACCTCGAGCACTTAAAAACTCACGATACTAGAGCGCGATACCTTGCGATAACTTCGGCAACCGATTCCTCGACGCCAAGCGCAGTGGTATCCAGCAAGCCGGCACCGGCATCCTGCCGCAGGGGAGCAATTGGGCGCTCGCTGTCACGGGCGTCGCGTTCTTTAATTTCCTGCAAAAGGGTTGAAATGCTAGCATACATTCCTTTTTCCATCAACTGTTTATATCTGCGCTCGGCACGCGCTTCGTGACTGGCTGTGAGAAAGACCTTAAGCCTTGCATCGGGAAATACCGTGGAGCTCATGTCACGGCCTTCAGCGACTAAGCCTGGAGGTTTGCGGAATGCCCGCTGCCTCTTAAGCAAAGCCAGCCTCACTTTGGGAAGCGCAGCAACCCTGGAAGCGCCTGCAGCACACATTTCAGAGCGGATTTCGTCGGTAACCCGCGCGCCGTCCAGCAAGATCTCCTCGCCTTGAAACTCCAGCGGCAGGTTTTGTGCCAATTCGGCAAGCGTTGCTTCATTATCCAATGCTACCCCGCGCTTTTGCGCAGCCAGCGCCACCAGGCGATAGAGCGATCCGCTGTCCAGATAATGAAACCCCAGCTCGCGCGCCACCCGCTGCGCCACCGTGCCCTTGCCTGAGGCCGAAGGGCCGTCTATGGCGATGACTGGGATATTGCCAAGTTCTCTCATAAAAGTTCTTTTCACCGCAGAGGACGCCGGGGTAAGGAATGGAAAACTATTTTCTTGGCTTTCCTCTGCGTTCTTAGCGTCCTCCGCGGTTAAGGTTTTCTGAAATTTTCAATCCCGCCGTCATTGCAAGTTTCACAAAGCCAGGAAACGATGTCGCCACGTTGGCGCAATCAAGGATGGTGACAGGGCTTGCAGCGCGCAAGGCGGCAATGGCAAATGCCATGGCTACGCGATGGTCGGAATGGCTTTCAATTGCTCCTCCTGAATAAGCTCCGCCCCGGATACGCATGCCATCAGGAGCAGGCTGCGCCGCAACGCCCAGCTTGCACAGCCCGTCCGCCATCACCTGGATGCGGTCGCTTTCCTTGACTCTCAGTTCTTCCGCGCCGGTAAGCACCGTTTCCCCTTCGGCGCTGGCTGCTGCGACAAACAAAACCGGGAATTCATCTATCGCCAGCGACACCAATCCGCGAGGAATCACGATGCCTTTGAGACGGGAATGGCACACTCGCACATTCGCCACCGCTTCACCCGCGACATTACGCTGATCAAGCAAAGTAATATCCGCCCCCATCAAGCGCAAAATCTCAATCACTCCGGTGCGGGTGGGATTGACGCCGACATGCATGAGCGTGACATCGGAACCCGGCGCGATGCTTGCCCCGACCATGAAAAACGCCGCCGAAGAAATATCCGCCGGCACTTCGATATTTGTTGGTTTCAATTTGCCGCCGCCGCTCACGCAAATTGTGTTGCCGTCCCGCTCCACCGCATAGCCGAAACCTTGCAACATGCGCTCAGTGTGGTCGCGGGTCGGCGCCGGCTCGGTAACACAAGTACGGCCCCGCGCATAAAGCCCGGCGAGCAGCAGCGCGGATTTCACCTGTGCGCTCGCCACGGGTATTGCGTAATTGATCCCGCGCAATTCGGATACGCCGCGCAGCTTGAGCGGCGGCATGCCGTTGCGCGCGGTGACAATATCCGCCCCCATTTCCCGCAAAGGAGCCGATACACGCTGCATGGGCCGTTGGAGTAAACTGTCGTCCCCCGTCAATTCGCAATTAAAGGACTGGCCGGCAAGCAATCCGCACAGCAAGCGCATCGAAGTACCGGAGTTGCCGCAATCCAGCACTTTTTTCGGGGCTTTCAGCCCGCGCAACCCCGCGCCATGTACCAGGACTTTTCCCTGTGCAGGCCTGTCGATGCGCACGCCCATGGCACGCAACGCATTCATGGTGGCAAGCGTATCTTCGCCTTCGAGAAATCCGCTGATTTCAGTCACGCCTTCGGCGACGGAGCCCAGCATGATGCTGCGGTGGGAAATGGATTTGTCGCCCGGTACGCGCAGGCTGCCCGCCAAAACGCCGCCCGGTTCGACACGGTAATCGAGAGGCATACTTACAGTAGCCACTTCTGCCGTGCGTTGCGTGCGCGGGTAAGAATTCTTTCCAGCGCCTTGCCGTCGCCTTTTTGCAGCAGCGTGGCCACCTGTTTTAATTGTTTTTGGTAGGCCGCCAATTCCTTGAGCAGGATTTTGCGGTTGGCAAGTGCAATATCGCGCCACATTTCGGGAGAACTGCCGGCGATGCGCGTGAAATCGCGAAAGCCGCCCGCGGCGTATTTAAAAAGCTCTTTTGCATTGGGCTTGCCGGCAATGACATTCACCAGCCCGTAAGCGAGAAGATGCGGTAAATGGCTCACTGCGGCAAACACCTCGTCGTGCCGGCGCGGCGTCATTTCGCTGATTTTTGCTCCGCACATAAGCCACGCGTCCTTGACCCGCTTTAGCGCTTTTGTATCGGTCTCCTTGAGCGGTGTGATAACCAGATTGCGGCTCTGGAACAAATCCGCGGTCGCCGCCCGCACTCCGCTGAGTTCTGCTCCCGCAATCGGGTGCGCCGGAACAAAGTTTTTGAGGTGCTTTGAAATGTTTCTCCGGGCAGAAGCCACCACATCCTGCTTGGTGCTGCCGGCGTCGGTCACTACCGTATGCGCCGAGAGATGCGGCGCAATCCGCTTCATGACCGGCTGCATCCGCCCCACCGGCATGGCGAGCAGCACCACATCCGCGTCATGCAAAGCACGCGACAGGCTGGTGCCGATTTCATCAATCACGCCGCGCTTCAGCGCAAGACGCAGATTGGCCTCGCTGCGCCCAAAGCCGATGACGTGCCGCACCGCCCCGGCACGTTTAAGTGCCAGCGCAAATGAGCCGCCGATCAGGCCGACGCCAAATATCACCAGCTTGTTTAACAGGGATCTCGCCATTTTATGCCGCTTTACGTAAATTTTCTAAAGCCTGCAAAAACTTTTCGTTTTCTTCGGGTAGCCCAATGCTTACCCGCAGCCATTCCGGCATCCCGTAATCGGCGATGGGGCGCACGATTACCCCGCGCCGCAGCAGACGTTGATACAGGGCGCTTGCATCACCCACATGGAAACAAACAAAATTTCCATAGGACGGAATAAAGCGGATTCCCAAACGCTTAAAGCTTTGCGTAATCTGCGTCATGCCGTGCTGGTTGAGCTGGTAGCTTTGCTTGACAAATTCATGATCATCGAGCGCTGCAACCGCAGCCGCCTGCGAGGCGCTGTTGACATTGAACGGCTGGCGCACGCGGTTCATCAAGTCGGCCACTCCAGCATGCGCCAGAGCATAACCCACGCGCAGGCCGGCCAAGCCATAGGCTTTGGAAAATGTGCGCGTTACGACCAGATTGGAAAATTCCTGAAGCCAGGTCACGCTGGGGGCTTTCAGCTCATCAGGCAAATACTCGTTATACGCCTCGTCCAGCACCAGCAGCACTTGTTTGGGCAAGCGTCGCAAAAAAGCCAACAACTCAGCGGCGGGGAGCAGCGTGCCCGTCGGATTGTTAGGATTGGCGATAAATACGATGCGCGTCTGCGCGGTCACCGCTTGTAGCATCGCCTCCGTATCGTGGCCGAAATTTTTTGCCGGCGCCTCGATTCCTTGCGCACCACACGCCTGCGTGGCCAAGCGATATACAACAAACGCATGTTGCGAGTAAATCGCTTGTGTTCCAAGTGAAAGAAATGCGCGCGCCGCGAGTTCCAGCACATCGTTCGAGCCGTTGCCCAGCACAATCTGCTCGGGATTGACTTTAAGCCGGGCGGACAGGGCTTGCTTCAGTGCGAAACCATTGCCGTCGGGATAACGCGCGATTTCAGACAGCACATCGCGTATCGCAGAGAGCGCCTTGGGACTGGCGCCCAGCGGGTTTTCGTTGGACGCAAGCTTGACGATATCTTTCAGCCCCAGCTCGCGCTCGAGTTCGGAAATCGGCTTCCCCGGCTGGTAAGCCGCCATGGCCCGGATATAGGGAGGAGCGAGGTCGCACAAATCCATGTGGTCTATTCTCTAAAAGGTGTTGCGGACGGCAAGGTTTAAAGCACTGCCGCGGGGTACGAGCCGAGGATTTTCATGAAAGCGGCTTTTTCGCCAAGTTCGGCAAGCGCCTTTGCCACATTCTCTTCCTGCTGGTGCCCTTCGATGTCGACAAAGAACACGTATTCCCAAAGCCCGGTGCGCGAAGGGCGCGACTCCAGCTTGCTCATGCTCACGCCATAACGCGCAAGCGGCGTCAGCAGCTGGTGCACCGCTCCCGGAATATTTTTGCTGGACATCACCAGCGAGGTCTTGTCTTTTCCGGATGGCGCGGCATCATGTACGCCGAGTATCCAGAAGCGCGTGGTGTTGTTCGGCTCGTCTTCGATATTCTTGGCCAGGATGTTCAGGCCGTAGTGTTCAGCCGCCATTTCTCCTGCAATCGCGCAACTTCCCTTATCCTTGCCCGCAAGGCGCGCCGCTTCGGCGTTGCTCGCCACTTGCACCCGCTGAACATCAGGAAGATTCAAGTTCAGCCATTCATGGCATTGAGCGAACGATTGCGAGTGCGAATAAATTCGCTTGATGTTCTTGAGCCCCCTGGTTTTGCGCAGCAAATGCTGGTGCACGCGCAATACCACTTCGCCGCAGATTTTAAGCGGGGTGGCGAGCATCAAATCGAGCGTCCTGCCGACCGCGCCTTCGGTGGAGTTTTCCACCGGTGCCACCGCGTAATCTACTTCGCCGGCTTCCACCTTGTGCAGCACTTCGTCTATCGAAGTGCAGGCGATAGCATTCGCGGCGTGGCCGAAATGCTTGATTGCGGCGGCTTCGCTGAACGTTCCCTGCGGCCCGAGGTAAGTGACAGCCATGGGTTTTTCCAGCGCCAGGCAGGCCGACATGATTTCCCGGAACAGCCGCGCCACGGTCTCGTCGGAGAGCGGTCCGGGGTTGGCCTCCTTGATCCGCCGCAATATCTGCGCCTCGCGTTCGGGACGGTAGACTATCCCGTTCTTGAGCTGGCCAATGGAATGGGCATGCGCGGCGCGGCGGTTGACGAGCTCAAGCAACTGCTGATCCAGCGCATCGATGCTTGCCCGCAGTTTTTTAAGCTCGTCGCTCATAATTAACGCCAGTCAGAGTATAAGCCATATTGCTCTTGAATTTGTTCATAAGCGTCTCAACCATGCTTTTCCTCGAAGTCACGCATAAACTCCACCAGCGTTTGCACGCCCTCGATCGGCATCGCGTTATAAATAGATGCACGCATGCCACCCACCAAACGATGTCCTTTAAGCTGTACCATTCCTCGCGCTCTCGCTTGTATTAGAAAATCTTCCTCGAGCGCGGTATTCTTGAGGGTAAACGGCACATTCATGCGTGAACGGTCACTCTTTCTCACATGGTTGCGGAAAAACCGGCTGTTATCGAGAAAATCGTAAAGCATCCCGGCTTTTTCTATGTTGCGCTTTTCCATCGCAGTGATGCCGCCGTTCTTTTTCAGCCACTGGAAGGTGAGCCCGGCGATGTAAAGCGCATAAGCCGGCGGAGTGTTGTACATCGAATCGTTGTCCGCCTGCACTTTGTAATCCAGCATTGCCGGCGTGCCCGGTAGCGCCCGCCCTATCAGGTCTTCGCGGACAATGACGATGGTCAGCCCCGCAGGGCCGATGTTCTTCTGCGCGCCGGCATAAATCAGCCCAAAACGGTTTACCTCCACCGCGCGCGACAGTATGTTCGAAGACATGTCGGCCACCAGCGGAACTCTGCCGGTATCGGGAATCCACTGAAACTCCACACCGCCTATGGTTTCGTTCGGCGTGTAATGCACATAGGCTGCGTTGGGATCAAGCCGCCACTGATCCTGCGTCGGTGCGTAGTTAAACTTTGCGTCTTCCGATGAAGCCGCAATATTTACCGTGCAAAATTTTTTTGCCTCGGCTATCGCCTTCTTCGACCATTCACCGGTATAAATATAGTCAGCAGATTTTTTGCCGCGCAACAGGTTGATCGGCGCCATGGCAAACTGCAGGGTGGCGCCGCCTTGCAGGAACAGCACTTTGTATTGGGCAGGAATGCGCATCAGTTCGCGCAAGTCCACTTCGGCCTGGGAGGCGATGGCCATGAATTCCTTGCCGCGGTGGCTCATTTCCATCACCGACATGCCACTGCCATGCCAATCCAGCATTTCCTCGCGCGCACGCTCCAGCACCTCCCCGGACAACATGGCCGGGCCGGGACTGAAGTTGTAGATGCGTGTTGTTGCGGTAATTCCTTTTACATCATTCATTAGGGAACCTCTGATTAAGTCCCACGCGGTTGCGACGGTCATGCAATCCGGATGCAGGGCGAGGCGTGAGGAGCGCCGTTTGGTGAAGGCCAAACCAGCGACGAACAACAAAACCATGCGCACGGATTGCCCCGTCCCTCCGGGTTGCGGCAAAATGCGGCGTCTGCGTCGTTGTGCTCCTCGGCTTCGTAGTCCAGGCTACGACCTTCGTCGCGCGCCTTGCATCCATCCGCATTTTACCTGCAACGCAATCCGCGGAGGACTTAATCAGAGGTTCCTTCCTCCTCATCCCTCTCCACGACTTTTCCCAGGCCTGCAAGCTTTTCACCTTCTCCGAGGTTGATCAGTGTCACGCCCTGAGTAGAACGGCTCATTTCTCGGATTTCCGAAACGCGGGTGCGGATCAGCACGCCGCCGGTGGTAATCAACATGAGTTCATCCTCTTTATTCACCAGCGTCGCCGCCACCACCTTGCCATTGCGCTCGGATGTTTGAATCGCGATCATGCCTCGCGTGCCGCGGCCGTGACGCGTGTACTCGGCAATCGACGTGCGCTTGCCGAAACCGTTTTCGGTCGCGGTCAGCACCGACCGCGTTTCATCCTGCGCGGTAAGCAATGAAATCACATGCTGGTCATTGGCGAGCTTCATGCCGCGCACACCCGCCGCTGTGCGGCCCATCGAGCGTACCCCCTGCTCGTCAAAACGCACTGCCTTGCCGCCGTCCGAGAACAGCATGATGTCCTGCTTGCCGTCAGTGAGCGCCACTCCGATCAGGTAGTCCCCGTCTTCCAGGTTCACCGCAATAATGCCTTTCGCCATCGGCCGGGAAAATGCCGAGAGCGCGGTCTTTTTGACCGTGCCTTTGGCGGTTGCCATGAATACGAAGTGCTGGTCGTCGAATTCCTTGACCGGCAAAACCGCGGTAATCTTCTCATGTTCCATCAGCGGCACGAGATTGACGATGGGCTTGCCGCGGCTGGCGCGGCTGCCCTGCGGCACATTGTAAACTTTGAGCCAGTAGATCCTGCCGCGGTTGGAGAAGCAAAGAATATAGTCGTGAGTATTGGCGATAAACAGGTTATCTATGAAATCGTCTTCCTTGGTGGTCGCCGCCTGCTTGCCGCGCCCACCGCGTTTCTGCGCCCGGTAATCGGCAATCGGCTGTGATTTCATGTAGCCGCCATGCGATAGGGTGACTACGACGTCCTCCGAGGCAATCAAGTCTTCCATTGCCAGGTCCTGGGTATCCACCACGATCTCACTGCGGCGCTCGTCGCCATATTGCTCTTTAACCGCTGCGAGTTCCTCGGCGATGACGTGGGTGATGCGTTCGCGTTTCGCCAGCACATCCATGAGGTCGGTGATCTTTTCCATCACTTCCTTGTATTCGGTGACGATTTTGTCCTGCTCCAGGCCGGTCAGGCGCTGCAGACGCAATTCCAGAATCGCCTGGGCTTGCGCATCAGACAGGAAATAGCCCTGCTTGCGCAGGCCGAATTCGGGGGCGAGTCCCTCCGGACGCGAAGCGTCGGAACTCGCACGTTGCAGCATGTCCTCGACCAACTTGGAACGCCAGTGGCGCGCCATCAATTGTGTTTTCGCCACCGGCGGCGATTCCGCAGCCTTGATGAGCCCGATGATTTCGTCCACGTTGGAGAGCGCGACAGCCAAGCCTTCCAGAATATGCGCGCGCTCGCGCGCTTTGCGCAATTCGAACGCCGTGCGCCGCGTCACTACTTCGCGGCGGTGACGCAGGAAAGATTCAAGAAGCTCCTTGAGATTTAGCAGGCGCGGCTGGTTGTCCACCAGCGCCACCATGTTCATGCCGAAGGTGTCCTGCAACTGCGTTTCTTTGTACAGGTTATTCAGCACCACATCGGGATTCTCGCCGCGCTTGAGTTCAATCACCACGCGCATGCCGGATCTGTCCGACTCATCGCGCAAATCAGCAATGCCCTCGATTTTCTTGTCGCGCACCAATTCGCCGATTCTGATGAGCAGGGCGGCTTTGTTCACCTGGTAAGGAAGCTCGTCAACGATAATCAACTGATGACTACCCTTGTCCTTCTCTTCGAAATGCGTTCGGGCGCGTATCACTATCCGCCCGCGCCCGGTGCGGTAGCCTTCCCTCACACCGGAAATGCCGTAAATGATGCCGGCGGTGGGGAAATCCGGCGCCGGAATAGTTTTAATCAATTCCTCGAGATCGATCTGCGGGTTCTCAAGGAGGGACAGACAGCCATCCACCACTTCGTTCAGGTTGTGCGGCGGAATATTGGTCGCCATGCCCACCGCGATTCCGGATGAACCATTGACCAGCAGATTCGGAACCTTGGTCGGCAAAACCGTGGGTTCCTGCTCTTTGCCGTCGTAATTGGGCGCAAAATCCACGGTTTCCTTGTCAATGTCCTCCAGGATCTCCGAGGAAATCCGCTCCATGCGGCATTCGGTATAGCGGTAGGCCGCAGGCGCATCGCCGTCCACCGAGCCAAAGTTGCCCTGCCCGTCAATCAGCGTGTAGCGCATGGAAAAATCCTGCGCCATGCGCACCAGGGCTTCGTAGGTCGCGGTGTCCCCATGCGGGTGGTACTTGCCGAGCACTTCACCGACGATGCGCGCGCACTTCACATAGGGACGGTTCCACACGTTATTGGCTTCGTGCATGGCAAAAAGCACGCGCCGGTGCACGGGTTTTAGGCCGTCGCGCACATCCGGCAGCGCCCGCCCCACAATCACGCTCATGGCGTAATCGAGATACGAGCGGCGCATTTCCTCTTCGAGGCTGACTGGCAGGATTTCTTTGGCGAATTGGTCCATGAAATGGTGTGTTTTTTAGATGATTATTAGGGCTGAAATTGCAGCAAATTAAACTTATAAATTTTATCATGCGCGAAGGGTTAAGGCCAAGTAGCATGTATCTAAGGGAAGCCCCGCGAGGACACCGAAAAACAGGGTCTGAAATTGCAAAATAATGCGAATTTGTAGTACTATGGGCGCCAAGGAGCCGTTTCCCACCATCTTCTTTTCCACGCTGATCAACGATAGTTTCAAACCATTGAAAGGGGAAATTTATGATTGGACAATTTTCAAAGCCGGTTTTTGTCGTGGCCGCAGTAGCGACCCTGGGCATGGGCGCCTCCGCAGCACTCGCGCAAACCCCAAGCGGCGTCATGCCTTATCTGATCGATCAGCGTGGGGTTCTCGCTCGTAGCGGCGCCGGCCTGTGCTGGAGGACCGGCTTCTGGACAGCAAAGCTTGCGGCAGAGACCATCTTACCCGGGGCGGAGTTTCCACTCGGCTGTGCATGTGACAAGGATCTGATGCCGAAAGAACTGTGCGAGCCATCGCCACCACCACCCCTGGTTGAGGAGCCGACGCCAGCTCCCGAGCCTGTAGCGGTAATACCCGAGCCAACCCCGCCGCCGCCGCCGGAACATATTACGCTTTCCGCCGACGCGTTCTTCGATTTCAACAAGGCGGAATTGCGCCCGCGCGGCCAAAATTTGCTTTCCGATATCGCGAGCAGATTGCAGAGCGCCGAATATGAAACGATTACCGTCGTGGGCCACACCGACCGGCTTGGCCCCCCTGCTTACAACCAGAAGCTCTCTGAAAAACGCGCCCAAGTGGTAGCAGATTACCTCGTTGAGCATGGCGTTCACGCTCACACCATTAACGCAATTGGCAAAGGATCGACCGAGCCCGTAACGACCAAGGATCAATGCAAAAACTTGAAGCGCAAACAGCTCATCGAGTGCCTGCAGCCCGATCGCCGCGTGGACGTCGATGTGACAGCCATCATCGAGTAAGGAAAATAAGCACAAACGCAGTTACAATGAAAGCCCTGCTAGGGAACCTCTGATTTAGCCCTACGCGGTTGCGACAGTGCGCAATCCGGGTGCAAGGCGAGGCGTGAGGAGCGCCGTTTGGTGGAGGCCAAACCAGCGACGAACAACAACGCCTTGCGCACGGATTGCCCCGTCCCTCCGGGTTGCGGCAAAATGCGGCGTCTGCCGCGTTGCGCTCCTCGGTGTCGTACTTCGAGTACGACCTTCGTTGCGCGCCTCGCATCCATCCTAATTTTGCCAGCAACGCAATCCGCGAAGGACTTAATCAGAGGTTCCTTGGGGCTTTTTTATTTGGACGAACGATGCAGCAAACAGATACTTTAATAGACGCCGGCTGGGTGATTCCAGTCGAGCCGCGCGCGGTGTTGCGCCGGCATTCCCTTGCCATCCGCGACGGAATAATTGAGGCGATTCTTCCCACTGGGAAAGCGCACGCGCAATTTCACGGCGACCGGGTTGTTCAGCTGGAAAACCACGCGCTGATTCCGGGACTCATCAATCTGCATACGCACGCGGCGATGACGCTGATGCGCGGACTCGCCGACGATTTGCCTCTGATGGAATGGCTTAACCAGCACATCTGGCCTGCTGAAGCCAAGCATGTCTCGCAGCAATTCGTGCATGACGGCACGCTGCTCGCCTGCGCCGAGATGCTGCGCGGCGGCATCACCTGTTTCAACGACATGTACTTCTTTCCCGAAGCGGCGGCGAAAGCGGCAGTAACTGCCGGCATGCGCGCCGCCATCGGCATCATCGTCATCGAGTTTCCAAGCAACTACGCCGGCGACCCCGAGGATTACCTCAACAAAGGGCTGGCGGCGCGCGATGAGCTGCGTTCCCAGCCTTTGCTGTCGTTTTGCATGGCGCCGCACGCGCCCTACACGGTGAGCGACAAAACGTTTAAGAAACTGCTCACCTACGCGCAGCAGCTTGACCTGCCGATTCACATTCATCTGCAGGAAACACAGCATGAAATCCAGCAAAGTCTGGAGCAATACAAGATACGGCCGCTTGAGCGGCTGCATAAGCTGGGATTGCTAGGCCCCAATTTCATTGCCGTGCATGCGGTGCATTTGACTTCCCAGGAAATCGCGCTGCTGGCGAACCAATCCTGTAATGTCGCACATTGTCCGTCATCCAACCTGAAACTCGCCAGCGGCTTTGCGCCGGTTGCTTCGTTACTGGATCACGGCATCAACGTGGGGCTGGGCAGCGATGGCGCGGCAAGCAATAATCGCCTGGACCTGTTCGAGGAAATGCGCCTTGCCGCGATGCTCACCAAGGCAGTAAGCAGCAGAGCCGATGCGCTGCCCGCGCACCAGGCCTTGCAAATGGCCACTCTTAACGGCGCCAGGGCTCTCGGTTTGGACAGCAAAATTGGCTCGCTGGTGCAAGGCAAGGCAGCGGACATCACCGCAGTGGATTTCTCCGGACTCGAGCTGTCGCCCTGCTTCGACCCGGTGTCGCACCTGGTTTATGCCGCAGGCCGCGAGCAGGTAAGCCATGTCTGGGTGAACGGAAAGTTGTTGCTCGATAACCGTCAACTTACCACGCTGAGCGCACAAGAACTCGCAGCCAAAGCACGCTACTGGCAGGAAAAAATCGGTGTAGCATAAAAGCATGAACGTCGATCCCCAAGAGCTTGTAAAATTCAATGAGCTCGCGCACCGCTGGTGGGACCCGGAAGCCGAGTTCAAGCCGCTGCACGACATCAATCCGCTGCGCCTCGATTACATTGACAAGCTCACGGGTCTCAAAGGCAAGACCGTGCTGGATGTCGGCTGCGGCGGAGGGATTCTCGCGGAAAGCATGGCGGTACGCGGCGCCAAAGTCACCGGCATCGATCTTAGCGAAAAAGCGCTGAAAGTAGCGCAGCTGCATCTTCTTGAAACCGGCAACCAGGTAGATTACCGCAAGATTGCGGCAGAAGAGCTGGCGCGCCAGCAGCCGCAGCACTACGATGTCGTCACCTGCATGGAAATCCTCGAGCACGTGCCCGAGCCCGCGAGCACGGTGCAAGCCTGCGCCGAACTGGTCAAACCGGGCGGTCATGTATTTTTTTCCACCATCAACCGCAATCTAAAATCCTATCTTTTCACGGTCATCGGCGCAGAGTATGTACTGAGGCTCCTGCCGCGCGGCACACACAATTACACCAAATTCGTCAAACCTTCCAAGCTTGCACGCTTCTGCCGCGACACCGGGCTTACCGTGAAACAGCTCACCGGCATGAGCTACAACCCATTCAGCAAAATCTATTCGCTGGGTGCGGATACCGACATCAACTACATCATGCACTGCCGGCGCAATGATTAAGGGCATGCTGTTTGACCTCGACGGCACGCTCGCCGACACTGCTCCTGATCTGGGATTTGCCCTCAACCGCCAGCGCGAAATACACAGGCTTCCCGCGCTGCCTCTGCAGGCCATCCGGCCTTACGTTTCGCAAGGCGGGCGGGGGTTGATGAAGATTGGGTTCGACCTCACACCCGAGGACGCCGACTTCATTTCGATGCGCGAAGAGTTTCTCGATTTGTATGCAAAGCGGCTGTGCCATGAGACACGGCTTTTCCCCGGCATCGCTGAACTGCTGTGCGAACTCGAAAAAAGAGGCTTGCCCTGGGGTGTAGTCACCAACAAGATCGAACGTTTCACCCTGCCTTTGCTGGAGAAACTGCAACTCGCCGAGCGCGCAGCTTGCATTGTCAGCGGCGATACCTGCAGCAATTTCAAACCCCATCCCGAGCCGCTGCTCCACGCCAGCCGCGAAATGGGCGTACCGGCCGGAGACTGCGTGTATGTAGGCGATGATGAGCGCGATGTCCAGGCGGCGCGTGCTGCAAAAATGCAGGTGGTGGTTGTCCTGTATGGCTACCTGGGGAATGGCGCACACCCGGAAAGCTGGGGCGCGGATGCACTTATTAACTCGCCGCAAGAACTGCTGCGTTATCTCTAGAGAGGGTTTATTTGCTAGAATGGCGTCGTGCAGTGAACTTTACGGTTCCTGCTCACTCCATTTGTACTGGGGGCGACTTGGCTTCGACGTAGGTCGCAAAGCAGCGCAGGGCATACCGAGGACCAGTTCCCTCGCAAATCCACTGGAAAGCAACTAAACGCGAACGACGAGCGTTACGTTCTAGCCGCTTAATCCCGGCTGGACTCTGCACCGGATCGCTCATGGGCCGGGTCGGGCAACCGACAACAGAGTCATTTACATGAGATCGTGCTGCTCAGGGTTACTTTGAGCAAGCACTAAAACATAGGTAACTCGCCGTGGCGCAGCCCGTCGGCTGGCGGCGCACCGGTTAAAACAAACAGCCTGACTAAGTATGTAGAACTGCATGTAGAGGGCTTGCGGACGGGGGTTCGATTCCCCCCGCCTCCACCAATTACGATTTTCCAAAAGCAAACGCCGAGGGAGGTATGCCCCTCGGCGCTCATTTCCGTAACATAATTCCCGGGGTTTTGAACTCCGCTGTGGAGCAGCACCGGTTCGCATCCAGCCCGGATGGTTCTGCCTTAAGATCTATGCGGCGCCACCTTTGAGCGCGGCAGCGCCCTTAGCTGAGGCCAAGCCCAGGACAGCGCCGATTGCCATCGAGACCGATACCGCGATGACAGCGTTGTCGAAGCTGAGCGACGTCAGGTTCGAGACACTCAGCGTGTCAGGTGTCTGCAGAAGGAAAGCGAACGTGGCCGCGTATCCGTAGACATTCGCCGGTATCACGGAAAACGCCTTGATGGTGGCTGAGTAGCAGATCACCCAGACCGTAACGCCAACTACGATGCCTGCCCACAACGGCAACGTCAATTTGTCCGCGAGCGGGACCGACAGAATGATCATTGCCGCGATCCAGGCCCAGACAGACCCGAAGATGTTGCCCACTATGGTGTTGCGCAGGGCATTGTTGTCGCCGCCCGTATGGAAAAAGCATGCCCAGCCTATGAATGCTGCCCAGATGAGGATGCCCCCCAAGGAAAGAAATACCCAAGCAGCTATACCTCCCAGAACGCCGATGCTTAGAGACAAAGCGCCCATTTGTGACATAGTACCCTCCTTATGATTTTGGGTTTCTCGAAGTTGCCGGACACTATTTCCGCCTTCTAGCGATCCGATAGCAGCAAGGAATACGATTATCTATTTATTATATAGGGGACGCTTGCTTTTATATGGGATACGCTGTGGTAAGGCACCCCATGATTGCACAACTGATTAAGCGCTATACACGGCGGTCTTGTGCTCCTAACTACACTGCACCAGCTCCGGCTGCCGGGATCGGGTTAACCCCGTCCAAGCTCGTAAAGTATCCGCCGTATCGTCAACAAGGTCAATGACGGGGATTCAAGCAGTCGTAATTTCTCTATTGCTGTTGTGCTCCCCCGACCAGGGCTCGAACCCGGAACCTGATAATTAACAGTTGTAAAAATTAGCCTTTTTCTAACCTTACCCACCCTAACTCGCCGGCACTCGCCAAGCATTCCACGTTTCCCTCACGTTCCTCGGAGCGGTGCTTTCTCGGGGTGCCCAACTACTTAGACACTATCGGCTAAGGAACCTCTGATTAAGTCCTGCGCGGTTGCGACGGAGGCTTTCCGGGATGGGATGCGCGAAGCGAGGTGCAGCCAATGGCCATCCCCCTTGGCAAGCCGAGCGACAAAGCAGACCGCCCGGAAAGGCGCCCCGGACTCGGTCTCGCGCAGCGTGGCGCGGGAAGGGGCGCAAGCTGCCGCAAGAAACACTGTTAAACGGGGCGCTCATGCTTCCGCTCCCACACCCCAAGCTTCGCTGACCGTGTCGCGGCAGCCGTCCCATCCGGGTTGCGGTAAAATACGGCGTCTGCGTCGTTGCGCTCCTCGGCTTCGTAGTGCGCCCCGGACTCGG
>DATDGC010000090.1:0-16960 GCA_036522275.1 Burkholderiales bacterium | reverse complement strand
CTGGCGTCATCTTCAGTGATGGGCAATACCATCGGCAAATACGTGTCGGGCATTGCCATGACCATTGGAATGGGTATCTCCGGCCCGATGTGGCTGCGAGCGACCATGAAAGCCACCGGGGTTAACACGTTGATTCAAAGCAAGACCTTGTACTTGAAGACCTTGGATGGCGGCAAAAACTGGATCTGCTCAGACGCAACAGCCACAATTCTGCCAAGATACCGTCCGGCTGCGTGCAGGTAATTTAAGCCTGCTTTTACTATAAAACCCGCCCTGAAAACTGGGCGGGTTTTTTTTGCAAAACACCGCCTTGTACAGAAGTATGAAAATAATAAGATGTTGCGCCTGAACGCGAGCCCCGGAACAATCGCGGTTGCCGGACTTCTCGCGCTCCTGATTGCCGCATGTGCGTTGTACTGGCCCGGCCTGAGCGGAGGCTTTCTTCTCGACGACTTTCCGAATCTCAAGGGCTTGGAGCGCATCAAAGAGCCGGCGAGTCTGCTGCAGATTGCGGAATTTGTCCTGTCAGGTATTTCCGGGCCGCTCGGCAGGCCGCTGCCACTGCTCACTTTCGCCGCACAGCACTCCGCTTGGCCAATGGATGCCCGCGCTTTCAAGCTCTTCAATCTGCTCCTGCATCTGGTCAATGGCTGCCTGCTGTTCGTGCTGTTCAAAAAAATCGGCGAAATTCTCGCCTATTCGAAAAAACAAGCGCTCACCCTGGCTTTTTTCACCAGCGCTTTCTGGCTGCTTCATCCGATACAGATTTCCTCAGTGCTCTACGTGATACAGCGCATGAGCGAACTTTGCGCGCTGTTCACGCTCGCCGGCCTGTTGGCTTTTGTGTACGGGCGGGAAATGCTCATCGCAGGCAAGCTTAGAGCCGGCTATGCATGGGCGTCCTGCGGCATGGTTTTCGGAATGACGCTGGCTTGCTTGAGCAAGGAAAACGGCATCATGCTCGCGGCCTATGTCTGGGTGATTGAAGCGACCTTGTTTGCGGAGTTGTCAAAGCCGCCCCGCTGGAAAATCTGGCTTAGCGTTTTTGTTTACCTGCCGCTCGCGCTGGCTGTGGCTTATCTCGTCCTGCGGGGGGAGGCAATATTCGCCGGCTATCAACTGCGCGATTTCAGTCTTACCGAGCGCCTGCTTACCGAATCGCGCATCCTGATTGAATATCTCGGCAAGATTTTTCTCCCGCGGCCCCTGTCACTGGGCTTGCTTTATGACGACTATCCGATCTCGCGCGGCTTGTTCGAGCCGCTCTCCACGGTGCTGGCGCTGGCGGAGATAGCGGCTTTGCTCGGTGTCGCGATAAAATACCGGCTGCGTCATGCCGTGCTGAGTTTCGCCATTGGGTGGTTTTTCGCGGGACATGCGCTGGAAGCGACCGTAATCCCGCTCGAGCTTTACTACGAGCACCGCAACTATCTGCCCATGGCGGGGCCGCTGTTTGCCGCGGTTTTTTACGTCGGCCAGCTGCGCCAGCATCCGGGCATGCGGCTGCCGGGCCTGATTCCGGCCATTGCTATGCTTGTGCTCGTCCTGTTTTGCGCGATGACCTGGAACGAGAGCCGGCTGTGGGGTAACGTGTTTAAACAAGCAGTTGTCTGGGCAAGCGAGAAGCCGATGTCAAACCGCGCCCAGGAATATCTCGCGGGCATCTGGATTGTGGATGGAAAATATGCCGAAGCCGCCAAGGTGTTCCAACACATGACCGAGCTGCATCCGCAGGATGCGCGCGGCTTCATGAACTGGCTGGTTCTGGGATGCAAAGACCCCGATTTACCCATGCCGGAGATGGACGCAGTGGCCGCCCGGCTCAGAATCAGCGCATACTCAAGCGTTCCGGTGTTGACTCTGGAGTGGATGGTGCAGCGGCGCGAAAAAGACGAGTGCCAGCGTCCGGGCTATAGTGAATTGAAACAGGCAATCGAGGCTTTGCAGCAAAATCCACGCTACACGCTGCATGCCAATCTGCTTTACGCGCTCCTGGCTAGGCTGTACGCGACCGAGGGTCTGCTCGATCCAGCGATGAAAGCCATGGACCAGGCCTTTCAACTCAACCCTGAGCCCGATTACGCGCTCATCCAGATGAAATGGCTGGCCAGCGCCGGCCTGTATCACGATGCCCGGCGTTATCTGGAGAGGGCACGCGAGGCCAACCGTCGTCATTGGTCCACGCGCTGGATATACGAGCCGGAACTGGATATGTGGGAAGCGGCGCTGGAGCGCACGCCTGAGGGGAACAAGGCATACCAATGACCGTTTACAGCATCATTCTTCCGGCAAAAAACGAGGCCGCCGCGCTGGAGTTGCTTCTGCCGCAGCTGCGCGAATTGTTTGCCAACGAGGAAATAATCGTGGTTGACGACGGTTCCACCGATCAAACCTTGGCGGTGTGTGAAGCCAACAGCGTGCGCGTGATTGCTCACCCCCACAGCATGGGCAACGGCGCTGCGGTTAAAAGCGGGGCGCGAGCGGCCACCGGCGACATTCTGATTTTTATGGACGCCGACGGACAACATCAGCCATCGGATATTTCCGGTCTTGTGGAAAAATTCAAGCAAGGGTTCGAAATGGTGGTGGGCGCGCGCACCAGCGGATCACAAGCAGGAGCCCACCGCGCATTTGCCAATTCTTTTTACAACAAGCTGGCAACCTGGATGGTGGGGCAAGACGTTGAGGATTTGACTTCGGGTTTCAGAGTGGTTAAAGCGGATAAATTCCGCAAGTTTCTTTACCTTTTGCCCAACGAGTTTTCATATCCTACGACCATTACCATGAGTTTTTTCCGCGCCGGACTCCCGGTGGCGTATGTACCAATCATCGCACCGAAACGGGTCGGGAAAAGTCATATCCGCTTATTGCGCGACGGCGGAAGGTTCCTGCTCATCATTTTCAAGATTGGTACGCTTTACTCCCCACTGCGCTTGTTCATGCCGATCAGTCTGATTTTTTTTCTCACCGGATTGGGTTATTACCTTTATACCTTCTTGACGATTCACCGCTTCACCAATATGAGTGCATTGCTTTTCATTACTTCCGTGCTGATTTTTCTGATCGGGCTGGTATCGGAACAGATCACGATGCTGAACTACAAGGACAGCGATACCAAATAGCTGATCTCAAGCCTTAATGCATAAGGCCCAAGGGGCGGTACTGAGCAAGCGCCTAAAAACGGCAATGGAGCACAAATTTCATAACTTTGTACCCGCGGGCCTGCCCCGCTCAGGCCTTGTTGCCGCATTATTACTTTGCCTGACCCTGCTGCTTACCTACTTGATTTACCTTCCAGGGCTGTCCGGACCCATGATTCTGGATGATTACCCTCAGCTTGATCCAATACTTGAGAATATCGGCAAAGGTTCATGGACCGGTTTTCTGCTGAGTGAAAGCGGGGTGCTGGGGCGCCCCGTGGCCATGGCGAGTTTCATCTTTAACGCCGTCGTCTCAGAGAGGAATTTCTGGTGGTGGAAATTCACCAATGTCGCAATCCATCTGTTCATCGGGGCGCTGGTGTTCGTTCTGAGCACGCGGCTGCTCGCCGCGGAGGACGGCAGAGTTCGCCGCAACGTTCATTATCTGGCGTTGCTAACAGCGGGGTTGTGGCTGCTCCATCCACTGCAGGTGAGCACGGTCCTGTATACCGTGCAAAGAATGACTCAGCTATCCGTGCTGTTTGTTTTTGCCGGCTTGCTGAGTTACACGCTGGGGCGGGAAAAGCAGCTAGCTGGCCAACCCTATGGCTGGGCCAGGATAGTCCTGGCTTTTGTGGTTTTTTTTCCGCTCGCCGTATTCAGCAAGGAAAGCGGCCTGCTTTTTCCCGTATTGACTTGCCTGCTTGAGGTTTTCTTTTTCGGATTCAAGGGCGGTCACAGTGCACGGCGGGTTCTCGCCTGGTGTTATACGTTGTTCCTGCTGATACCCGGGCTGATCGCAGTGTATTGGCTGACAACCCATTTCGATCAACTGGTGCTGCGCGGATATGAGGCACGCAACTTCACGCTGTATGAAAGGCTGCTCACCCAGTTTCGCGTACTGGTTTACTATCTTTACCAGATGGTTGTTCCGCAAGCGGGCAATCTGGGTTTCTTCCATGATGATTTTCCGGTTTCAAAAGGGTTGTTGTCGCCGCCCTCTACCTTACTTTCTCTGGTTGTACTGGCCGGAGGTTTGGCGGCGGGCTGGAGGTTGCGCCGTTTCAGCAAGGCCGCAGCGTTCGGCATCTTTTTTTTCTTTGCGGCGCATTTGCTGGAATCCACCATCTTTCCGCTGGAACTCATGTTTGAGCACAGGAATTATCTCGCCTCGTACGGGATTTTGCTTAGTCTATGCTGCCTGGTGGGGAAAGGGTTGAACAACCGTATTGTTGCGAATGTTTTTGCGTTGGCCGCCGTTAGTGTGTTCATGGCAGTGACTATCGGTTATGTTGACACATGGACCACGCGGCATGATCTGTATACACGCATGTTTGTCCTACATCCGCAATCGCCACGACTCAGAATCAATCTGGCCAGCGATTACACAGAAAATGGAGAATTTGATAGAGCCAGAAGAATGCTTGCCGGTTTTGCGGGTCAGGGATTTGATTTGCAGCGAGCTTACGTTTCCTGCCGCCAGTCGGGGCGGCTGTCCAATGACGACCTCGGCCAAATCCAGTTCCAGTCAAAAGACAAGGTCACCACCTACGAACTCCAAGGGCTGGTTGAGCTCGCCAATTTGGGGCTGGATAGCGAGTGCGTTTTTTCCCACGAGGATTTTTTGCGCCTGTTGGACCAGGCGCTGCGGGCGCGCGTCATAAACAACAGAAGCATTCAGGTATTGTGCATTTACAAAGCTCATTATCTCCACGAAACAGGAAATTTTGAGGCGGCGCTGGCGGCACTGGACACGGCTTTTCAAGCTTACGGTTCAAACCCTGCGCCCTTGTTTCTCGCCACCGAGTGGCTGGTCGAGGCCAAAGACAAAGTAAGAGCGGAGAAGTATTTTGCGCGAGCGCAGGCAATGGCCGAGAAAAGCCGTCAAGATTTTTCAGAGAACATTGACAGGATCCGGACGAACCTTCGCGAGCTGTAACCGCAAAAGAAGCAAACTCGCCCTATTATTCCACGCGGACGTTATTTTATTATTTCCGCCAGCATTCCGACCGGAGGAAGTTCGTCGTTCGGGTCTATTTTTTTCATAGATATGATCTTTGCCCTCTGTCCGAGCCGGGAAAGGGGGTAGAACGATTCTCCTCCATACGAGGGACTCTCAAAAGGCAGGAAATAAACATAACGACACTTTTCCATGCCCCGCCAGAACTCCTGGTCGCTTACGTCAAGTTTTGGCGGACCGTAGCTGGACCGCCGGGAGTAAAAAGTAACGAGGGTCGGCTTGATGGCGTAAACGCATTCGTTTTCCGGAATAAGAGCATTGATTTCTTTCAGATGGGAAATCATGCGGGCATGAAAATAAGCGCTGAAAACGGCCGTTCTCCGATCATCATCAAACCACTCGGCTAAATGTTTGCCAGCGCTGATTTCGGGAGGCACTTCTTGCAGGAAATAACGGCTATTGATGACAAAAGAAGGCAATAAAGTCAACATGAGGATAGCCACTAAAACCGCCTGGACCATTGCAGGATTAATCATCCGCAATCTACTTTGAGTGAGACCGCTTACCAGCAGGAAGCCCTGAGCGAGGAAAACAGGCTTCACTACATAGAAATAGCGGAATGGCTCGGGATGGGGCCAGGCGAATACCATAGTTAAATAAATGGCAAGGTAAATCGCGTCAAATTTGAGGTATCTCAGCCGGTAGAGCCAGCCGGCAATGCAAATCGCACCGAAGGCAGTAACGACAAAAACCAAGACCGGTGGTTGGCTGTCTCCAAGCCACCCGAATCGCCAGGTTAATAACGCCGCTGCAAGTCCTTTTTGAAGCTGATCGAGAATGAGCGGGAACAGCGGGGTTTCGAGATAAACCATTAGCCATGAATGCGTGTAGCCCGAAAGCCCCACTTGAGTGGATGCGCTGATCACGGCCCATAGCACGAAGGGAAGCGCGGAAACCACCATCAAGTATAAATAATTCTTCGGCCTGCGCACCACCAGAAAAAACCAGAATGCCAGTAAAAGTGAAAGAGCGGCGGTACGAACCAGAGTTGCGCAAGCGACAGCAAATGCGGCGAGCCAAAGCCATTTATGATTGTCTTTACGCGTGGCAAGACAGACCCCTAGGATCGCAAGCAGGCTGAAAAAGATGTAGGGGTCTTCGGTCCAAATATCGAGGGAAAGCAGGTAGGTGTTAACCCTTAATGCAAAAATCAGGCTGACGGCGGCACATAGCCAGACGGAAAGTGATTCGTGCCGCATCCAGAGAAACAGAACCAGCACCGCAAGGAGCAAAAAAGTCATGACGACCAAGTGCGCGACAAGAGTGCTTTCTCCGCCACCCGCGAGGGCAAGAATCCATGGGAAAAGCGGCGGATAAATGATTTGCTTGCTGTATTCGATGAGTATCGGAGAGGCGGGCTGGTAAGGCGAAAAATATTGTGCTGCCAGCAGATAACCGGCGCTATCCCCGCCCGCGCCGGAAACCTCATGAGACCATCCCAAGGCGTAATAAAACACCGCCAGGGAAAGAAAACCGATCCCGAGCAGGAGCGACTGAATTTTTGAATTCATGAGCTGTGCCTTCTGTTGTGTTTACCGGTGGCGGAAGAATTTTCCCAGTCACTCATGACGGGCCGTCTTGGGAACACATAGTAGCATTCAAAAGCGTGACAGTAGAGCTACAGTTAATACCGCTGCCGTCAATATGAAAGCGGGCCATTTCTGACAACTTTATGTCATGCTCCACAGACTTACCCTAAATAAGGGGCAGGGATAATACAAAGTACGGATTTTTTCGGCCCTGAAGCCCATTGCGCCGAACTCGCGTTCAATTTGGTGGATGTTTTTGACATGATAATGTCCGCTGAACCCGGCAAGTTTACGCCCCAGCTTATACCAGAAGTTTTCTGTAGGTCCCGATAGAATGATTTTACTGCCCGGCTGCATCATATCCTTGAATTTGTTAAGCAGGGCTTCGCTGTTTTCAATATGTTCCAGCACGTCCAGCGCAAGAATATAATCAAATTTCCGGCCGTCAATGGCAGACAAATCCCCATAGAGTTCGGCATTGATGTTCAAGGCTCGGCAAACTTGCTGCGCAAGCAATATATTCTCATCGCATCCTACAATCCTGCAGCGTTTTTGAGTTAAGCATTTGAAAGTCACGGCCCCGCCGCAGCCAAAGTCGAGAACGGTTTTTCCAGATATATCGCCCATGAAACACAGGGCGATATCTATTCTTTTCCAGAACAGCCAGGCCATGAGCCGGTTAGAGTGAGTGTACGATGGCAGGGCGTTTTCGTCGTATTCCCCTGGGGCCACGCGCTGCAGGAGGCCACGGTAAATACCTTCCATCTGCCGACGGTAATCTTTGTCTATCGCGATCAAATTGGTTTAAATCTCAAAAGGGATTCAATAATTGAACGAATGACAATAGAACGTTAGGTTGCGATATAGAGCTTTGGGCAGGCGCAGCTTGACGAGCGGTTTTATCGCAGTAAGCAGCGGGTACTTCCATGGCAAAAGGCTTGGGTTGATTTTTCGGATGAAATGGGTCGTCACGAGATCCCGTTCGTGCACTTTTTCCTTCAGGTTTGCATACACTACTTTCTTGCTGCGGGGAAAATGCCGGTAAAGTATTTCCAGCAACTCCTCCGCTTTTTCGGGTGAAATATCCGCTTCGCCATCAACTGAAATATCAAAGGTGACGATCAGCATTCCTCCTTCCTTAAGCACGCGCCTGAATTCCGAAACGATGGTTTGGTACGCATCGGTATGCTCCAACACAGATACGCAATATACAATGTCGAAAGCGTTGTTATGAAATGGCAGGTGGCGCAAATCCCCCGGAACAAACTTCGCGGTTGCCGGGAGATGGACATTAAGCCTGCGGTATACCTCTTCCAAAGTCTCATCGTAATCGCAGCAGGATATGGCGGCGTGGCTGAAGCGAGACGACAGGAAAAAAGGAAAGAAGGTGACGCCCGAGCCGGCATCCAGAATATTCAACCGCGGCCCCGCATTTCCCGCAAATTCAGAAATTCTGGAGAATACGAACGGGTATTCCCATTGCCTGCTCCATTGGTGCAGCGGATCAGCAACCCATTTCATGCGGTAACCTTTCAGGCATGCTGATTGCGACCGCACAAACTCATTGGAAAAACTCTCCATTGACTTGAACAAATCGCTTTGGAGCAGCCGTTGATAATCGTCGATTTTGGGCAAGCCGGAGTGAAGCGACAAAGTCATTTTTTATTCAGCCCAAGATTTTTGTGACGGGCTTGGCTTTGTGTTTTGGGCAAGAGGAATCTTGGGTTCGTGGGTAATGTCGTAATTCACCGCGGAAAGCAGCAACTGGAATCCCATTAACAGCAGCAGGCCGACGATCATCACGGTACCGGCCGAGGTGGCCTCGCCGAGGCGCATATGGGCGACCCAATTGTAAATGCCGTAGGCGAGACCTGCGATAATGGCAGGGATGCCGCATATGATTTCCAGGGAGGCGATGTTGAATTCACGGACAAAGTATTTGAATCCGAGGCGCTTGAGAAACCGGTTCAGATATTTTCCGGGAAACTCCAGCATAACCTGCGGGATATTCAAGCTGCTGGTTTCACCCCGGTAACGCGGAAGCATCGGCACATCCAGCACTACGGCATTGGCGATGCCGAGCTGGAACAGCATGTCGTTTTCAAAAAAATATCCACGGTCCAGGCTCTCGGTGTCCAATTGCCTGTAGGCAGCTTGATGCAAGGCGGTAAAACCGTTGGTCGGATCCATGATGGACCAATAACCTGAGGAAAATTTGTTGACCAGCGATAGCATGGCATTGCCGAAAAGGCGCCTGCGGGGCATCCCATCAAGGTGCTTAGGGTTGAAAAAACGGTTGCCTTTGGTGTAATCGGCTTTTCCCTGCAGCATCGGCGCGAGCAGAAGCGGGATGAGTTGCGGATCCATTTGCCCGTCCCCGTCTATCTTGACTACGGCATCGGCGCCATGCGCAAAGGCACGCGCATAGCCGCTCAGCACAGCGCCACCCACACCTTGGTTTGTCTTGTGCTCGATTACCGCTACCCGCGATTCATCGGGGAAATGACTGCGCACCACCTGGCCGCTGTGCTCCGGGCAACCGTCGTCGACCACGATGATATTTCGCACCTGATGCTGTCTGAGCGTTTGCGTGACCACACCGATAATTTGCGCGCTGACGCGGTAACACGGGATAACGATATCAATCTGCATGCAAGACGGCGTTACAGCAGAGGCGTCGGCTACGCGGGCCCGCCGGAAGCGCGCTTCCTAAGCACGATAAGTTCATGATTGGGTGAGTCGACCCCTTTTTTTAGGAGAAACTGATCCAGCGTGTAAACAGCTTTGCCCAGCCGCCTGCCGGCGCTTTCCCGGTTCTTGATGAATACACCGATAATCTTGTACAGACTCGAGACCACGATATCGATCGCCTTGAACCCATACACGGGCGGGGCCAGAAACACAAACAGCGGTTGCCGGCTGACAATTTCCAGCCCTGCCGCCTGGAGCAAAACCAGGTGGTTCATTTTACCCCGGAATTTCACATGCGGCAGCAGGGAATAGTCCTTTGGCACGAGCTGCTCAAACAACAGCAGCACTCCGGTTGGCTTTAGCGCGCCGGCGGCGGTTTTCAGCGCGTTTAGTGCTGCTGTGTCGTCGCTGATGTGATAAATGACGTCAAACAGGGTGACAATTGAATAAGGACCGCCTATGCGCGCGGCGGCATCCGCCTGAGTGAGGTCGGCCTGCAGGAACGTATATTCCGGGAACCTCTCCCGCAGAAGGCTGACGCTGGCATCTGATAGGTCTATTCCCGTCAGTTCGGATACGCCGAGCTCTTTCCAGAATGCCGCATAATAGCCACTGCCGCAGCCGAGATCCAGCACCTTACACTGGGAGGGTTTTATGTCCAGCCGGCGCAAAACCTCCAGCAGGCACTCGGTTCTGCGCCGGTAAATATACTCGTTGTAGCCGCGTCCCAGGGACCGGTGTCCCACCACCCCGAGGTCGGCGTCCCGCGTTACCCGTTGCCGCCAATAACTGGATTCTTCGAATTTCATCAAATACCGGGTGGAGATGGCGGGGTGTAAGGCCCAAGGTGGTCAACGATTATTTTTGATGGCGAGTCGGAGTTTATACGAGGCTTGACGGAGGATAAGCTGGGCAAATCCCGCAGGAACCGCTCGAGTATTTGTTCATTATAAGCGCAAAGGATTGCCGTGGTAGCAAGCCCCTCTTGCCGTTCGGTTGCCTTGCGCATGAGAAGGGTGGGGATGCCCAGATACGACAGCTCTTCCTGGTTGCTGCCGCCGTCGGTGATCACAAAGCGGGCGCGCTGAATAATCTGGACGAACTCCACATACCCCATGCGCGGCAGCAGCTTGATGCGCGCGTTGGATTCGAGACGTGTCAGCATATCGAACTGGTTCAATTTTTTCCGCGTTGCCGGGTGCAGGACAAAAACCAGCGGATGTTGCGCAGCAGCCTTTTCAAGCAGGTGGATGATGCGGGCCAGCCGCCGCCGGCTGAAGATGTTCTCAAAACGATGGATGGACACGACGCCGTAGGTTTTTTCCGCGTAAGGCGCGTCGATTTTTTGCGGCGCGGCGAGCGCGATTGCAAGCGCATCGAGCAGCGTGTTGTCTCCGGTATTAATCCGCCTCGCGGAGTATTTTTCCATGTTGTTATAGGACCATTTCCCCGGGCAAAAAGCCAGATCGGACAACCTGAAAACTGCGCGGCGGGTTAGCTCTTCGGGAAATGGATGAAAAATATTGCCGGATCGCAACCCGGCCTCGATATGCGCTACCGTTAGGCCTCTCAGTTTGCCGACAACCGCCCCGAGAAGCGTCGACAATGTGTCGCCGTGGACCAGCATGACGTTATTCACGCCCGAACCTGGAACAAACTTATCCGTTTCACGCAGGCATTTCCATAAGCAGCGCACGAACCAGATACCCATTTGCGCAATACCTGTGATTTCTTTTCCCTGATACAAATAACTGCGCTGTGTGTGAATGCCAAAATCGTTCAGCAGCCGTTCCATCGTTTCTTCATGCTGTCCGGTGAGCACCAGGCTGAACGGCAGCCTGCGCCTTTCAATCTCCAGGATCACCGGCGCCATTTTTATCAGTTGCGCACGGGTGCCGATGAAACAGGAAATCATCGCCTTCTTACACCCTGAATGATCTGATGCCGGGCCACAGTAAAGTCAACGCACCCAGCAGTTCGGACAATGTCAACCATAGCCGGAATAGCAGGCTCAGCATGATTGCATCATTGAGCGGAATAAATCCGGCAAGAATCCCGCTTGCCACCGCCTCTCTGACGCCGATCCCGCCAGGCGCAAACAGCGCAAGAAAGCCCAGGGTATTACCTACTGCGTTGGCAAGCAGCATCGCAAAAAGCAGTTCAGCGTTGAGGTCGGCGCCGAAAAAAGTGAAGTAAATGCTGGCAAAGCCCAGCCCGCTCAAGAGCCATACTCCCATATACGCCAGCAACAATAAAATATAGCTTTTTTTCGGAATACTCCGCCAGCTTTCGAATTGGTCTTTAAACCAGAGTTTGGGCGCCAGGAAATTAAATAGTCTGACCATATAGACTTGGGACAGCATGACTACAGGAATGCTGACCATCCCCAGCAAGCCTATTGCCCACGCCCATTCTGTCCTGACAAGAACCGCCAGCAGAACACAGGATAAAATAACAGCGGCATGCAGAAAAATTACCTGTTCATGGAAAGTTGCGAGCAGAGTGCTGTTGATGCGAATGCCTTGTTGCTTCATAAGTGTTGCGCGCGCCGCCATGCCCCATACCTTCCCCGGAAAATATTTTCCCAGCGTAGTCAAAGCAAGATGTGAAACGCTCACCAGCAGAGGTAGTTTTACGGATGTAGTGAGCGAGATGATTTTGCCCCAACACCATGCGGCATTGATCCAGAAAACAATCTGTAACGCCACGGCGATGGCGAGGTATGGCGCGGAAAACTGCAGCGGTGCCGTAAACTTATCGGACTGCTGCTGAAAATAATTGAATACAAATGTCAGGCTCGCCAGCACAAACAGCACGAGCCAGGCATTTTTCAGGAATTTTAAGAGATTTTCCCGCGGCAGTGGGTCAGTTTGCTGCGGCAATGGTGGTCTCGATGGAATTGGCTTCGCCCTTGTTGTCGGCCCAGCTTACGCTGACTTTATCACCGGCTTTGGCACCCTTGATTTTGAAGCCGAGGAAAGGATTCCTGGCTATTCCCTGGCTCCATTGCGCATCCAGCACTATCTTGCCGTTGAGTGTGGCTGTCACCTGCTTGATGAAGTGAATCGGGATTGCTTCGCCTTGGGCGTCCTTGCGTTGGCCGGTTTCCATGGGGTGGCTGAAGAGCACCTTGATATCGGCGATTTCGCCTTGCATTTGCGCCCGGATTTTCATTGCCTCAGCCATTTAGCGTGTCCTCATATGAAAATAATCACAAATTGATGCATAAGCCGCTCCAGCGAGGCGGAGGCCGCGAGCAAAGCGGAGTTTACACGGAAGTAAATGAGCATTTGCGAGCGGTCTCCAACAAAGCTGGGGTGGGTTAGGTGCGATTTGTGCATATTATGCGCCGCAGCCGCCAATGGTCACCTTGACTTCTTTCGCTGCGGTGTAAATCTTGCCGTCGGCGTTCACCACGGCTCGAACATTCGCCGATTCGCCCATTTTGATGTAGGTGGAAACGAACGCTTCCGCGCCGTTGGCAAACTCAAAGCTGGCAATCAGCGGGAAAGGGTTTTTCTCCGCGAGGATTGCCATCGTTTGCGTGCCGGGAATTTTGCTGGTTACCTCGATCTGCACCCGCGCGCCGTTTTCGGCAAGGTCGGGGGCCTTAATCAGGATGTCAGTGCTTGGTGTGGAGTTGGTTGCGCCAATGCCTTTCAGCGCATCGGCCAGCGCCCTGGCTTCAAAAGCCGGTTTATTCCATGCGGCGGCCCAAAGGCTGACCGGCTTGATAAGGCCGGCAACAAATGCCGCGGCAATTGCACCGGCGCTTTGCATGAAGATCCTACGCAGTTGATCCATAAACCTGTTCGTATACGGGAATAAAAAGCAGTTAAACCCTCATAATGGTATCGTAAATCCCGGATCATGGGCACCCGCTAGAAAATTTGTTCCCCCCGGGTAAATTGGTTCACCGTTAATTTCACAAATGATCAGGAAATGTTGGAACACGGCATGGTGATGTATGACGCTTTGTACGCGTGGTGCCGCGATTGCCAGCAGGAAACCCCATGGTTGTCCGCCTGCGGCCTAGGATTTGTCACGCCTAACGACCTTGAGTTCGTCGGCCCGCCACAGCCCGGATTTGCCGCCTTGTTTGTGCAGCAGGCGGATGCCTTCCATGCGCATGCCGCGGTCTACCGCCTTGCACATATCGTAGATCGTCAGCAAGCCCACGCTCACCGCGGTGAGCGCTTCCATCTCCACGCCGGTGCGTCCCACGGTTTCCGCCGTCGCCACGCATTCCACCGCGGCATTTGCCTGGTCCACGCTGAAGTCCACCGCAACCTTGGTTACAGCGAGGGGATGGCATAGCGGTATCAGTTCTGAAACGCGCTTTGACGCCTGGATTGCGGCAATCCGCGCGACTCCCAGCACATCGCCTTTCTTGGCGCTGCCCGCGAGGATTTTCTTGAGCGTTGCGGGAAGCATGACAATTCTGCCGCAAGCGCGCGCAATACGGCGAGTTTCGTCTTTTTCCGCCACATCCACCATGCTCGCCTGGCCTATTGCATCGAAATGCGTGAGTTTTTTGGCCATAAAATTGTAGGCGCCGATTAGGAACTCTGCGTGAAAAGTTTTATCATAGCATCATGCGTTTAAGCTATCTAATCATCTTGCTGTTCTTGCTCATGCCGCGTGCGCTGGCGGACGGCTTGCCGGAGCTGGGAGAGGCCTCGCAAACCACTCTTTCACCACTGCAGGAGCGGCAACTCGGCGAGAGCATCATGCGCGAGATCCGCGCCGACCCGAGCTATCTTAACGACCCGCCGCTTAACGAATATCTCACCAATCTGGGTTACCGCCTCGTTTCCAGCGGCGACGATTCGAAGACCAGCCTCGAGGTGTTCGCCATCCGCGACAACGAGATCAACGCATTTGCGCTGCCCGGTGGCTTCATCGGCGTCAACACCGGCCTGATTCTCCTCACGCAGAGTGAGTCCGAACTCTCCTCGGTGCTGGCGCACGAAAGCGGACACGTGACCCAGCACCACATCGCGCGCATCCTTGCAACGCAGAAGCAGACGCTTGCCACTTCACTGGCGGGCATCGCGGTAGCCATCCTCGCGGCACGCTACAACCCGCAAATCTCGCAAGCGGCGATCGTCGGTACCCAGGCCATGGCGGTGCAGAACCAGCTCAACTTTACCCGCGAGCATGAGCAGGAGGCGGATCGCATCGGATTGCAGAGGCTGGACAAGGCAGGTTTTGACGTACGCGCCATGCCGGTATTTTTCGAACACCTGCAGAAAGCCACACGCTTTGCTGAAGGTAATGCACCAAGCTACCTGCGCACTCACCCGCTCACCTTTGAACGGATTGCCGATATGCAGAACCGCGTGCAGAGCATGCAATACCGGCAGGTCACCGACAGCCAGGAGTTCCAGTTTCTGCGCGCGCGGCTGCGTGCCCAGGAGGAATCGCCGAAAGACGCGATCGCCTATTTCGAAAACAGCCTGCAGGAAAAAAAATACACAAACGAAGCGGCGCAACACTTCGGGCTGGCGATTGCGTTGATACGCGCTCGCAACCTCGAGCGCGCCGAGCAGGAGTTCACGCAAATGCGTAAAATCGCGCAGCCCAGCCCCTTGATTGAAGTTCTGGCCGGACAGCTTAAATCGGCGGGCGGCAAAACCGCGGAAGCGGCGGCCATTTACAGCGCGGCGCTGAAAAGCTACCCGCAATACCGGCCGCTGGTCTACGCCAGCTGCGAAGCGTTCCTGCAAAACCGTCAGCCGCAAGATGCACTCAAGCTCATTTCCGACAAGTTGCAGTTTTATCCCCAGGACTACAATCTTTATCTGCTGCAGGCGAAAAGCTATGCCGTGCTTGATAAAAAACTGCTCCAGCATAAATCACAGGCCGAAGCCTATTATCTATTGGGCAATCTGCGGGGCGCAGTCGAGCAGTTGCAGATCGCACAGAAAAGCGGCGATGGCGATTTTTACCAGCTCTCCGCAGTCGAAGCCAGGCTCAAGGAACTGCGCGCGCTCGAGGCGGATGCGCGCAAGCAATAGCATCAGCCAAGCAAAGCTTGAATTTGCGTATAGACGAGCCCGGCTGCGGCACAGCCGCCAATTACCGGAATAATGCCGACTCTGTAGCGAAACAGCGCCACCGCAGCGGCCAGACCGATTATGAGCAGCGGCCACTCGAACATCCCGCTAAAGCCTTGCGGCCACAGCACGTGATAAGCGAAGAATAGGGCGAGGTTCAGCACTACGCCTACTACTGCGGCAGTGATTCCGGTGAGCGGGGCGGTGAACTTGATGTCTCCGTGGGTGGTTTCGATAAACGGGCCGCCCAGCAGGATAAAGAGAAAACACGGCAAAAAAGTAAAATAGGTCACCACAGTTGCAGCGATTGCGCCCGAGATAAACTGTGTGCCCGGACCGAACAATTCCTTGGTCCAGCCGCCGACAAAGCCGACAAACGCTACCACCATGATGAGCGGCCCGGGAGTAGTCTCACCCAGCGCCAGGCCATCTATCATTTGCGCCGCGGTGAGCCAGTGATAATGCTCGACGCCGCCTTGGTAGACATAGGGCAAGACTGCATACGCGCCGCCGAAAGTGAGCAGCGCCGCCTTGGTGAAGAACCAGCCCATTTGCGTGAGCGTTCCCTCCCAGCCATAGAGAGCTGCAAGTATGGCCATCGCCCCGCCCCACAAGCTAAGGCCGACCACGCTGTAATAAGCCAAACGCGGCCAGCTCAGGCGCGCATGTTCCGGCGTCGGCGTATCGTCGTCAATGATGGCGAGGCCGAAGCTCTTCTCCGTGCCGACATGCCCGCCGCCGGTTGCGAATTTATCCGGCGCCAGGCGCCCGCCGAAATAACCGATGATGCCCGCGCCCAACACGATGTAAGGGAAGGGCGCTTTAAATGCGAAAATGGCTATGAAAGCGGAGGCGGCGATAAGCCAGAGCCAGGCGTTTTTGAGCGCGCGCGAGCCGATGCGATAGGCGGCGAATACCACGATTGCCGTCACCGCCGGTTTGATGCCGTAAAATAGTCCCGCTACCAGGGACACATTGCCGAACGCCAGATAAATCCAGGTGAGCGCGATCAGGATAAACAGCGAAGGCAAAAAGAACAGCACGCCCGCGACGATCCCGCCCGGTGTCTTGTGCAGGAGCCAGCCGATGTAAATCGCCAGCTGTATCGCTTCGGGGCCAGGCAGCAGCATGCAGTAGTTGAGCGCATGCAGGAATCGCCGCTCGGAAATCCAGCGGCGCTTTTCCACCAGCTCCTGGTGCATGATGGCGATTTGCCCGGCTGGCCCGCCAAAGCTGATGAAGCCCAGCTTGAGCCAGTAGCGGAATGCCTCGGCGATTGTTATTCGTGTCGGCGCAGACTCGGGAGGTATGTCCATGTAAAGCAGGCTTCTATAAACTAGCGGTTTAATCTTAAAGGAACCTCTGATTAAATCCCACGCGGTTGCGACGGCGGCTTTCCGGGATGGGATGCGCGAAGCGAGGCGCAGTGAATGGTTGACCCCCCTTCACAAGCCGAGCGACAAAGCAGACCGCAGGGACAAGCGCTCCGGACTCGGACTCGCGTAGCGTGGAGCGGGAAGG
>DATDGC010000089.1:0-10509 GCA_036522275.1 Burkholderiales bacterium | reverse complement strand
ACCGTCATAGGGTGGCGGGCATCCAAGATAAGTACCAAGCCACGCAGTGTTTTTCTGGTTTGCAAGTACTTACTTAAAAGTGATTCCCAACGCTGCCGTGTGGTTGCAGGTACTTTGGCGTAGCCATAACCCGGGAGGTCCGCAAGATAACGTGCATCCCCCAAGCTAAAGAAGTTGATTTGCTGAGTGCGCCCAGGTGATTTGGCGACGAAAGCAAGTCGTTTGCGCTTGGCGAGCGCATTTATGGCGCTGGATTTTCCGGAGTTGGAGCGGCCAGCGAATGCGATTTCTGCACCTTGCGGTGGTGGCAGGTTGCGCCAGTCGGCGACTGAAGCAAAGAAGACGATATGTTGAAACAGAGACATGGATTAAGTCGGCGCGATGAGTTTGACAAGTGGCAAGATAGAGGATAGCTGATATAGAATAATCAATTTATAGGCAAAGCGATTCTGAAGGAGCCGATTCTAAAATGAAGCGATTCGTGGCACTGCTCACAGCAGCTGGGATGCTGTATCCGGCAATCGCTGCAAACCCAGCACAAGGTGATTCGGCAAAGGGGCAACAAATCGTGACCCAGATCTGCGCGGCATGTCACGGCATGGACGGCAACAGTCCGCTACCGGCAAACCCCAATCTCGCCGGACAGTATTCAGACTATCTTACCAACCAGTTGCTGAGTTTTAAATCAGGAGGTCGCAAAAGCGCGGTCATGGGCGGGATTGTTGCTAATTTTACTCCGGACGACATGAGAAATCTCGGAGCCTACTTTGGCGAGAAAAAACCAAAACTCGGCAGCGCCAAAGATAGAGAATTAGTCGCGCTTGGACAGAAAATCTACCGTGGCGGCAATGCCGCGACTGCGGTTCCTGCATGCGCCAGTTGTCATACGCCTGACGGCGCCGGTATTCCTTCTCAGTTTCCGCGGCTTGCCGGACAGCATGCGGAATATGTCCTTGCACAGTTGAAAGCCTTCCGCAGCGGCGAGCGCGCCGATGACAACAGCAAGATGATGCGCGCCATCGCTGTGAAACTAAGCGACCAGGAAATGCGTGCGGTGGCTGAGTACATCTCCGGGTTGCATTAAAATTTTTCACTGCCGAACGGGACTAAAAGGGGTGACACGGGCCACTCTTAGCTTAGTGGGTGGTTATTGGCTTATTTGTGACTTTATTTGCTTTTCTTGGCGTCAACATGTTTATTACCGGTCTGCATTCCTACGGCACGCTCTAGCTTAACTCGTTTTTCCCGCCATCGCCTGTGCGATTTGCTTGGTGGATAGGAACTGCGCTTTCATCGCGATATCCCACAGCGCAACTCTCTCCTGCATCAACTCGCCCGCGACGTTCGCCGCGTCGGGCGGCGGCAATTCCAGATACGCATCGGCTTCGCCGGAGCCTGCCGCTACCACCTGCATTCCTGATTTACTCGCGATGTGCACCATCGGCTGGTTTTCGGTGAGGCAGTGCATAAACAGGATTTTGATATAGTGGTTGCGGGCATGCGCCTCGGCGCGCTTAAAAAGCGCCGTGCCTATGCCTTGGCCGCGATGTCCGGGCAAGACGCTCACGCCAAGCTCGGCGGCATCGTGCTTGGGGTCAAGAGCCAAATGTGCGACTCCTGTGAGCTTCAGGTTGTCATCAAATACGCCGAACACCGCATCATCATCGAAGTTGATTTTATCCACGTAGGCATTCAGCGCTTCCTCGCTTAACGCGCTGCCAAAGCGCAATCGCATATCTTCGGGCGGAAGAGCGAGGAAGTGCCGGCGTAATGCCTCGCGGCTGATTACCGACAACTGTTTGATGAGCACTGTCATAAACCTGAAAACACTTGTTCAGCAGCTACAAGCGTTGCAGCAATTTCCTTTTCGCCGTGAGCTGCAGATACAAAGCCCGCTTCAAATGCAGAAGGCGCGAAATATACGCCTTTCTGCAGCATCGCATGAAAAAAGCGGTTGAATAAAGTTTGGTCGCATTGTAGGACTTCAGCGTATCCTTGCGGTGGGGTTTGACGGAAATAAATGCCGAACATTCCACCCACTGCTTGTGCCGAAAATGCGACCCCCTGTTTCCGGGCGGCCGTGCTCAAGCCTTCAGTCAGTTTCTGGGTAGCTGCGGCGAGCCTTTCATAAAAACCCGGGGCCTGGACCAAGCGCAGCGTTGCCAAGCCCGCTGCGACCGCCACAGGATTACCCGACAGCGTGCCAGCCTGATATACCGGGCCTACGGGGGCAACGCATTGCATAATATCGCGCTTGCCGCCAAACGCGCCAAGCGGCATGCCGCCGCCGATTACTTTGCCCAGAGTAGTGAGATCGGGAGCAATCCCGTAAAGCCCTTGTGCTCCGTGGAGACCGACACGAAAACCGGTCATCACTTCATCGAAAATCAACACCGCACCATGTTTCGTGCACAGGTTTCTCAGCAACTGCAGGAATCCCGTTTTGGGTTTGATCAGATTCATGTTGCCGGCAATCGGCTCTACGATGACTGCGGCGATTTCGTTGCCTGTTTTATTGAAAATCTGCGCCAGAGTTTCGCTGTCGTTAAAGTCAAGCACCAGGGTCAGCGCAGCGGTTTCCGCAGGCACGCCAGCGGAATCAGGCTGGCTGAAAGTAAGCGCCCCCGAGCCAGCCTTAACCAGCAATGAGTCAGCATGGCCGTGATAGCAACCGGCAAACTTTAGGATGCGGCTCCTGCCGGTAAAGCCGCGCGCAAGGCGAATCGCGCTCATCGTCGCCTCGGTGCCGGAACTCACCAGCCGTACTTGTTGCGCTGACGGCAGCAGCTTGCACAGAAGCCGCGCCATTTCCAGTTCGCTTTCTGTGGGAGCGCCAAAACTCAGGCCACTCGCTGCCGCCCGCTGCACAGCGGCGACGACATCAGGGTGTGCGTGACCGAGAATCAGCGGCCCCCATGAGCCGACATAATCTGTATAAGCTTTGCCATCCGCATCCCAAACTGTGGCGCCTTGGCCTCGAGTGATAAAAAGCGGTGTGCCGCCGACGGATTTGAATGCGCGTACCGGCGAATTTACCCCGCCTGGGATGAGTTTTTGCGATTGCTCGAATAATTCCTGGTTACGCGATGCCATGATGATAATCCGCAAACAAGGCGGCAAAGTTTTTCGCCGTTTCTTTGATGTCTTCGGCATTGAACAGCGCGGAAATTACCGCGACCGCGTCCGCTCCCGCGCCGACCAGCAAGCCGGCGTTATGCAAATCGATTCCTCCGACTGCCACCACGGGCACGCGCAGCCGCTCTTTCGCTTCGCGCAACAATTTCAACGGTGCTCTGACTGCATGGGGTTTGACAGTGGAGGCAAAGAAACTGCCAAGAGCCACATAATCTGCTCCCTCCGTTTCGGCTTCGAGCGCACATTGCAGATTGTCGTAGCACGAGACACCGATGATTTTTTCTGCACCGAGCTTGTTTTTTGCGTGTGAGATCAGGCAGTCCTGAGCACCAAGATGGACGCCGTCTGCGTCGATTTCAAGCGCCACATCCAAGCTGTCGTTAATAATCAGTGGCACAGCGAACTCGCGGCACAGGCGCATCAGCGCTGTTGCTTGTTGCAACCCAAGTGATTTATCGGCGCTCTTGTTGCGGTACTGCAGCCAGCGTGTGCCGCCTTCGAGCGCCAGCCGCACTCGCTGAATTAATTTTTGGGTGTCGGCCAGGTCGGGAGTGACAGCGTAAAGACCGCTAATCCTGCCGTTCATCTTCTTCTTCGCGTGCCCAGAACAGGCGGTCGGGAATGTACTGTCCCATCCCCGGGCGGAAAGCCGATTTCAGCGCGTGCCAGGTGTATTCCTGGGCGTCTCTTACGGCTTCGGAGATGCTCAACCCGTTGGCGATGGTTGCAGTGACTGCGGCAGCAAGCGTGCAGCCCGAGCCGTGATAACTGCCCGGCAAGCGTTCCCATGAGTCATTGCGCAAGATGCCATCCTGCGTATACAAGGTGTTGATGACCTGTGGGGTGTTTTCATGCGTGCCGGTAATCAGCACGTATTCGCAGCCCATATCCAGGAGCCGTTGCGCGCACTCGCTCAAACCCGGATCATCGTTATCGTTGCTTTCGTCCAGCGCCAAACGTCTTGCTTCCACGCTGTTGGGTGTGATTAAAGTCGTTTGCGGAATCAAGAGCTCACGCATCGCCGCAATCATTTCATCGGTAACCAACTCATCGCCGCGTCCGGAGGCCAGCACCGGATCGAGCACCAAAGGTATGTCCGGGTAGTCCGATACCACTTCGGCAATCGCAGCGATAATCTCTACACTACCAAGCAGGCCGATTTTGAAAGCGGACACCGCCATGTCCTCGAGCACACAACGCGCCTGATCGGCCACCCATTCTGGATCAAGCGCGAGCAAATCTTCCACGCCTGCGCTGTCCTGGATGGTGACCGCAGTTACTACCGAAAGCGGATGGCAACCCATGCTGGAGAGCGTCATGATATCGGCTTGCAGACCCGCGCCGCCTGAAGGGTCGGTGGCTGCGAAGCAAAGAACGATGGGAGGGGGCTGAGGCATGGGGAGTTTCGTTATAATAACGGCATTTTAACTTAATCCTTGAGCTCCATGAAAACTTATATGTGCCTGATTTGCGGTTTCATCTACGACGAAGCCGCAGGTTTGCCGGAAGAGGGCATCGCGCCGGGAACCAAATGGGAAGACCTACCGCCGAATTGGACCTGCCCCGAATGCGGGGCGCGCAAGGAAGATTTTGAGATGATCGAAATATAGAATTCTTGAGGAGAACACCATGCGGATTATGCACACCATGTTACGCGTCGGTAATCTCGAGCGCTCGATTGCGTTTTACACCCAAGTGCTGGGTATGAAGGTGCTGCGCAGGCAGGATTATCCTGAGGGCAAATTTACCCTGGCTTTTGTCGGTTATGGTGACGAAGCTTCTCACGCCGTGCTTGAACTTACTCATAATTGGGAGACTGCTTCCTACGATCTGGGCAACGGCTACGGCCATGTGGCGATCGAAGTTCCGGATGCGTACAAGGCGTGCGAAGAAGTGAAAAAGCGCGGCGGCAAGGTGCCGCGCGAAGCCGGGCCGATGAAGCACGGCACCACGGTAATCGCCTTCGTCGAAGACCCGGATGGCTACAAGATCGAGTTCATCCAGAAAAAATCTGGCGCGTAGTTTTTGCGCCGCAGGTTTTCACTCAAATGGTTTTGGAGGGCTCTTCAGCAATCATGAGGCAATTGCGACCCGCCTGCTTGGCGCGGTAGAGTGCGGCGTCCGCCGCCTGAATCAATTCCTCTGGAGTGTGCCCGTGCAGGGGAAATAGCGCGAGTCCCAGCGAAATGCTGACCACGCCCAGAGTTTGTCCGCTTGAGGCTACGTGCATGCCGCGTGCAGCTTCGCGCAGCAATTCCCCGCGCTGGCGCGCGATGCTTAAAGAGGCTTCAGGCAAAACCAGAATAAATTCCTCTCCGCCATAACGGCAGGCAATATCGCTGCCGCGAATCTGGCGTTCAATCAATTGCGCCAGGCTGCGCAGCACCGCATCTCCTGCTTCGTGCCCGTACGTGTCGTTGAAACGCTTGAAGTGGTCCACGTCGAGGATGATAACCGCAAGCATGGTTTTTTTGCGTTCGGTGCGAGCGAGCTCACGCTGCATTACTTCTTGTAAATAGCGCCGGTTATGCAGGCCGGTCAGCGGGTCGTGTATAGACTGCCGGCGCAAGGTTTCGCGCAGCCGCAGGTTAGTCACGGCTAGTGCCACCTGGTCGGCAAAAGTCGCTGCCAATTGCTGGATCACATCCAGGCGCTGCGCCCCTTCGCCGCGAATTGAATCCGTGCCCAACTGCAAATGCAAAAGACCCACCGTTTCCGAGTGTACTACCATGGGCACGCACAGATAAGGCAACAGTGGAGCGCCGGCTGCTTTCACGTGATCGCACTGCAGGCCGATACGCGGATCGTCCACCAAGTGCAGCCGGCCGCGCCGCAGTGCCCAGCATTCCTCCGGCGCGAACAGCGGCCCGCCGATCTCGGGCTCACCCCAGGTTGCCGTGGCTTCCAGATATTCGCGCGAATCGTGCATCACGAAGAATACACCGGCCTCGCCGGGAAACAGGCGCTTGCCAAACTGGGCGATGGCGTTATAAGCCTCCTTGACGTTCATGCAGGACTGCAGCACCCCGCTCATCTGGCCCAATACCACTTTTTCGTGCTCGCGCTGCTGAAGTAGTCGCGTGCCATTTTCCAGTCTATCGCCGAGTTCCTTCAAGGCTCGCTGATCTTTTGCGCCTTGGTGGAGATCATGGTAGGCCGTATAGAAAATCGACACCAGCAATAGCAGATTAAGCAGCGCTGCAACCGCAAACGCGATGAAAGTATTGCGCAGGCCCGCGCGAGCGGCTTCATTGCGATTCTCCAGCAGATCTTTTTCCTGCTGTTCTATCTCGGCAATGGCGCGGCGGATAGTGTCCATGGAGGCTTTGCCCTTATCCGTGAGCACCACTTTCAATGCGGCTTCAAACCCGGCCTTTCTGCGCAGGGTGATGGTTTCATTGAGTTCGCCGATCTTGGCGTTAACCAGGGTATTGAGCGAATCCAGATGTTGAGCGGAAATAGCCGGATGGTCCGGGCCCAGTTGCTTGAGCTTATTGGCTATGCTGACGATAGCCACGTTGTAAGGTTCGAGATAGCGTTCCTCGCCGGTGATGAGATAGCCGCGCTCGCCGGTTTCGGCATCGGTGAGAAGCTGCATTACTTCGTCAGTGAGTTTCTGGGTCTTGAGCAGCTCCGTTGCCTCGTCGTGGGCGGCGACCAGCTTGGTGGTGTTCTGATAGGCGACAACGGAGACGGCGATATTGGCGGCGATCAAGAGCAAGGCCAAACCGAATCCGAACAGGCTGGTTTTGGATAAGAACCACTTCATGCGGTCGTCAAAACGTGCGGCTGCAAAGCGCTTTATCCCCAACTTTGTCGCCGAGATAGTTGGCGATGCGCGCAAAATCACCGGGGGTCAGATTCTGCGCGCGCCAGCCGGGGTCGATGCTCAGCGCTGCGAAGTCCTCGCGTGTGAGATAACTGCCCAAGGTATTACGCAAAGTCTTTCTGCGCTGGGCGAAGGCGCTGCCCACGATCCGTGCAAAAAGCGATTCATCCCTTGCCTGCAATTCGCTCGACACATGCGGAAGTATGCGGATCACCGCGGATTCGACGCGGGGTGCCGGCCGGAACGCCTGGCTTGGCACGGCCAGCAGTTTTTCCATGGCATAGCGGTATTGTAGCATCACCGACAGCCTGCCATAGGCCGCGCCGGACGGCGCGGCCACCATGCGTTCCACCACTTCTTTTTGCAGCATTACATGCAGATCGCGGACGCGGCTGGCGAAGCGGGTCAAATGAAACAATAGCGGCGAAGAAATATTGTAAGGCAGGTTGCCGACCACACGCAGGTTTTCGCCTAGAGTGGAAAAATCAAAACTCAGGGCGTCGGTAACGTGTACCGTAAGCCGGGACGCAGGAAATTCGACAATCAAGCGTGCCGCGATGTCACGGTCAATTTCCACGACATGAAGGTGTTTAAGCCGTTCCAGCAGCGGGCGGGTCAGCGCGCCCAAGCCAGGCCCGATTTCCACCATGCGATCCGAGCTTTGTGGAGCAATCGCTGTGATGATGGCGTCTATGATTTCCCGGTCAACCAGAAAATTCTGGCCGAATCGTTTTCTGGCAATGTGTTGCATTGTTGAAGGGTCGGATAAGGGCTTCCGGCGCGTGCCGGTTCATTTTTTAATAGGGGCTCGCAGGGTTTGGCTTGCGCTTCGCGTCCCCTGGCGCTTGGCGTTATTTGAGAGCTGCAAGGCGAGTTTTATCGCCGCCAACAGGCTTCTGCTGTCGATTTTGCCGGTCCCCGCCCGATCGAGCGCAGTGCCGTGGTCAACCGAAGTGCGGATGATGGGCAAACCCAGTGTGACATTCACTCCGGAGCCAAAACTAGCGTACTTCAGCACCGGAAGGCCCTGATCGTGGTACATCGTCAGCACGCAATCGCAGCGTTTAAGGCGCTCATGAGTGAACAAGGTGTCCGCAGGAAGCGGCCCCTGCACGTCAAATCCCTCATAACGAAGCTTCTTCACCACCGGGCCGATGATTTGCGTTTCCTCATTCCCCAGATAACCGGATTCGCCGGCGTGGGGATTCAAGCCTGCCACCAGTATACGCGGCGCGGCAATGCCAAAACGCATTACCAGGTCATGATGCAGAATGCGCAGGCAACGCTCCAAGCCATTCCGGCTGAGCGCAGCCGGCACGTCTTTCAAAGCGAGATGGGTCGTGGCAAGCGCGACCCGTAAGCCTCCTCCTGTAAGCAGCATCACTACGTGCCGGGTTGCGGTCTGCTGCGCCAGATATTCGGTATGCCCGGTGAAAGGTATGCCGGCATCGTTGATCACGCCTTTGTGCACCGGCGCGGTCACCATGGCATCGAAATGCTTTTCTAGGCAGCCTCGCGCCGCTTGTTGCAGCGTGCGCAGCACGTAGCCGCTGTTGGCGGGATCCGGTTTTCCGGGAACCGCGGGTTTGGCAAGCGGCTCATGCAGCACCAGCAAGACTCCTGAAGCATGAGTTTTAACGCGGCCCGGGGTGAAATCAACCAGCTTGATTTTTTTCTTCAATATCACGGCGCGTTCGGCAAGCAGGGTTTTGTCTGCAATCACCACGATGCGCGCCGGGAACTTGTGCCGCGCCAACAGCACGCACAGATCCGGCCCGATGCCTGCAGGTTCCCCGGCGGTCACGGCAATGACAGGAAAGCGTGAGGCGTGAGGAACGAGATTTAGCTGTTTTGGGGTTGATTCCTCGCTCTTCACTCCCAACTCCTTACTTGTCTTCCAACCGGTATTCCACGTACGCACTGTCGCGCAACTGGCGCAGCCATTCTTCGTGGGCTTCATCAGACTTGCGTGCGCGTAATACCTGGCGGGCAAGCAGGCGTTGCCGGTCACGGCTGATATCCTGATTGCGGCGTTCCATCACCTGGATCAGATGCCAGCCGAAAGGCGATCGCACCGGATCGCTGGTTTGCCCGATCTTGAGCGTATTCATCGCGCGTTCAAACTCGGGCACCGTATCGCCCGGAGCAAGCCAACCCAGGTCGCCGCCCTGCGCAGCACTGCCGTCTTCGGAGTGCAGCCGCGCGAGTTCAGCGAAGTCAGCGCCATTGTCAAGCCGCTCCTTGAGATTGAGCAGGCGGGTGCGCCCCTCGCTTTCAGACAACAGCTCGCTAGTTTTAATGAGGATATGCCGGGCATGTGTCTGTTGCACCTCCATAGCCGAATCCTTGCCGCGCTTGTCCAGTAGTTTGAAGATGTGAAAGCCGTTGGCGCTGCGTAGCACAGGGCTTACCTCGCCCGTCTGCATCGAGCGTAACGCCTCCTGAAAAATAGTCGGCAGCCGGCCTGCCGGGCGCCAGCCTAAAACGCCGCCTTGCAGGGCATCACCTGCATCGGAATAACCCACGGCAATTTGCGCGAAATCAGCGCCGTTTTTAATCTGTGCCAGGGCCTGTTCGGCGCGCGCGCGCTTGGCCTTGATTTGTTCCGGGCTTGCCTGTTCCGGTACCAGTACCAGGATATGCGCAAGATTGTATTCGTCCTCCTTGCCCGCCAAGGCTTCCTGAGATTTCAGATAATTGGCTATTTCGCTATCGGTGACTACGATTTTGTTGTCCACCTCGCGTTCCTTGAGGCGGGCCATGATGATCTCGGCCCGTATTTCCTCGCGGAAGCGGTTGAAATTGACCCCCTCGCTCTCCAATGCTTCGCGCATTGCCTGCAGGCTCATTTTGTTGCTCTCGGCAATGCGCTCCAGGGTTTTTTCCAGCTGCGTATCATCCACGCGCACGCCGGTTTCCTTGGCGTACTGCAACTGTACCCGGTCGTTGATCAAGCGTTCCAGCAGCTGTTTTTGCAGGACATCTTGCGGCGGCAGTGGAGTGCCCTGTTTGTTGAGCTGGTTGACCACCAGTTTGATGTGGTCGTTAAGCTCGTACTGGGTGATTACATCATCGTTTACTATTGCAACGATGCGATCCAGCGGCACGACCTTCCTGGTTACTGCATCGGCTTGCGCGGCGCCGAGAGGGGCAATGAAGCATGCGCCTACCAGCACGATCCAGCACGTGCGGCGCAGAAAAATATTGAGCATGCTCGTTACCACTGTACTTCGGACATTGTTATCGAACTTGCTATGGTGCGTTGGTATTGAATGGCTGATTGGTCTTGGTGTAGCCGGGGATGTCCCGTCTTAAAACCGTGAGAGGATTAGAGCCGAGCTTCGAAAGACCGTTCAATTCAAGCTGGAAAAACCCGCCGGTGGTCGCCACCGATGTGGCGGTGGTAAGGCGATGCACTACCAGGCGCATCGTCCAGCAGCAACTATTATATTCAAATCCGAGCAGTCCCTCCAAAGTCGTGCTGTCGCGCAGCGAATAATTGAAGCGTCCCAATCCATACCATCCGCCGCCGAGCGGCCATTGCG
>DATDGC010000088.1:0-9992 GCA_036522275.1 Burkholderiales bacterium | reverse complement strand
CGCTTCAGTGCCGACTGCGGTGAAATGAATATGTTCTTTCTGAGCAAATCGGGCGAGTTCCTGAATATCGGTGAGCGGCAAGTTTTCCAGGCCATTTTCGCGCGCGGTCCCGGCGTTACCGGGAGCGACAAATACTTTCTGGATGCGCGGCGACTGCGCGAGCTTCCAGGCGAGCGCATGCTCCCTGCCGCCTCCGCCGATCACAAGAAGTTTCATTTTGCAGAGTAATTTAAGTAAATTCAGGAAAGATGCGTGCAGCCTTTTCGGCACGTGAGAAGCGAGCGAGGCTAGGCGCGGGGAGGTTTTCGAGCGCCGCATACACAAGAAGTATGTAAGCGAAGAAAACCGATGAGCAACAACGCATCGCGACGCTTATCACGGGCCGTCAGTGTCTGAAATGGCGTACGCCGGTAAATACCATACTGATGCCAAGTTCGTTCGCCGCGGAAATCACTTCTTCGTCACGCATGCTGCCGCCGGGCTGGATGACGGACACGGCCCCTGCCTTCGCCACCACGTCCACGCCGTCGCGGAAAGGAAAGAATGCGTCAGAGGCCACTACCGAACCTTGCAAGCTCAAGCCTGCATTCTGTGCCTTGATCGATGCGATGAGCGCGCTGTCCACCCGGCTCATCTGCCCTGCACCCACGCCCAGCGTTTGCCCGTTGTCAGCAAACACGATGGCGTTGGATTTGACGAATTTGGCGACACGCCAGGCAAACAGTAAATCGCTTGTTTGCTGCGGGGTGGGTTGTTTTTTCGTCACCACCTTGAGTTGCGAAGCGGCGATGTTCAGATTATCGGGCGTTTGCACCAGCAGCCCACCGCCGATGCGCTTGTAATCCTGCGCGTTCTCGCCTGTATGAAGCGCGACCTGGAGCACGCGGATATTGGTTTTTTGCGAGAGTATCTTCAAGGCATCCGGCGAGATGGCCGGAGCAATCAACACTTCCACGAACTGCTGGATCACCGCTTCCGCCGCTTGCGCATCGAGCTCGCGGTTGAAGGCAATGATGCCGCCGAAGGCCGAAGTGGGATCGGTGGCGAACGCCAGCTTATACGCTTGCAGCGCGTCCTTGGCCACGGCGACTCCGCAGGGGTTGGCGTGCTTGATGATGACGCACGCGCATTGCTCGAAGGTTTTCACGCATTCCCACGCCGCGTCGGAATCGGCGATATTGTTGTAAGAAAGTTCCTTGCCTTGCAACTGGGTATAGTTGCTTAAGCTTCCCGGAACCGGGGAAAGCTCGCGGTAAAACGCGGCGTTCTGGTGCGGATTTTCGCCGTAGCGCAAATCCTGGGCTTTGCTGTAGTTGAGATTGAGACACTGCGGGAAGGCAATCCGCTCGCCGTTAAGCGCAGTCGCGGTGAGGTAATTGCTGATCGCACCATCGTAGGCTGCGGTATGCGAAAAAGCTTTCTGTGCAAGACTGTAGCGGGTTTCAAGGCCGATCGCGCCATTGGCCGATTGCATTTCTTTAATCAGCTCGCGGTAATCTGCGGGATCGGTCAACACCGCTACGTGCCGAAAATTCTTGGCTGCGGCGCGCACCAGGGTCGGCCCCCCAATGTCTATGTTTTCTATCGCTTCATCCAGGGTACAGCCGGACTTGGCGATAGTTTCACGGAAGGGGTAGAGGTTCACCACTACCATGTCAATCACCGGAATGCCGGATTTGCTTAGCGCCTGAAGATGTTCTGGAATATTGCGTCGTGCGAGGATCCCGGCGTGGATTTTCGGATGCAGGGTTTTCACTCGGCCATCCAGCATTTCAGGAAAACCAGTGTAATCGCCCACTTCGGTGACCTTCACACCGGACTGGACAAGCAACTTGGCGGTGCCGCCGGTGGAAAGTATAGTGACGCCGAACTGCTGCAAGCCTTTGGCAAATTCAACGATGCCGGTTTTGTCGGAAACACTGATGAGGGCTCGTTTGATGACGGTCATTTTGAAGTTTTAGGAACGAGAAATGACAAATCAGGGCTCGCAAAAGCGATGCATGACATCGCGCACGCGACGGACTTAATCAAAGGTTTCTTAACCCTTGATGCGGTGTTCCTGTATTTTTTTACGCAAGGTATTGCGGTTCAATCCCAGCATTTGCGCGGCGTGGGTCTGGTTTCCCTTGGCACGATGCAACACCGACTCCAAAAGAGGTTTCTCTATGAAGCGGATAACCATGTCGTAAATGGCACAGGGCTTCTCGCCATCCAGGTCCTTGAAATAGCTATCCATGGCCTTGCGCACACAGCGGGCAATATCGTTTTCGTCCATCATGCTGCAAATTCCTCTTGCTCTTGGTAGATGAGACGCTGACCGTAATCCGCCAATTGGTCGAAAAAGCGGTTTACCGCGGCAAGCTGGTCGGCGCTGCTTTCTAATTGGTTCATAGCGTGGCGGAACGCGGCGGAGCCGGCCAATCCCTTGGTGTACCAGGAAATGTGCTTGCGCGCGATGCGCACACCCGAGTATTCGCCATAAAACTGGTAGAGATCATTAAGATGTGCGTTCAGAACGCGGCGTATTTCCTCGACTTCGGGCGGCGGCATATGCCTGCCGGTCTCCAGGTAATGGCTGATTTCGCGGAAAATCCACGGCCTGCCTTGCGCAGCGCGACCAATCATCACCGCATCGGCTTTGGTGTAATCCAACACTTCTCTGACTTTTTCCGGAGTTGTAATGTCGCCATTGGCGATGACCGGAATCTTCACCTGCGCCTTCACCGCGGCGATGGTGTCGTATTCGGCGTTGCCTGAAAAACCACAGGCGCGGGTTCGGCCGTGGACTGCCAGTGCCTGGATGCCTGCGTTTTCGGCAATCCGCGCTACACGCAAGGCATTCCTGTTCTGCCGGTCCCAGCCGGTGCGGATTTTCAACGTGACCGCCACGTTCACCGCCGCTACCACCGCATCGAGGATGTTTCCGACCAGGGGCTCGTCCTGAAGCAACGCCGAGCCGGCCATGGTATTGCAGATTTTTTTCGCCGGGCAGCCCATGTTAATGTCAATGATCTGCGCTCCCTGGTCTACGTTGTATTTGGCTGCTTCTGCGAGCATTTTCGGGTCAGCTCCAGCAATCTGCACCGATATTGGCTCTACTTCGCCTTGGTGGTTGGCGCGGCGCAAGGTCTTTTGCGAACCCCATAGCAGGGAATTGCTGGAAACCATCTCGGTTACCGCCATTCCCGCGCCCATCTTCTTGCAAAGCTGACGGAAGGGACGGTCGGTGACGCCCGCCATTGGAGCGACAATGAGATTATTCTTAAGTTGGTGGGAGCCGATTCGCATGATATTTATTTTTTGATGCAGGATCGTAATTGTAATCGCAATTCCGTGCCGTAGAAAAGATGATTAGAAATTTCTTGCAGAACTCACTACAAAGTACAAGAAGCAAAGAGTATTACTGCAAGCAAACGTCAAAACAAATGCCGCAATTAACCTCTCGCGCCAAAAATCATGCGCTTCATCAGGAAACGTTTTGCTGCCGGCAAAGCATCCAATGCCGCAAGGGCAAAACCGCGCGCCGCGCGCAATGGTGCGTTATCGTTGGTAAATAGGCTTAACAGCGTATCGGTAAAGAAAATCCCGCCGTAACGGTCAAGTCGCCGCCGCGCGCGGTAAGCCTGTAGCATTGCTGATGTTCCAAGTTGTTGCGCTGTACTGCGCAGGACGATTTCACTCAGCTCCCAAGCGTCGCGCAAACCCAGGTTGAATCCCTGGCCTGCTACCGGATGCAGGGTCTGCGCAGCGTTGCCTAGAATCACTATCCGTTGCATGGTGGGAGTAATTGCGTACTTGAGTTTGAGCGGGAAGCTCGCGCGTTTCCCGGCTTCGGTAAATCCGCCCAGCCGGTCGCCAAAGTGCTGATGTAGTCGCTGCAAAAATAACGTGTTACTCAGACCGCACAGCATTTCGGCAACTTGAGGAGCAGTCGTCCAGACCAGCGCCATATTTTCGCCAAAAGGCAGCAGCGCGAGCGGGCCTTGAGGAGTAAATCGCTCGTAAGCGATGTTGCAATGCGGTGCGTTTGCTTTAACCTGCGTGACCACGGCGCATTGACGGTAATCTTTCTCCCGCTGCGTCACGCCTTCGATGCCCTCAAGACCGCGTCCGCCGTCCGCCAGCACCAGAAGCTTGGCGCCGATTTGTTGCGTATTGCCGCGGTAACTGAATTCAGCACGCGCCGACTCCTCGCCAGATTCAATTCGCAGAACCGTCGCGCCGTTGAAACAGCCCTCCAGGACATGCTGCAAAGCCGACTGCAATTCGCTGTGAGAAACCACATAACCCAGCGCGGGAACGCCGGCTTCCTTTGCGCTCAGCACACTGCGTCCAAAACTACCGCGCTGCGAGACATGTATGCTTAATATCGGCGTTGGCGCCGTAATCGTGCGCCACACACCCAGGCGCTCGAGTATCAAGCGGCTGCCGTAGGAGAGCGCCAGTGGCCGCGGATCATTGGTTAAGGAATCTTTCGCTTCGAGCAGCACCACGCTGTAACCGCTGCAGCGCAAGGCAAGCGCCAGGGCGGCGCCGGTAGGACCGCCGCCTACGATCAGGATATCTGCAGACTCAGGCGGCATCGGCTTGCATCAGCTTCTCGATGTCTTCGATTTTCTTGGGCGCTGCGCTGGTCAGCACCTCCTGCCCCTTGGCGGTGACCAGCACATCGTCTTCGATGCGCATGCCGATGTTCCACAACTTCTCCGGCACATCTTGTGCCGGGCGCACGTAGCATCCCGGTTCAACCGTCAATACCATTCCCGGCTTGAGTTCGCGCCACTTACCGTCGCGTTTGTAGTCACCCACATCGTGCACGTCCAGTCCCAGCCAGTGCCCGGTGCGGTGCATGTAAAAGCGCTTGTATTCCCCCGACTCCAGCACTTTGTCCAGACTGCCTTTGCACAGGCCTAAATCAATCATCCCCTGTGCCAGCACCTTGAGCGCGACGTCGTGTGGCTGGTCCCAGGCATTGTCGGGTTTCACCGCAGCTATAGCCGCAGCCTGCGCGGCGAGTACCATTTGATAAACATCTTTCTGCGGGCCCTTGAATCGGCCGTTTACTGGAAAAGTGCGGGTGATGTCTGAAGCATAGCCGTCGAGCTCGCAGCCGGCGTCTATCAGCAATAAATCGCCGTCCTTGAGCGTCGCGCTGTTTTCCACGTAATGCAACACGCAGGCGTTGGCTCCACCGGCAACGATGGGCATATATGCCGGCGCTTGTGCGCCATGACGGCGGAATTCGTGGATTAGCTCCGCTTCGATCTCAAATTCCTTTTTGCCCGGGCGGGTTGCGCGCATTGCCCGGCAGTGCGCGCCGGTGGAAATCTGCGCGGCGCGACGCATCAGCGCAAGTTCGTGTTCCCCCTTGATGATGCGCATTTCATCCAGAATCCGCCGCACGTCCTTGATTTCAGTAGGCGCCGTGACGCCGCTGCGCGACTGGCTGCGCACGCTGTTCAGCCAACTGACGATGCGCGCATCCCATTGCTCGTCCGTCCCCATCGCGTAGTGCAGCACCGGCTGGTCCGCGAGCAGATTGGGCATTAGCTCATCGAGCTTGGTAAGCGAATGGCCCTCGTCAAAGCCGAAGCGCTCGCGTGCTCCCTCGGGGCCGCAACGGTAGCCGTCCCAGACTTCGCGCTCAGGATCCTTGTCGCGGCAAAACAGGATGGATCTGGACTTTTTGCCCCCCATCAGCACCAATGCCGCTCCGGGCTCGGTAAAGCCGCTCAAGTAATAAAAGTAGCTGTCGAAGCGGTAGGGATAATGCGCATCGCGGTTGCGCACGCGCTCGGCCGCGGTCGGGATGACCGCCACCCCGGCTTGCATTTGCTCAATCAGCTTGGCACGGCGCTGCGCGTAAATGGAGTAATCGCTCATGTGCAGGGAAAATGCTGGTAATGAAGAGAGATTATAATCCGAAGACCCGCTTACCGCGCGCGCTTGGTCTGCAACAGAGAGTCGAGTATGTGAAGGCGCTCGAGGGTGCCGATATCCAGCCACAGGCCGCGGTAATGCTCCCCACCGACTTTGCCGGCTTCAATTTGGGCGTGCAACAGAGGCGCAAGCTTGGCTTTGGCGCCGCGCGCGACACTTGCAAAAAACGCAGGATGATAGAGGCCGATGCCGCTGAAGGTAAGCTTGTGTTGGCCAGTCAGTGTCACTCTTCCTTGCGTCAGAACAAAATCGCCTTGACGGTGATGCTCTGGGTTATCCACCAGCATCAGGTGGGCAAGATTCCCACTTTCAGACATGCTGCGCGCCTTGGGCAGCAGCGATTTAAAATCAAGCTCGCAATAGATATCTGCGTTGACCACCAGGAACGGCTCATCCCCCAGCAATGGCAGTGCATTGGCGATTCCCCCCGCGGTCTCCAGCGCTTCCTTTTCCGGAGAATATGCAATGTGCACCCCGAAGCGCGCGCCATCTGCCAGCGCGGATTCGATTAAGCTTCCCAGATGCGCGTGGTTGATGACGATTTCATTGAACCCCGCGGCCGCAAGATTTTCCAGAATCCATACGATGAGCGGCTTGCCGCCGGCGGACAGCAAAGCCTTGGGCAGGGCGTCGCTGAACGGGCGCATGCGCTCGCCGCGGCCAGCGGCAAGGATCATTGCCTTCATAATTTTGAGCCACAGACACAGAGCAAAGCAAAATGGACAGGATTTACAGGATTGCGCAGGATTAACAAGATTAAATCCTGTGAATCGTGAAGAATCCTGATAATCCTGTGAATTAAAATTTTCCTTTCTGCCTAAATGTCTCTATGGTAAAAACCTTTAAAAAGTATAACCCGCCCTTGCTTCCGGGCAGCCCTCGATTTCGTCGAGGAGCTTCAACAACGGCGAGAAATCCGAGTAGCGCTCGCAGGTTTTGCGTAGGTATTGCATCACCAGCGGCAAATTCTTGAGGTAAGCATCTTTGCCGTCACGGTAATACAGGCGGGCGAAGATGCCCAGCACCTTCAGATGCCTTTGCACTCCCATCCACTCGAAATCGCGGTAGAACTCCGCAAAATCGGCGGCTGCCGGCAGGCCGGCTTTTTTGGCGCATTCCCAGTAACGCACTACCCAGTCGAGAATGCGCTCTTCATCCCAACAGATATACGCGTCTTTGAACAGCGAAACCACATCGTAGGTAATCGGGCCGTATACCGCGTCCTGAAAATCCAGGATGCCGGGATTAGGGTCGCTTAACATCAGATTGCGCGAGTGGTAGTCGCGGTGCACATATACACGCGGCTGCGCCAGATTGTTCTGCAATATCCGCTTGAACACGGAGTTCAGCACATTCGCCTGGGCCGGGCTCAAGCCGAGCCGTAAATGTTTAGCCACATACCAATCGGGAAACAGGTGCATTTCGCGCAGCAGCAGGGTTTCATCGTAATCCGGTAAAACAGCCGCGCAGCTTGCCAGTTGGATTTTGATCAACGACTCAATCGCATCCAGATACAAGCTATTGGCGTTGCCGTCCTGTAATACCTGCAAATAAGTGGTAGCGCCGAGGTCATCGAGCAACAAGAAACCTTGCTCTAAATTCTTGGCCAGCACCCGGGGCACATGCGCTCCCGCCGCATAAAACAATTCCGACACCTTTATGAACGGCTGGCAGTCCTCATGCGATGGCGGCGCATCCATGGCAATCAGTGAATGATCTTCAAACTTTACCCGGAAATAGCGGCGGAAACTGGCATCTTCAGACGCCGCTTCCAGCGTGAAAGAAGTCCCGGGAAACTGCGAGCCAATCCAGTTTTTCAGCAAAGCAAAACGTTTCAAAAAAGCCTCTGAATTGCCATAACGATGAATTTGTGCGATTTTAACACTTAAAATAACGACACACCCCGGTCAATCAATGCATCATGCGCATATTCCGACTCAAGCCCATCGCTTTTTCTCTGATTTATCTATTTTCACATGCCTCGCTTGCAGATGAAGATGCGCTCAAACTGAAACCGGATTTGGGCTTAAGACCACCATCCGGACAACAGGAAGCCCTGCCGATTTTCATAGAAGCCGAGAGCATCGAGGGGCAAGGCGAAGAAAAAATTACGGCGCAAGGCTCGGCAGTATTGCGCAAGCGCGGGCAAGCCATATTCGCCGACCGGTTGACCTATTTTCTGTCAGAAGACGAGATCGAGGCCGAAGGCAATGTGCGCCTCGAGCAGCGCGGCGATTCGGTGCAAGGCCCTAAGCTCAAAGTGAATGTCGAGCGCAACACGGGCTATTTTGATTCCCCGGAATTCAGGCTGCAGCAAAACCAAAGCGGGGGCAGCGCAACTCCTTTGTTCTTCGAAAGCAGGGGCACCGCATCCCAATTGTTCCTCGAAGGCCCGCAGCAATACCGCTTGGAGCAAGCCAATTACACTACGTGTCCGGTAGGTAACGATGACTGGTACTTGCGCGCTCGAGATTTGAAAATCGATCAGGAGAACAATGTTGGCGTAGCGCGCGACGCGAGCATTGTGTTCAAGGGCGTGCCGATCCTTTACACCCCATGGATCGATTTTCCCACGTCCAATTCGCGCAAATCGGGATTCCTCCCGCCCACCATGGGCAATACCAGTAACAACGGTTTCGAATTCGAGCTACCCTATTACTGGAATATCGCGCCGAATTATGACGCTACTTTATCGCCGCGGGTGATGTCAAAGCGCGGGACACAGTTTAATTCCGAATTCCGTTATCTCGAGCCGACTTACTCCGGCCTGGCGCGGGTGGATTTGCTTCCAGACGATCAGATTAAAAACGATGATACCCGCGCCGCGATACTGTTACAGCATACGCAAAACTTCGGGAACGGCCTGAGCGGATCAGTGAATTACCAGAGGGTCTCCGACAATTCTTATTTCAGGGACCTCAGTACACGCATTGCTTTCACCTCGCAGGTCACTCTGCCGCAAGAAGGGGTCCTGAGCTATAGCCAGCCGTGGTGGAATGTGTCGCTGGTCGCGTTAGGCTATCAAACGTTGCAGCCGGATCCACCGGCGGCGCCGATTACACCACCCTACCAACCCCTGCCGCAGCTTACGGTCAACGCCGCACGCCAGAATGTCGGCGGTTTTGATCTGTCGCTGACCAGCCAATACACCAATTTTAACCATGCTTCGCTGGTCAACGGGCAGCGTTTGATGGCGTATCCCAGCATCAGCTATCCGTTGCAATCTTCGTACGCCTATTTCACGCCCAAAATCGGCGTCAGCTACACTCATTATTCGTTCTACCAGAACTCCACCACTGCGCCGGACACCGACCGAGTAGTTCCGATTTCCAGCATTGAGACCGGGCTGATTTTCGAGCGTGACACCTCTTTCTTTGGTCAGGACTTCAAGCAAACATTGGAACCGACGGTGTATTACCTCAACATCCCGTTCCGCGACCAAAGCCAGATTCCTGTCTTCGACAGCGCACTTGCCGACGTCAACTACTCGCGAATATTCACTGAGAACGTGTTCAGCGGCGGCGACCGCATCAATAACGCCAACCAGCTTACGGTAGGCATCAGGTCGCGACTGCTGTCTGACAACGGCGATGAGCGGCTACGCTTCAACCTCGGCCAGCGCCTGCTAATCGGTCAGCAGCGAGTCTCCCTGAACAGCACGGTGCCGGATTCGCAAACCGGCCCCGGCACGACCACTACACCCAGTGTTGACACCACATCGGATATTATCGCCGTTATCAGCAGCAGGATAATCCCCAAGGTGCTGGCAGAAGCCGGGTTGGAATACCAACCTTCTTCCAGTACCGGGCAGAGAGCCGAGGCCGGCTTGCGCTACCAGCCCGAGCCGGGGAAAGTGCTCAACTTGAGCTACAGTTTCATCCGCGGTTCCATCGAGCAAACGGACATCAGCACGCAATGGCCGCTCGGCGGCGGATGGTATGGATTGGGACGCTTCAATTATTCGCTGCGCGACAGCACGACTTTGGAGGGACTGCTCGGATTTGAATATAATAGTTGCTGCTGGACGATGCGCCTGGTAGTGCATCGCCTTA
>DATDGC010000087.1:0-51283 GCA_036522275.1 Burkholderiales bacterium | reverse complement strand
TCCTTGGCAACGCCGTCCATCGCTTTCTGCACATAAAAGTATTCAAGATAAAAGGGCAGCAGTTTGAACACAATTAATGCCGCGAAGATAAGCACAACCGACCATGTCAGAAAGCCTGTCATGGTTAAGCCCCGTTCTCGTTTCATGTAACCTCCCTATTCGACAGATTGGCCAATGCGCTTCAGGTTATCGAAATTCCACCAGATCATGAACGCCTTGCCGACGATGTTTTGTTGCGGTACGAAGCCCCAATAGCGGCTGTCGCTGCTGCTGTCCCGGTTATCGCCGAGCATGAAGTAATGTCCGGCGGGAACGGTGCAGCTGAAACCTTCTTCATTGTAAACGCAATTCCCGCGAAACGGGAATTGCCTTACTCCGCCAGTTTGTACTGCAGGCACCTCGGCTTGGATAAGAATCGGGTGCGGGTGCCCGCCGAGGTTTTCAGTAAAACGTTTGGCCTCAACAAAATTCAACCCGGATTCGACATAATTATACTCTCCGGAGGGCTCGACTTTCACCGCTTTGCCGTTAATCCACAACCTCTTGGAACGGTAAACAATTTTGTCCCCGGGCAGGCCGACCACGCGCTTGATGTAATCCAGAGACGGGTTTTCCGGATAGCGGAATACCATCACTTCACCGCGTTTGGGTTCATTGATGTCAATGATCTTGAGGTTGAGGATTGGCAGGCGAATGCCATAAGTGTTTTTGTTGACCAGGATGAAATCCCCGACCAGCAATGTGGGGATCATTGAGCCGGATGGAATTTTGAATGGTTCTACAAGAAAAGAGCGCAGCAAGAATACCACCAGAATCACCGGGAAAAAACTTTTGGGGTATTCCACCCACCACGGCTCTGCACTTTGAGGCCGGCGTCGCGCTTTAAGCCAGAAATAGTCGAACAGCCCGATGCCGCCAGTGACCACCAGGAGAACGAACATGATCAGGGCAAAATTCATTATTTTTCGACTCGCAGAATCGCCAGAAAAGCTTCTTGAGGGATTTCAACGTTGCCGACCTGCTTCATCCGTTTCTTCCCGGCTTTTTGCTTTTCCAGCAATTTTTTCTTACGTGTGACATCACCGCCATAGCATTTCGCCAGCACGTTCTTGCGCAACGCCTTGATGGTTTCCCTGGCTATGATGTGCGATCCGATTGCTGCCTGCACCGCCACATCGAACATCTGCCGCGGGATCAGCTCGCGCATTTTTACTGCGAGCTCGCGTCCCCGGTATTGACTATTGGAACGGTGCACAACCAGCGACAACGCGTCAACCCTGTCGCCGTTGATCAGGATATCCAGCTTGACTAGATCCGCGCTGCGAAACTCCTTGAATTCATAATCGAGGGAGGCGTAGCCGCGGCTTACTGATTTGAGCTTGTCGAAGAAATCCATGACCACTTCATTGAGCGGCAGCTCATAAGTCAGCATCACCTGCCGGCCCATGTATTGCATATTTTTCTGCACGCCGCGCTTTTCGATGCATAGCGTGATCACCGGGCCGACATAAGCCTGTGGTACCAGGATTGTGGCGGTGATGATGGGCTCGCGTATTTCCTCGATATTCGAAGAGTCGGGCATTTTTGACGGATTCTCGATTTCCATCACCGTGCCGTTGCGCAACAGCACCTGGTAGATCACAGTCGGCGCGGTGGTGATCAGCACCATCCCGTATTCTCGCTCCAGTCGCTCCTGCACGATGTCCAGATGCAGTAATCCCAGGAAGCCGCAGCGGAAGCCGAATCCCAAAGCTTGAGAGGTTTCCGGTTCGTAATGCAGCGAAGCGTCGTTGAGTTGCAGTTTCTCCAGCGCATCGCGCAGCGCGTCATACTCGTTGGAATCCACCGGGAAAAGGCCGGCAAAAACCTGCGGTTTGATTTCCTTGAATCCGGACAAAGCATGTTTGGCCGGGTTGCCGGCAAGCGTTATCGTGTCGCCGACCTTGGCGGCTTTGAGTTCCCTGATTCCAGCAATGACAAACCCCACCTCTCCTGCGGATAATGAATCCTTGAGTTTGGCTTTTGGGGTAAACACGCCCACCTGTTCGCACAAGTATCCTGCCTGAGTGGACATCAGCAGAATCTTGTCCTTGGGTTTGAGCACCCCGTCCACCACCCGCACCAGTATCACCACGCCGACATAGTTGTCAAACCAGGAATCAATGATCAACGCCTTGAGTGGCGAGTCTGTGTTGCCTTTGGGCGGAGGGATGCGGCGGATTACCGCATCCAGGATATCTTCCACACCCTGGCCGGTCTTGGCGCTGGCATGTACCGCATCTTTTGCCGAAATGCCGATGATGTCCTCGATTTCCTCGATGACGCGTGCCGGTTCAGCGGACGGCAGGTCTATTTTGTTCAGCACCGGCACCACTTCAACTCCCTGCTCTATAGCCGTGTAGCAATTGGCCACGGTCTGGGCTTCCACTCCTTGCGAGGCATCCACCACCAGCAACGCCCCTTCGCATGCGGCAAGAGAGCGCGATACCTCGTATGAGAAATCCACATGTCCGGGGGTATCAATCAGGTTTAAAAGATAAGTCTGGCCATCGCGTGCCTGGTAGTTGAGCGCTGCGGTTTGTGCCTTGATGGTAATACCGCGTTCGCGCTCCAGTTCCATCGAATCCAGCACTTGCGGTCCCATCTCGCGCTCGCTCAAGCCCCCGCAGATCTGGATGAAGCGGTCCGCAAGCGTGGATTTCCCGTGATCGATGTGGGCAATGATGGAAAAATTGCGGATGTGATTCATGCGTCAAAAAAAGGGGCACTGTAGTGCCCTTGACCTTATGCAAACAAAGCTGAATTCTAGCGGATTTTGGTATTGCCGTGTGGTTATCAGCCTTGAAGCTCGCGCAACGCGGCATGGCAAAGGGGGCAATATTGCTTGCCCGCCATCACTAATTTAAGACGGCCTTCAATTGCCATCGATGCGCAAGGGGATGTACAAGGCGCTGTCACCGCGTCGTACCAGCAATGCGATAGTGCGCCCTTTTTCAAGTTTATTGAGCAATTGGTTGAACTGCTCGACCGATTTTACGTCATGGTTATTGACAGCCAGAATGATGTCGCCACGGCGTATACCGGCACGCGCCGAAGTGCCCTGCACCTCTTCAACCAGTATTCCGCCTCGGATTCCAAGCTCGTTGCGCTGATCCACCGTGAGCTCGCTCAAAGCCATTCCAAGACGGTTATCGGACGCCTTGCTACGCTTACCGGAACGCTGCGCAATTTTTTCATCCGCCGGAATTTCCACCACCGTCAATAAAATATCCTTGGCTGCACCTTTGCGCCAAATCTGCAACGTGACTTTTGAGCCCGGCTTGGTTGAACCTACTATGCGCGGAAGATCGGATGATGTATTGATCGTTTTGTCGTCGAACTTGAGAATCACATCGCTGGCCTCGAGACCTGCTTTGTCGGCGGGGCCGCCTTTTTCCACGGAATTGATGAGCGCTCCCATCGGTTTGCTCAGTCCAAACGATTCAGCAAGCTCCTTAGTCACTTCCTGAATCACCACACCGATGCGTCCACGACTTACCCTGCCGGTGGTGCGCAATTGCTCGGTGACTTCCATCGCCACGTCAATGGGGATAGCAAACGACAGGCCCATGAAACCGCCGGTGCGGCTGTAAATCTGTGAATTGATGCCGACGACTTCGCTTTTCAGGTTAAACAAAGGCCCCCCTGAGTTGCCGGGGTTGATCGCGACATCGGTCTGGATAAAGGGAACGAAATTTTCCTGAGGCAATGAACGTCCCTTGGCGCTGACAATGCCCGCGGTCACGCTGTTCTCAAAACCGAAAGGCGAACCGATGGCCACGACCCATTCCCCGACCTTGAGCTTGGCCGGATCGCCCATAGTCACTTTAGGCAAACCTGTTGCTTCGATCTTGAGTAATGCAACATCGGTGCGGCGGTCGCTGCCGATCACCTTGGCTTTAAATTCGCGTTTGTCGGTAAGCTTGACCGTGACTTCGTCGGCGGCTTCCACTACATGCGAGTTGGTGAGGATATAACCGTCAGAACTGATGATGAAGCCTGAGCCGAGGGATCTCGATTCAAACTCGTGAGGCACAGGAGGGGCAAAGCGCCGGAAAAAATCGTAAAATGGGTCGTCTTCGGAAAACGGCAGCTGCGGAGTTCCCTGCTGGCTTTGCACGGTTTGCGTGGTGCTGACGTTAACCACGGCCGGCCCCTGCTTTTCTGCCAAATCAGTAAAATCGGGCAAATCCTTGGCAGGAACAGGCGCGATAAACGAAATAAAAAAGGCAAACACCAAAAACAGTTTTTTCATTGATTGACTTCCTTTGTCTCGTTAAAAAAACATCATCACTTCTTGCGGGATGTAAAACTGGGCAGCAAATGGGTTGCGGGCGGTTGGGGGTTTATTTGCCGGTGTAGTACACCGAATTTCCTATTTGCATCACGGTCATCGGCGGGGCTTCTCCCAGCACTGTAACCTGGTAATCGTCCAGGGGTTTGGTATAAATATTAAGCGCACCACGTTTTGACACCCCGTTTAAAGGCTTGACTCCTGGAGCGCGCGGCTCAATGAATACCGACACCGCAGCCAACCCATCAGAATAAACGATATGCGAAATCGGCGCCGGCTTACCGCTCACCATGCGTTTGGCTTCCATGATTTTCTTGAATCCTGCGAGCGGGTTTTTGACACTCCACCCGGTTTCCGTGGAAATCTGTTCGGGCTGCCCGGAGCGGTCATAACGCCAGCCAGCGGCTTTGGCTGGGTATTTCGGTTTGAGCGCTTCCTCATCTATCGGCCCGCCTATGTTCAACTGGGTAAAAGTCATCTGCTCTACCACATCGTTTTTTTCGTCCAGCATGCTGGCTTTAAGCAGTAAGCCGGAATTAGTTTCCGCCCATAGATGATATCCGTAGCGCAGGTCGTCTTTGGGTTCCAGCAACAACGCCTGGCAATGGAACCCTGCAATCCGCTCATGTCCGCCCAATTTGATAAGGTAGCTTTCGCTCAGGTTGTTGAGCTGCTCGGGAAGCAGCGCAGGGAAGGGTTTCCTCTGAAGTCGCTTTTCGACTTTTACTGTTTTGCTTTCCGGTAAAAAACATTGCACTTCGTCATTGTTGCGAATAATCTCGCGCGGCAAGCCGTCCAGGATTTCAAGTTTTTCGTGTTCGCCGGAACTGTCCACCGCATGCACGATTCGGGAAGTTTCGGTGTGGTTGCCGTACTGGTAAATGAAAGTGCCGCTGTAATTGAGCTCGTGCGCAGCGGCGGCGATTTTTTGCAGCCAGGCCAGTGCATCGTCAGGTGCCTCCGGGGTTTCCGCCAGCAAGGTTAAGGGCCAGGCGAGGAACAGGCCGAGCAGCAAGACTCTCATCGGCTGGCTTCCTTGGCCTCGTCCGAGACTGTGCGCACGTAAGGCGCAACACCCTGTATCGCCGTGCTGGGTGAAAATTCCTGATGGGCTAACAAATATTCGTTGACGTTGCTGTTGAGAGGGTACCTAGGAAGGCTGGCCAGCATGGCTGCGGCATTGGACTGTTGGGTGGCTGCAAGCTTTTGTTTTGCATTGTCGGTGTTGTTTTGCAGGACTACCCAGGCCACCATGGCCACTGCGGCAAGCGAAGCGGCGACCGACAATGCCGCGATTTTGACTTTTAGCAGAACCGGTCGGCGCGGCGCCAGGATGACCGGTTCCAGGGCCAGTTTTTCCTTGAGGCGCTTGCCGAATTCGGTGGAAACGAGGCCGGTTTGCCGCATCACGTCGCCGATCAGATGATAATCAAACCAGGCGTCGCGCAGGTCTTTATGCTGCTTGAGTCTGGCGATCGCCGTTTTTGCGTCGTCCTGGTCCAGTTCGCCGTCCATTAAAGCCGATATATCGTGTTTCATAATCACCACCTCTTGTCTTTGCTGGTGCCGAGCATCGGCCGGAGTTTCTCGGCGATCGCCTCGCGCGCCCGAAAAATCCGCGAACGCACGGTGCCAATGGGGCAACCCATGATTGATGCAATATCCTCGTAACTCAGTCCTTCAATTTCACGCAGCGTAATCGCCGTCCTCAGCTCATCAGGCAGCTCTTGCAGCGTTTGGTTCACGGTTTTGGCAACCTGCTTGCTCATCAACTCGTTCTCGGGCGTATTCATGTCCTTGAGCTGCTCGCCGTCCTCAAATGCCTCCGCGTCCGTGATATCGAACTCGGTCGCGGTCGGCGCGCGCCGTCCCATGGCCACCAGATAGTTCTTCGCGGTATTGATGCCGATCCGGTACAGCCAGGTATAGAACGCGCTGTCGCCCCGGAACGACGGCAAAGCACGGTATGCCTTGATAAAGGTTTCTTGCGTAACATCCTCGATTTCAGCGGCGTCACGTATGAAGCGGGATAACAGCCTTCCCAGTTTGCGCTGGTATTTGACCACCAGCAGCTCAAAGGCATGTTTGTCTCCGTGTTGTGCGCGTTCGACCAGTTGCTGGTCGATTTCTCGATCACCCATGTACAGCTATTCCCTGAATACCGCTAGGTATGCTTGCAGACGCTGAGCCATTCAAGCAACCCCCGGCAGCGCGCTAGTATACCTTAGTTCAGTTCGCTCTCAAGGAAACGCACATGTACTTATAGGGCTAAAGACCGCGCCCTGGTCTAATAGTTCAGTTTGGGTTAGGGTTATTCAAGCCTGACTATGCTGCGGCTCTCAAGCCGTGTCTGTTATAGTAAGGATTGTTGTGCAACGGGAAGCAAAATTGCAGCGCTTTGATGTAGTGATTATTGGCAGCGGGCTCGCCGGTTTGACGGTGGCGCTTAATCTCGCCGATCGCAAAAAAATCGGACTGATTACCAAAAAAGCCCTGATTGACGGGGCGAGCAGTTGGGCACAGGGCGGAATTGCCGCAGTGCTGGGCGACGATGACTCGATTGCAGCGCATATTCAGGACACCCTCATTGCCGGTGCTGGCCTGTGCGACGAAGCAGTGACACGTTACGCAGTGGAGCGTGGCCGTGGAAGCGTGCAGTGGCTTATTAGCCAGGGGGTGCAATTTACCCTGGACGCGGGAAGCGACAGCGGCTACCACCTCACGCGCGAAGGCGGCCACAGCCACCGCCGTGTAATTCACGCCACCGATGCTACCGGGCACGCGGTGCAAACCACACTGGAAGCCAAAATCAAGGCCCATCCCAACATCAACGTGCTCGAGCACCATATAGCGGTGGACCTAATTAGCGGCAGGAAAATCGGGCTTCCCGACAACCGTTGCTATGGTGTCTACGTGCTGGACAACCTTGCCGACGAGGTCAAAACCATCGCCGCTGACCACACCGTGCTGGCGACAGGCGGAGCGGGCAAAGTTTACCTCTACACCACCAACCCGGACACCGCGACCGGAGATGGGTTCGCCATGGGCTGGCGCGCCGGCTGCCGCATCGCCAACATGGAATTCATCCAGTTCCACCCTACCTGCCTTTACCATCCGCATGCCAAGTCATTCCTCATTTCAGAGGCAGTGCGCGGCGAAGGCGGGATTCTATGTCTGCCTGATGGCACACGCTTCATGCCCGCGCATGATGAGCGTGCCGAGCTTGCGCCGCGCGATATTGTGGCGCGTGCCATAGATTTCGAGATGAAAAAACGTGGCTTGGATTGCGTCTACCTGGATATTTCGCACAAGCCTGCGGATTTTATACTCGAGCACTTCCCAACCATTCATGCCCGTTGCCTGGAATTGGGGATAGACATGACCCGCGAGCCGATACCGGTGGTGCCTGCAGCGCACTATATCTGCGGCGGCGTGGTTGCCGACCGTCATGGACGCACCGATTTGCCCGGCCTCTACGCGGTTGGGGAAACCGCGCATACCGGCATGCACGGCGCCAATCGGCTCGCCAGCAATTCGCTTTTAGAATGCCTGGTGTTCGGTCAGGCTGCGGCAAGCGATATTCTGGAGCAGCCCTCAAAGCCGCGAGTTAGCCTCGCGGAATGGGACGAAAGCCGGGTAACCGACGCCGATGAGGAAATCGTGATATCCCATAACTGGGACGAACTGCGCCGTTTCATGTGGGACTACGTCGGCATTGTACGCACCAGCAAGCGCCTGGAGCGGGCGCAACACCGTATCCGGTTGTTGCATGAAGAAATCAACGAGTACTATGCCAATTTCAGGGTGAGCGGCGATTTGCTGGAATTACGCAACCTGATGATGACCGCTGACCTCATTGTGCAAAGCGCCATGCTGCGCCATGAAAGCCGCGGCCTGCATTTCAGCCGCGATTACCCCGCAGTCCTGCCCGAGGCGCGCAATACCGTGCTGCAGCAAAAAACCGAGGCTGTGGGTCAAGCGCTTCGGGCTATATAGACCCGGGCTTGTACTTCCAGCGCAGCAAAACGCGGAGTTTGCGAAAATCTTCGGAGTTGATCGCGTCAGGAAGAATCACCACATGCCTCGCCAGGCGCTCGCCATTGGCATTGAGATTCAATACCGTAAGGAAGGCGGATACGTAGCTTGTAGGAAGCAGAATACATTCCAACCGCTTTCCACCGCGTGTTTCTATCGCGCAAGTGCAATCTTCGTTTATTACCAACGCAATAATTGAGTTTGGCGTAGCAAGCCATGCATTGCGCTTGAGATAAAACACAAAACTGGTGCAAAAAACAAGGGTGGCAGCTACTTTCAGCCATATCAGCAGCGGCAGAACCAGGAACAGCCCTATGGCAATCGCATGAACTGCGCTAAGCAATAGAGTCAGATACACGGAAGGTTTAAGCCGGATGTTGAGCATTCTGTTTTGCCGCAGCGTCGGCAAGATGCAGCCGAGTTTCGTCCGCCGTCGCAATCGCGATGAAGTTAATCAGAGGTTCCTTAATTGTAATAAGCGCGCAAATCGTATATTTTACAGATTCCATGTTTTACACGCAGTACAACCATGCCGAATAAACGTACGGCTTTTTTCATTTCTGACCGCACTGGCATCACGGTGGAGATGCTTGGACACAGCTTGCTTACCCAGTTTGATGGAGTCGAGTTCAAGCAGATTACGATACCGTATGTGGATACAGTGGAAAAAGCCACAGAAGTCGCAAATCATATCAATCAGGTTGGGCTCGCTGAAGGCAGCTGTCCACTGGTGTTCAGCACCCTCGTCAATCCTGAAATCAGCGCGATGGTTGCGGCTGCAAACGCTCTATTCATGGATTTTTTCCAGGTTTTTACAGGCCCTCTGGAAAATGCGCTCGGCGTCCAATCCTCACACACTATCGGCCGTTCGCACAGCTTCAGCAACAGCTACGACTACCAGTCGCGCATTGAAGCCGTCAACTATGCTTTGGGTCATGATGATGGCGTGTCCACCCGTGACCTGAACCAGGCTGATGTGATTCTTATAGGCGTATCGCGCTGCGGCAAAACCCCTACTTGTCTTTACCTGGCTTTGCTGTTCGGCATCCGTGCCGCCAATTACCCGTTATTGCCTGAAGATTTCAGCTCGATGACTTTGCCCGCGCAGCTCAAATCATTCCGCCACAAACTCTACGGGCTGACCATCAGTCCGGAGCGCCTGCAGCATATTCGCAACGAACGCAAGCCTGGCAGCCGCTATGCCACACTCGCCAACTGCCAGTTCGAAATCAAGGAGGCGGAAGCGCTGATGCGCCAGGAAGGAATTCATTACCTCGATACTACGACCAAATCTATCGAAGAAATCGCCACTACTATATTGCACAAAGCGAATTTAGAGCGGCATATTTATTAGCCTCAATTAGCCGCCCTTTTCATCTTGCCTGATTTTTTCAAACAGACAGATTGCGGCAGCTGCGGCCGCGTTCAGCGACTCCGTCTTTCCCGGCATCGGTATCTTGATGCGCTCGTGGGCGAATTTCAGCAGTTGCGGTGACACCCCTGCCCCTTCATTGCCGATGATAAAAGCAACGGGCCCACGGCAATCCGCTTGGTACAGCGATTTCTTTGCATCTGGGTAGGTTGCGATAATTTTGCCTTTGAATTTTTTTGCCACGGCCAGTAGATCAGAATCCTCGAAAATCAACAGCTGGAAATGCGCACCCATGGCGGCACGCAGTGTCTTGGGTGACCAGGCAAAGGCACAGTTTTTCGAAAGAAATGCGCACTCCGCTCCTGCTGCCGCGGCTGAGCGCAGTATCGAGCCCAGGTTTCCCGCATCCTGGATGTCTTCCAGCAACACACAGAGACGGATTTTCTCAGGCTGTTTACCAGGTAGCGGGGCATTGATAATGGCAAGGATCCCGGCCGGCGAGGCAACGGGCGAAATTTCCTTGAACAGGGAATCAGGCAGTTCAAACGGATCAAGTCCGGGGATTTGCCGCAGCAGGTTTTGTATCTCATTGTGCTTCATGCCGCTGGGACTGACGACCACGGTTTCCGGCACGCCGAACACCGAGCAGTAGGCGGAAACCAAATGGACGCCGTCAAGCAACACTTTGCCGGTTTTCCTTCTTGCCCTGGATGAATGCGCGAGCTTCGAAAGCGACCTGAACAGCGCGTTGTTGCGCGAGACGATGAGCTTCATGGGCCTATTATTACGGCTCGATAGCGCAGGTGCGGAAACCGCCAAACACATCGCGCCGGTCCGGCGTGTAAAAATTACGCCAGCTGTTGCGCAATAGCCTCGCGCGAGTGGCGAAGCATCCGCCGCGTAGTACTTTATGGTTGCCGAACCACGGTGTGGAATATTCCTTGTAAGGATCGGCTACGAACCCGGGATAAGGAAGAAACCAGTCGGCAGTCCATTCCCAGACATTACCCATCATTTGCCTTAAACACCACGCACTGTCACCTTCAGGGAAAGCGCTGACAGGAACGCTACCCGCGGCGTAGCCGTCAAGGTTGGCGTGTTTGCCCTCAGGCAGATCGTTTCCCCAGGGGTAGCGCCGCTTAAGCGCGGTGTTGCCGGGAGCCGTAGCCGCTGCCATTTCCCATTCCGCCTCGGTGGGAAGACGCCGTTTGGCCCAACGGCAATACGCTTCCGCCTCGTACCAATTGACGTGGATCACTGCGTTGTGGGGTGGCAGTAAAACCCATTCATTGAAATGGCGCAACAGCCGTGCGCCGCTTTTTTTCACCCAATACGCCGGAGCGTCCGCATGCGCGTCTTGCCTCCACCGCCAGCCCTGTTCCGACCACAGTTCCCGGCGCTGGTAGCCGTCATCGCCTATAAACGAGACGAATTCGTCATTGCTCACCGCGGTGCGTGAAATCCGGAAAGGCTTAACTTCAATTTCGTGCGCCCATTTTTCATTGTCGAATACAAACCCATCCTGAGGTGTTGCACCCAACATCATGGTTCCTCCAGATATCGTTACATCTTTCATGAAATCACTTACTGTATTCGCAATATGGGGAGCGCAGGCAAACTTGGGCTTGGAATAACCGAGCGTTTGCCGGGTGTAGTAGAATGCCTCTCCGTGCATGTCTTCATGAAACAGCGCAAGCTGCGCAAAATAATCGAGGCTGTCATCTCCCCGCTGTAATTTATCGAGCACGCGCTGCAATACCTCTTCCAGGTAAGCAAGTGTCTGATCGAGACCAGGTAACGACAGACCCCAACGCGTGTCATGCGCAACCGTGGCCGAATCATAAAGTGCGTCGGCATGCGGCAGGATAGACGGGGTCAACGCCACAGAGCCGCTGAAACGCAGGCACCAATACTCCTGGAACCATCCGACATGCCCTAGCTCCCACAATGGCGGATTGACAATGGCAAGTCTCGGCCCGAACCATTGATTGCCGTTAAGATCGCTAACCAGCGCCAATGTGCGTTTTCTGGAGTCGCACAGTTGCTGGCCGAGATCCGCCTCATGCTGTGATGAAGGTGCGTTCATCGAGTGCCGTGCCTTCTGATATAGTTTGAGACCCCTGACGGTTCCCTTATTATCACAAGTTTATACCCGCATGAACATCGTCATCATTACTCCCGCCGCCGCGCCTGCCCTGAGTGGTAACCGCAATACCGCGCAAAGATGGGGGCGTTTCCTGAGGCGGTCCGGCCACCGTGTGAAGGTTCAAACCGCGTGGGACGAGCGCCCCGCCGACCTGCTGATCGCTTTGCATGCGCGCAAGAGCCATGACTCAATCAAACGCTTGGTCAGCCGCATGCCGCAGACGCCCTTGGTAGTTTGCCTTACCGGCACCGATTTGTACCGCGACATAAGAACCGATGCATCGGCGCAGGAGTCGCTGCGATTGGCGACACGTATTGTCGTACTGCAGGAAATGGCATTACACGAACTTTCAGCGGACGCGCGGAGAAAAGCACGGGTCATCTACCAATCCGCAAAACCCATTAAACCTGCAGCACCGCTCAAAAACAGCTTTGAAGTTTCTGTGATTGGCCATTTGCGCGAGGAAAAAGACCCTTTCCGCTGCGCCATGGCGCTGAGCTATTTACCACAAAGCTCTCGCATCCGCATTTGCCACATGGGCCGAGCGATGAGCGCCGAAATGGAAAGGCAAGCACTGCAGTGGATGGAACTTGATCCGCGTTACCGCTGGATGGGAGAAATCCCGCACTGGCAGGTGCGCAAGCGTCTTGCGCGCTGCCGCGCCATGGTCATCAGCTCACGCATGGAAGGCGGCGCCAATGTGATTTCGGAAGCGCTGATGGCGCACGTGCCGGTCATCGCGTCGCAAATACCAGGGAACAACGGCATGCTGGGAGAAGACTATAGTGGCTATTATCCACTGGAAGACGAACGCATGCTCGCCATGCTGCTGCAACGGCTGGAGACTGACCGCGGTTTTTACGCTGCACTCAAAAAACAATGCGCGGCGCGCTTGCCGTTAGTGCAGGAAAAGCGCGAAGCGGCAAGCCTTGAGAAGCTCCTGAAGGAGATCAGACGGCAGTGATTTGACCGAGGGCGGCCACAGCGATATTGATCAGGCCCAAGGTTAAATTAATTGCGACCATGATGCGAATCTGGTTCAGCGCGGCACCCGCGGTTGTCCAGTCTTGTGCCGCGATTGAGCGCTGCAAGCGGCGAAACGGCGCGAAATACACATGCGCGAAAATCAGCATCATGATTAAGCCTATCAGCATCATCGCATAGACATGCAGCGGCGCGCTCATACCGCCCGCTTGCCACATCATGTATGAACCGCTGCCGAGAATCAGCGCCACCGCGAGCCACACCCAGAAAAAGAAACGCTGCAGCACCCCCTGCCACAGTTTCAACCTTTGCGGCGGCTCGAGCTGCTGCGCTACGACCGGGCGCAATGCCAGGTAGGCAAAAAACATTCCGCCCACCCATACTACAACCCCTAAAACATGCAAAAGCCTGGTTACAGCCATAATTTACGCACTTGCCTTAACAAGAGCTTTCACCGGCGCAAAACTGCGGCGGTGAATTTCACTAACGCCGTGAGCCTGCAACGCCGCAAGATGCCGCGAAGTCGGATAACCTTTGTGCCGGTCAAAACCATATTGCGGAAAACGCAGGTGCAGTGCAAGCATTTCCGCATCCCGCGCGGTTTTAGCTAGAATCGAGGCCGCCATGATTTCAGGAATTTTACTGTCCCCCTTGACGATGGCGCGCGCCGGAAATTTGAGCCGCGGGCAATGCAAGCCGTCAACCAACACTTCTGCGGGTTCCAGTGAAAGATTTTCTACGGCGCGCTTCATCGCAAGCAAGCTGGCCTGCAGGATGTTAAACCGGTCAATTTCTTCCACGCTTGCCGAGGCGATTGCCCAGGCGAGCGCGCAGCACTTGATTTCCGAAGCGAGTTGCTCGCGTCTTGCAGCGCTCAATTGCTTGGAATCGGCCAGACCGATGATCTTGCTTTGTGGATTCAACACTACACATGCGGCAAATACTGGGCCGGCAAGCGGTCCCCGCCCTGCTTCATCCACTCCGCAAATCAGCCATTGGCTCACTTACCACTCCCTGGCTTTCAAGATACGGCAATATAGCTTGTGCTGCACGCTGTGCCGTATTTTGCCTCAACACGGCGTGAATGGCGCTGAATTTCCGGCGTAGCCGCTCTATCACCGTCTGATCTGCGAGCAGGTTAAGCAGGGCCTGCCCCAGGTTTTCCGGGGTCGCATCGCGTTGCAGGATTTCGGGAACGATAAACTCGCCCGCCAGAATGTTGGGCAGGCCTACGAAGGGTAAGTAGTACTTGTTCTTGATCATGCGAAAGCTGAGGTTATTGGCCTTATAAGTGATAACCATCGGGCATTTGAGAAGCAGCGCTTCCAGCGTGGCCGTGCCTGAAGCCACCAGCGCAACATCAGCAACAATTAAGGCGTTGTGCGTATGCCCAAATAATATGGTCAGCGGTAGATCCTGCGCATTGTTGCGGTACAAAGCGTTCTCAAACTGGTCGCGCGTCTCGCGGCTGTGCAACGGTACCAAAAAATGCACGTTGGCGAGCGATTGCGAGATGTACTTTGCGGTCGCTATAAAGGTCTCCGCCATGTAATGCAATTCATTTTGTCTGCTACCTGGCAATAGCGCGATGACTTTGGTGTTAGGCAGCAGCCGCATTTGCTCCCTGGCGGCTGCGCGGTCGGGCACATCCGGCAGCAGTTCTGCAAGGGGATGCCCAACATAAGTTACCGGTATCCCGGCTTTTTCATATAGTGGCGGCTCGAAAGGAAATAATGTCAGCATATGCGATACCGCGCGCTTGATTTTATGAATGCGCTCACCGCGCCAAGCCCAGATCGAAGGACTCACATAATGAACCGTGGGCACGCCGTGTTGTTTAAGTTTTTCCTCCAGACTGAGATTGAAATCGGGCGAATCTATCCCAATCAAAAGGTGCGGACGGTGTTGCAAGAAATAATTGCGCAGCTTGTGGCGGATCCAGACGATTTGCGGCAGACGCCGCAAAACTTCGACATAACCATGCACCGCAAGCTTTTCCATGGGAAAAAGCGAATGCAAGCCTGCTGCCTGCATTTTAGGCCCGCCAATGCCGATGAATTGCGCTTGCGGCAGACAGGTTTTCAAGGCGCAGATGAGGTGGCCGCCGAGCTGGTCTCCTGAAGCTTCAGTAGCAACTATTCCGATATTGGGGCGGGTTTGATGCGCGGGATGCATTTGGCTAGCGGATTACCCCGCGCTGGCTTTGTTCAAGAAATTCGACCAGTACGCGCAGTTCAGGGCATTGCGGCAGCTCTGCTGCAATCGCCTGTTTCGCTTCGTCCAAGGCGAGCCCGGATTTGTATAAGGTCTTGTAAGCGCGCTTGATGCCGGCGATGGCTTCGGCTGCGAACCCGTGCCGCTTCAGTCCTTCGGAATTAATGCCATGAGGCTTGGCGATGTTTCCGTAAGCGGTGACATAGGGGGGAACGTCTTGTCTCACCATGCTGCCGGCGGCCAGCATACTGTGGGCCCCGATGTGGCAAAACTGGTGAATACCTACAAATCCGCCGAGCACTGCGTAGTCGCCCACGTGAATATGGCCGGCAAGATGCACGTTATTGGCGAAAATGGTGTGGCTGCCGATCTGGCAGTCATGCGCGAAGTGCACATATGCCATGATCCAGTTGTCGTCGCCGACCCGGGTGATGCCCACGTCCTGAACTGTGCCACGGTTGAAAGTGCAAAACTCGCGGATGGTGTTGCCGTTGCCGATTTCGAGCCGAGTCGCTTCGCCGCCGTATTTTTTGTCCTGTGGAACCTCGCCGAGGGAAACAAACTGGAATATGCGGTTATTGGCGCCGATGCGGGTCGGCCCCTGAATCACCACATGCGGACCAATCCAGGTGCCCGCACCAATTTCCACTTTGTCACCGATGAGGGTATACGCTCCTACCTCGACATCCGGGGCGAGCTTTGCGCCGGGGTGAACAATCGCTGTCGAATGGATCATCGCGCCCGCACGGCACATATCAGCTCGGCTTCGGTGACCACTTCATTGCCGACCTTGGCCTCGGCGGTGAACTTCCAGAACCCCTTGATATGGCGCAAAAGGGTAGCGTGAAGCAGCATCTGATCTCCGACCAAAACTGGTTTTTTGAAGCGCGCGTTGTCAATGCTGACAAGGTAGTAGTCCGATTTTTCACTGACTTTGAAATTCTCGCTTTTGAAGGTAAGAATGGCAGACGTCTGCGCCAGCGCCTCAAGGATCATGACACCGGGCATGATCGGCTGATGGGGGAAGTGGCCGACGAAAAACGGCTCGTTGATGGTGACGTTTTTGATGGCCACGATGTTCTTGCCCGGCACGATGGAAATGACCCGGTCCACCAGCAGGAACGGGTAGCGGTGTGGCAGGTACTCCATGATCTCGTTGATGTCCATGCCGCTCACTTTGTTTTCCTTTTCTGTTTTTTGCCTTGTTCCTCGAGTTCGCGGATTTTTTTCGCCAATTCGTGCAGGTGGCGCAAGTGCGCTGCGTTCTTTAGCCATTCATGGTGAGATTCGAAAGGATAGGCTGAGGTATAAGTGCCGGCTTTGGTTATCGTCTTGCTAATCGCTGTAGCTCCTGAAATTGTCACGTTGTCGGCAATCTGCAAATGCCCGCCTATCATCGCTGCGCCGCCAATTCTACAGTAGCGGCCGATTTTTGTACTGCCTGCAATGCCCACGCAGCCGGCGATCGCTGTATGCGCCCCGATGCGCACGTTGTGCCCTATCTGTATAAGGTTATCCAGCCTAACCCCGTCTTCAATTACCGTGTCCCCCATTGCGCCGCGGTCCACGGTAGTGTTGGCGCCGATTTCCACGTCATTACCGATTATCGCCCTGCCGATTTGCGGGATCTTCAACCAACGCCCCTCATCCATTGCTATTCCAAAGCCGTCAGCTCCGATCACTACCCCGGAATGAAGGATCACCCTGTCGCCGATCACGCATTCGTGGTAGATAACCACGCGCGGATGCAGAAAACTCGCCTCCCCTATCTTTACACCATCGTTTAGGCAACAACCGGACCCTATCACCGTGTGCTCCCCCAGAATCACATTTTCCCCAATACACACATGGGCGCCGATGGTTGCGGAAGCAGGCACGCGTGCGCTCGCTGCAATCACCGCGCTAGTATGGATTCCGGGTGGTGGTGTTTTTACCGGATTGAGAAAAGCCGAAACCTTGGCGAAATAAACGTAGGGGTCATCGCAGACGATGCGCGGCAGCGATGTCAGGTCGCGCGCCTCGCGGCCAAGAATGACTGCTCCGGCTTTGGTTTTTTCCAGCTGGCTACGGTATTGGGGTTGCGACAGGAAAGACAGATGGCAAGATTGAGCGAGATCCAACGTAGCAACCTGTGTGATCGGGATATTCCTGTCGCCAATGAGTTCACCACCGAAGCGCTCGGCGATGCTGCCTAAGCTGTGGCTTCTCTCTTGGGAAGGCATCAATCAACGTTGCTGCTCATTTAGCGGGCGTATCGGCCAGCGCCTTAATAACCTGGTCGGTTATATCTATTCGGGGGCTGATGTATACTGCGTCCTGCAAAATCAGGTCAAACTTTTCTGTTGTGGCAATGTCCTGCACCACCTTGTTGGCGCGCTCGAACACAGAAGCCAATTCTTCGTTTCTGCGTAAGTTGGCATCCTCCCTAAACTCCCGCTGCATACGCTGTAAGTCGCGGTTAAGCCTGGCGAGGTCTTGTTCCTTGGTGCGCCGTTCGGACTCGCTTATGGTCACGTTTTCCTTTTCCAGAGTGGTTTGAAGGTCTTTGATCTGCTTAGTGGCCTTTTGCAGTTCCTGTTCCCGCGCGGCGAATTCTTTTTCGAGTTTCTTCTGGGCCTTAACTGCTGGGACGGCTTCTCGTAGCACTCGCTCAAGATTCACTACGCCGATTTTGAGCTGGTCGGCAGCTTCGACATTGATGGCGGCCAAAACCAATGCTGCGGCAGCCAGTACAAAATTTGTGGTCTTCAACATAAATCTCCTTACTGTTGAGCCTAGAACTCCGTTCCAAAGGTAAACTGGAAACGCTGTATTCTATCACCACTAAGGGACCGGAGTGGCTTCGCAATGCTGACTTTAAGCGGCCCGAAAGGCGAGCTCCAAGCAACATCAAATCCGGTTGAAACGCGCAGGGTGCTAAAGTTGAAGGTGTTGTTCACAGTGCCCGTATCCACAAAGTAGCCAAGTCGCAGCGCTTTCATTTCAGTAAGGAAGGGCATGGGGAACAGAACTTCAACACTTCCCACCATGCGACGCGTTCCGCCCAGCGAGTTGCCGTTGGAGTCTTTAGGGCCGATGGTGTTGGTATCAAACCCGCGCACTGAATTGCTGCCACCTGCATAGAAGTTCTTGTAGAACGGCAACGACTGGCCGCTGTAACCCCCGCCCATACCAACCTCCCCGTCGAGCAACAGCGTAAAGAACTTGCTGATGGGGTAATAATACTTCTGCTGATAGGAAAGTTTATAGAACTCCAATTCGCCTATGGGCAGGCTTATTTCAGCGCCAAGCTTGAGCAGCGTGCCGCTCGTGGTGTAAATCCTGCTGTCAAGCCCGTCGTGCGCAAAGCCGACGCTTCCCAGCACGGTGCTGGTAACGCTGCCAAATTCGTTGACGAAATCAATATATTGTTGTGGACTGGTTGGGAAAACTTCGGTCGACGTGTCCTCGTAACTCAGGCCGTAACTGATGGTGTCGTGCTCGCTTACGGGCAGACCGAAGCGAAGTCCCCCGCCCAATGTTGAAGTCCGGAATGGGGCAACGGAAAGCGATAGCGGATCAACATTGCGCTTGTAAATATCATAGCCTAGACTCACTCCGTCTATAGTGTAATAAGGATCAGTATATGACAGCGAATACACCTTGTTTACCTTGCCGCTGCTGATTTGCGCCGAAACAAATTTGCCCGAACCGAATATATTGTTTTGCGATACTGAAGCGTTAAGGATGATGCCTTCGGCGTCGGAATAACCCACACCTAGCATAATGCTGCCTGTCGATTTCTCAGTGAGGCTGTAATTTACATCCACTTGGTCGGTGGTGCCTGGCACCGCCGGCGTTTCCACATTGACATCGGAAAAATAACCCAGCTTGTCAATACGCTGTTTAGAGCGGTTGATCAACTCTGCGTCATACCAGCCTGCTTCAAGCTGCCTGAGCTCGCGGCGTATCACTTCATCACGGGTACGGGTGTTGCCGGTAATATTGATGCGGCGCACATAAACCCTGCGCCCGGGGTCAATAAAAAAAGTAAAGGCGACCTGGCGTTTTTCCTTGTTGAGGTCAGGCACCGCGTTGACGTTGGCAAAAGCGTAGCCTTCATTGCCCAGCCTGTCGCTAATCAACTTGGTAGATTCGGTAAGTTTTTCTCGTGAGAACACTTCACCCGGTCTGATTTTAATGAGTTTGCGCAGTTCAACTTCCGGTAGCAGCAGCTCCCCTGCGAGCTTGATATCAGACACTGTGTATCTAGGGCCTTCGGTAATTGTGATGGTGATGTATATATCGGTTTTGCTCGGGGTAATCGACACCTGGGTGGAATCGATGTTGAATTCGAGATAACCGCGGTTGAGATAGAACGAGCGCAGGGTTTCAAGGTCGGCAGAAAGTTTTTGCTTGGAATATTGATCGTTCTTGGTAAAAAAAGTAAACCAGCCGGGGGTGGTCAGTGTGAACAAATCCAGCAGTTCCTTTTCCTTGAACGCGCGGTTGCCGACAATATTGATTTGCCTGATCTTGGCGACCTCCCCCTCTGAAATGCTGAAGGTAATCGCCACGCGGTTGCGCTCCAAGGGAGTTACCGTGGTGGTGACGGTCGCAGCATATCTGCCGCGGCTGATGTACTGGCGCTTCAGTTCCTGCTCGGCCTTGTCCAGCACTGCCTTGTCAAAAATCCGCGATTCAGCTAGGCCGACCTGCTTCAAGGCTTTTTTCAGGTCGTCACTGCTGATATCCACGGCACCGACGATGTTAATCTGGGCGATAGCAGGGCGTTCTTCCACCATGATGATCAGCACATCGTTTTCCACTTCCAGCCGTACATCCTTGAAAAAGCCGGTCGCGTACAATGACTTGATGGCGGCGGCGGCTTTTTCATCGTTCATGATGTCGCCCACCTTTACCGGCAGGTAGCTAAAGACCGTACCGGCTTCGGTGCGCTGTATGCCTTCCACCTTGATGTCCTTGATAACAAACGGCTCTATAGCCCAAACTGTTGCGGTGCAGAGGCACAGCAACAGCGCCACCAGGTATATTATTTTCATTAGGTTTCACCCAGTAATCAGGCGATTAATGTCATTGTAAATAGCAAAAGCCATTAGAATGCACAACAAGGCAATTCCGACGTGCTGGCCAATTTGCAGGGCTTTTTCCGAAACCGGTTTTCCCTTGATGATTTCCACAAGGTAATACATCAAGTGTCCGCCATCCAGCAGCGGAACCGGCAGCAAATTCAGCACGCCGAGGCTGATACTGATTAACGCAAGGAAACTCAGATAAGCCACCCAGCCGATTTGCGCCGACTGCCCAGCGTAATCAGCGATGGTGATGGGCCCGCTCACGTTTTTCCAGGAAATCTCCCCCACCAGCATTTTGCCCAGCATTTTTAGGCTGAATACCGAGGTTTCCCAGGTTTTTTCCAGCGCCTTCGACAAGGCTAGTCCGAAGGGGTAGCGCACCTCGGTAAGTAGCCGTTGCAACGCAGCACGGTCAATTTTTGGCGCGGCGCCAATTCTTCCTATTTTCTCGCCATTGTCCTGTACCGTATCAGGTGTAAGCGTAAAATTCAGACGCTGGTTACCGCGCCTAATTTCAAACTCAAGAATTTGAGAGGGATGACTTCGCACTTTTTGCACTACATCGTTCCAGTGTGTCACCCGTTCACTGTTGATCGCAACGATTTCGTCATCTGGCTTGAGACCGCCGCGCTCGCCCGGCCCGCCTGCGACAAGCTGCCCGATGACGGGTTCCACCTGAGGCTGGTAGCGGCTTAAGCCGACCACGTTCATGAAGTCGCCATCGAGATCGGAAACGGTCAACCCGCTCAAATCCAGTTTGTGCCAAGCAATTTCACCGCGCGGGTTGCTCACTTCGATGTTCACTACCGATTTTTGCACTGCCTGTTGCAACAGTATCCAGCGCACATCTTGCCAGGTGGCCATGGCTTCGCCGTTGATTTTGACGATGGTCTCTTCCGCTTTAAACCCGGCAGATGCGGCCGGAGTCGCGGCGGGCACCGGGCCAATGACCGGCTTTACACCCGGCACGCCATGCACGAACAAGGCCCAATACAATAGTATCGCCAGCAGAAAATTTGCCAGCGGTCCTGCCAGTACGATGGCAAAGCGCCGGTAAACTGATTGCCGGTTAAACGCACGAGGGATATCTTGTGGTGCTACCTCGCCCTCGTGCTCGTCAACCATTTTTACGTAGCCGCCAAACGGAAATGCCGCCAGCACCCATTCCGTGCCGTCCTTGCTAAAACGTCGCTTCCATAACGGCTTGCCAAAGCCAATCGAGAAGCGCAGCACTTTCACCCCGCACAAGCGCGCCAGCCAGTAATGCCCCAATTCGTGAAATACGATGAGCAAACAGAGAGCAAGGGCAAATGCGGCCAAAGTAAAGAGCAGCTTCATGGTCTAAGCTAATGTTAAAGCTTATAAGATGCGCATAAACGGGTTCATCGGATGGCTTTGGCAGCAAGCTTGGCGTGCGAGGCGGCGAGCCACTCTTCAGCAGCGCTACGTGCCAGGCGGTCCGCTTCCAGCACGTCCTCAAGGCGGGTGATGGATTTCACACTCACTTTTTCCAGCACCGCCTCAATCAGTAAAGGAATATGTATGTAAGGCATGCGTTCAGCGAGGAAATTAGCTACTGCGACTTCGTTTGCCGCATTGAGTATGGCGGGTGCCGCCTCACCGCGCCGCAAGGCCTGGTAAGCAAGGCGCAGGCAGGGAAAGCGCTTTAAGTCCGGTGTCTGGAAATTGAGCGTGCCGATTTTAAACAAGTCCAATGACTCGACTCCAGCCTCAACCCGCTCAGGGTAAGCCAGTGCATACGCAATCGGGGTGCGCATATCCGGATTGCCAAGTTGCGCTATCACCGAACCATCCACGTACTCGACCAAGGAGTGAATCACGCTCTGCGGATGAATCACGACCTGAATCTGGTCCTCGCGTGCATTAAACAGCCAGCGTGCCTCAATGACTTCCAGGCCCTTGTTCATCATGGTTGCCGAATCCACGGAAATTTTGCGCCCCATAACCCAATTGGGGTGTGCGCAGGCTTGGTCCGGCGTAATATGTTCAAGCTCACTGAGCGGGGTGGAGCAGAAAGGCCCCCCCGATGCGGTGAGCAGAATACGTTTTACCCCAACTGCCGCGAGATCGCCGCTGAAATTGCGCGGCAAGGCCTGGAAAATGGCATTGTGTTCACTATCCACCGGCAGCAGCGTGGCATGGTTTTGCCGTACCGCTTCCATGAAAAGGCTCCCCGACATCACCAGCGCTTCCTTGTTTGCCAACATCACGCGTTTGCCGGCTTTGGCCGCCGCAAGCGTTGGGCGCAAGCCGGCGGCGCCAACGATTGCCGCCATGACACCGTCGACTTCGGGTAACGTTGCTATTTTTTCCAGCGCCTCCACACCTTGCAACACCTTTGTGACAAGGCCCGCTTTTTTCAGCAGGAGCCGAAGTTGCTCGGCGCCGCTCTCATCGCGCAGCACCGCGTAGTCAGGAGCAAAGCGCCGGCACTGCTCGAATAACCGCACGACTTTGGCTCCGGCAGAAAGCGCCACAACCTTGAAACGGTCGGGATGGTGCGCAATCACATCCAGTGTATTGACGCCGATGCTGCCGGTGGAGCCGAGTATGGTGATGTTTTGCATACTGCGTTTTTAAGCGCCGTAAAAAATAAAAAACGCCATCACAGGCAAGCTTGAAATCAAGCCATCTATGCGGTCCAGTACCCCGCCATGCCCTGGCAAAGCCGTACCGCTGTCTTTTACTCCGGCCTGCCGCTTGAGCAGCGATTCAAACAGATCTCCCACGATGCTCAAGCCCGTAATCAACCAGTGCGCAGCAAGTAATAGATAAGCAGGGACCACCTTGCCGAATGCGCTAACACTATGATTGCCGCTAACCGCGATAATGGCAATAGCGTACACACTGACTGCAAAAAAAGCGCCGTACACGCCTTCCAGGGTTTTGCCAGGACTGATTTTGGGAGCAAGCTTGCGCTTGCCGAATTTTTTGCCGCAAAAATATGCCGCGGTATCCGCCACCCAAACTACGGAAAGCAACCATAGGACTAACAATGCCGCGATTTCCCGCAATTGAACCAGCGCAAGCCAGGCGGTGACCAGCACCAATAAGCCGCTTAACGCGAGCCCTATTTTATTTGAGCGCCATTTAAAGGTAAGCCATAGTGGCGCGGCCAGCAGCCAAAACACCAGAGCCACGGCATAAATGGCAAGGCTCAAGTTGCCGGCGGGCAGTCTATCAAAAAGCTTTAGCGTGGGAACCAAAACCAAGCAAGAGGCGACAACCGCAATCACGAACAGCCACTCTGCCGACTCTCGCATCTGCGCAAGCCGCGCCCACTCCCACGCCGCAAACGCAGTTACCAGCAAAATTAGCAGCACCCATCCTTGGACCGGCAAATAAAACAACGCGGCTAGAAATAGTGGCAGCAGCAGCAGTACGGTGATGACGCGAGTCTTAAGCATTCTGCTTGGCGCGCCGCAACGATTTGGCCAAAGTCACCGCATCAGCTTTTGCTGCCGGTGACCGTGCCTCTTCGAGTTGCTCGCTGGTGCGGCCAAAGCGTCGTTCGCGTTGCTGGTAGGACAATATGGCGAGATTCAGGGATTGCGAATTGAAATCAGGCCACAGCGTCCCGGTAAAATACATTTCGGTATAAGCCATCTGCCACAGCAGGAAATTGCTGATGCGTTGTTCGCCGCCGGTTCGGATAAAAAGATCCGGCTCGGGTGCGTAATGCATCGCTAGGTAGGGCGCAAGATCGTCTTCGTTGAAGCCCTTCGCAAGTTCTGGACGGTCCAGGAGCATGCGCTGCACCGCCTGCATGATATCCCAGCGTCCTCCATAGTTCGCGGCTACGGTCAGCGTGAGCTTGGTATTGTTGGCGGTAAGCGTTTCCGCTTCGCCGATCAGTTTGGTAAGCCGCGGCTCAAAACGGTTGATGTCGCCCACCACTTTGAAGCGGATGTTGTTTTCATGCAGCCTAGCGATTTCCTGTTCCAGCGCCAGCACGAACAATTGCATCAGCACCGAGATTTCTTCCTGAGGGCGGCGCCAGTTTTCGCTGCTGAAGGCAAACAGTGTGAGGAACTCCACGCCCCGTTCGGCACAGGCCTTGATGACTTCTCTCACCGCTTCAACTCCGCGCTTGTGCCCGGCCACACGGGGCAGGAAACGCTGCTTGGCCCACCTGCCATTGCCGTCCATGATGATGGCAATATGGCGCGGAATTTTCCCGGTTTGCGGAATTTCCTTGGTTGAGTTGGAAAATAAGTTCACTGGCTTACACCGCTATCAGTTCGGCTTCTTTGCTTTGCAGTGCTTTATCGATTTCGGAAATGAAACGATCGGTGAGTTTTTGTATCTCGTCTTGCGCGCGCCGCTCCTGGTCTTCGGAAATGGTTTTTTGCTTGAGGAGCTCCTTCAGCGCATTGTTGGCATCGCGTCGGATATTACGCACCGCTACCCGCGCGTTCTCCGCTTCGTGTTTCACCACTTTTATCAGGTCTTTGCGGCGTTCCTCGGTAAGCGGCGGCATCGGTACGCGTATCACCTCTCCAGCCGTCGCGGGATTGAGGCCAAGATCGGATTCGCGGATCGCTTTTTCAATGACGCTCACCATCTTTTTTTCCCAAGGGTGGACGCTGATGGTGCGGGCATCGAGCAAGGTCACGTTGGCCACCTGGTTGACCGGCATCTGCGTGCCGTAATAATCCACCAGTACATGGTCGAGGATGCCGGTATGCGCGCGTCCGGTCCGCACCTTGCTGAGATCGGTTTTGAGCGTCTCCATGGTCTTGTGCATTTTCTGCTCTGCGGATTTCTTCACTTCTGCGGTCATACGGTTTCCTTGTCGTTGCGGGGATTATAGCCCAGCTTAATGATCAACAGTGCACCAGTGTCCCTTCGTCTTCGCCCTGCACCACGCGCTTTAACGCATGGGGTTTTAAAATGCTGAATACATTCACGGGCAGTTTCTGATCGCGGCACAGAGTGAGCGCTGTGGCATCCATTACTTTCAGATTTTTGATGATGGCTTCGTCAAAAGAGAGCTTTTTGTAGCGCATGGCATCGGAATGCGTTTTCGGATCCTCGGTGTAAACGCCGTCCACCTTGGTCGCTTTCAGAACGATTTCCACGTTCATTTCCATGCCTCGCAGCGCAGCAGCAGTATCGGTGGTAAAAAACGGGTTACCGGTTCCAGCGGCGAATATCATCACTTTTCCCTCTTCCAGATAGCGTATCGCCTTGCCACGGATATAAGGTTCGACCACCTGCTCGATGTTGAGCGCCGATTGCACGCGGCTGTTGAGTCCCGCTTGGCGCATTACATCCTGCAACGCCAGCGCATTAATGATGGTGGCGAGCATGCCCATGTAATCTGCGGTGGCGCGGTCTATCCCGGATGCGCCCAGCGCCACACCGCGAAAGATGTTTCCTCCGCCGATCACAATCGCGATCTGCACCCGAAGTTTCACCACCTCGCTAATCTCCGAGACGATGCGCTCGAGGGTGGTGCGGTTGATGCCGTAGCTGTCATCCCCCATTAACGCCTCCCCGCTGAGTTTCAGCAGGATGCGCTTGTATGCCGGGGCGGCCATAGCTACGCCCGCCCGAGCTGCGCCATCACTTCGGCGACGAAATCGGTGCTTTTCTTTTTAATGCCCTCGCCTACCACAAAGAGATAAAATGCATTCACTTTGGCGCCCTTCGCCGAGAGCAGTTTCTCCACGGTTTGCTCAGGGACTTTGACAAAAGGCTGGCCGAGCAAAGTGACTTCGGCGAGATATTTGGCAATCTTGCCTTCCACCATTTTCTCCACGATGTTTGCGGGTTTTCCTGACTCGGCTGCCTGGGCTTTATAGATTTCACGTTCATTGGCGATGAACTCGACCGGCACTTGCTGTTTGGATACGCAAAGCGGCTTGCTCGCGGCAATATGCATCGCCAAGTCCTTGCCTAGAGCCTCATCCCCGCCCTGGTAATCCACCAGCACACCGATCTTGTTCCCATGCAAGTAGCAGACCACATGCCCGGTGGTCTGGACACGGGCGAAGCGGCGCACGTTGATGTTTTCACCGAGCTTCATCACCAGCGCCTTGCGTGCGCTCTCTACCGTTTCTCCTGACTCGAGTTTGGTGTCCGCAAGCGCCTCATTATTTGCCGGATTGGTTTGCACAACGCGTTGCACCAGGGTTTTGACAAAATCCGCAAAATGGACGTCCTTGGCGACGAAATCGGTCTCGCAGTTTACTTCAACCAGAGCAGCAGTTTTGCCGCTGGGGCTCACATAGGCTCCCACTGCGCCTTCTGCCGCAATACGCCCGGCTACCTTGCTTGCTTTCGCCCCGCTCTTGATGCGCAGCAAATCTTCCGCGGCTTTAATATCACCGTTGGTTTCAGTCAGCGCTTTTTTGCACTCCATCATGCCCAGGCCGGTTATCTCGCGTAATTCTTTCACCATGCTTGCGGTGATTTGCGCCATGCTTTACTCCCAAACGTACATTTAAAAAAAGGGGCCGTCGCCCCTTTTTGTTTTTTGCTTATTGGGGGGACCGATCTTCTGCGGACTCGAGCTCGACGAATTCGTCGCTGACGATTTCACGGATAATCTGGCTGCGCCCTTCCAGAATGGCGTCAGCCGCACCGCGCGCATAGAGACGGATGGCACGACTCGAATCATCGTTGCCAGGAATCACGTAAGCCACGCTTTCCGGGTTGTGGTTGGTATCCACTATGCCAACCACCGGGATGCCGAGCTTGTTGGCTTCAGCCACCGCGCCTTTTTGATAGCCGATGTCAATCACGAACAGCGCATCCGGAAGGCCGTTCATGTCCTTGATGCCGCCGAGGCTGCGCTCGAGTTTCACCATTTCACGCTGGTAGCCGAGCGCCTCTTTCTTGGGCAACTTGTCGAGAGAGCCATCCTGCACCATGCTTTCCATGTCTTTAAGGCGCTTAACGGACTGTTTGACGGTCTTGAAATTGGTCAGCATGCCGCCCAGCCAGCGGTAATCTACGTAAGGCGCGCCGCAGCGCAATGCTTCTTCCTTTATGATTTCCCGTGCCTGGCGCTTGGTGCCGACAAACAATATCGTTCCCTTGTTGGCTGCCAGCTGGCGCAAAAATCTCAGCGCCTCTTGGTACAACACCAGGGATTTTTCCAGATTGATAATATGAATTTTGTTGCGATGGCCGAAGATATAAGGGGCCATTTTCGGGTTCCAGTATCGGGTTTGATGCCCAAAATGAACCCCGGCTTCCAACATCTGCCGCATGGTAACCGACATGACAAAGTTCTCCTGTAAGGGTTAAGGAGCCTCCATCACGCCCACGTGGGACTTAATCAAAGGCTCCGGGCCTCCACCCGCTTAAAATCATCACTCGCGAACGAGCACCCTGTACCTTGCGGGTGTGGGAATTTTCAGCTTGGCTGGAAATATTTGCTGTTGCAGCTAAACTAATTTTTAATTATAACATTTTTGATATTTGACGCTCAACAACAATACAATACAGGTATTTTTATGTCCCCGTGCATTTACCAGCATGGCGCTTAAATTGCCTTATTAAACGCGTTCCACTATTCTTGAATTTTCTGGCAAGAATCGAACATGGCGGTTGGCGTCAAATCCCCGGATGAAATCGAAAAGATGCGTGTTGCAGGAAAGCTCGCTGCCGAAGTGCTGGATTACATCACGCCATTCGTCAAGACGGGAATTACCACCGGTGAGCTGGATCGCCTGTGCCACGAATACATGGTCAACGTGCAGCATACCGTTCCTGCCCCACTTAATTATGCCCCGCCCGGTTATGCGCCTTATCCGTGCTCCATCTGCACTTCGGTCAACCACGTGGTATGCCATGGCGTCCCGGGCGATAAAAAACTGAAATCCGGAGACATAGTAAACATCGACATCACGGTTATCAAGGACGGTTATCATGGCGATACCAGTCGCATGTTCTGCATTGGTGAGCCTTCGATTCAGGCAAAACGTCTGTGCGAGGTTACCTATCAGTGCATGTGGCGGGGAATAGAGGCAGTCAAACCGGGAGCGCATCTAGGAGACGTCGGCTACGCCATTCAATACCACGCCGAGAGCCATGGTTATAGCGTGGTACGTGAATTCTGCGGGCACGGCATTGGCCAAAGATTTCACGAGGAACCGCAAGTCCTGCACTATGGTAGGCCGGGAACGGGTTTGCCGTTGACGCCAGGCATGACTTTCACGATTGAGCCGATGATCAATGCTGGAAAACCTGGCATCCGCCAGCTTAACGATGGCTGGACCATCGTCACCAAAGATCACAGCCTGTCCGCGCAGTGGGAGCATACGGTATTAGTGACGGAAAGAGGTTATGAGGTGCTGACGCTCTCGGCGGGTGCGCCCGCTAAGCCGGTGCATTGACAGCATATGCTTTCATCAATCCCTGTCTCCGTCTCAGCGCAACCCGAGGTTACGCTTTCGCAGTGGAAACAACTCCTCATTGAGCGCCGCTCGGCGTTGCAAAGCGATTACCAGAAACATCCTCTTCCTGCGCACCTGCTTAATCACCACCGCAAGCTGATTGACGAAATTCTGCAAAATATTTGCCAGGTTTTGGAATTGCCCAAGACCCTTTCGTTGCTCGCAGTCGGCGGTTACGGGCACGGGCGGCTTTTTCCTTATTCGGATATCGACCTGCTGGTTCTGCTTGGGAGTGATGCGGATCTTATTTTGCGGGAGCAATTGGAAAGGCTCATCGGCCTGCTCTGGGACATCGGTTTGGAAGTGGGCCACAGCGTGCGCACCATACCAGAATGCCAGGAACAAGCGCGCAAAGACGTTACCGTGCAAACCACGCTGATGGAAGCGCGTTTGCTTTACGGCAGCCCCAGTCTGTTTAAAAAGTTTTCTCAGGCGATGCTCGCAATAATGGACAGCGCGGTCTTTTCCCAGGCCAAACAATTGGAACAACAGCAGCGCCACGCGCGCTTTCACGATACCGCCAACAACCTGGAACCGAACCTAAAAGAAAGCCCTGGTGGCTTGCGTGACTTGCAGAACATTTTATGGATCAGCCAGGCTTGCGGTCTAGGCACCTCCTGGCAGGCTTTGGCAAAGCATGGCCTGATCACCCAGCACGAAGCGCGCCAGATCAAAAACCACGAATTGTTCCTGCAAGACTTGAGAATCCGCCTGCACTATCTCGCCTGCCGCAGGGAAGACAGGCTCCGGTTCGATTTCCAGGGAACGCTGGCCCAGCAATTCGGGTTAAGCGACAGCGGGGGCCACCGTGCCAGTGAAGTTTTGATGCAGCGTTACTACCGTACCGCCAAATCGGTCAATCAACTCAACATCATTTTGCTGCAGAACCTGCGCTCCAGAATCACGCCCGCGGTTTCGGTCGCGGCACTGCCTCTCAATGAGCGCTTCCAGCAACGCGGTGAACTGCTGGAAGCCTGCGAGGAGGATTTATTTGAACGCCAGCCTTCAGCGATACTTGAAAGTTTCCTGTTGCTGCAGCAGCACGGGGGACTCAAAAGCATGAGCGCTGCCACATTACGCGCGCTGTGGCGCGCCAGACGGAAAGTCAATGAAGGTTTTCGCCGCGATTCAAAAAACCGTGTTACTTTCATGGAGATCCTGCGCCAGCCTTCTGGTATCACCCGCGAGCTGCGCAGGATGAACCAGTATGGCATTCTCGGGCGTTACCTTCCGGCGTTCGGCCGGGTGGTCGGCCAGATGCAACACGACTTGTTCCATGCGTACACCGTAGATGAACACATCCTCAAGGTGGTGCGCAATCTGCGGCGCTTTACCATGGCTGAATTCGCACATGAGTATCCTTTGTGCAGCCGATTGATGAGCGAATTTCCACGGCAGGAAGTGTTGATTCTCTCGGGTTTGTTTCACGACATCGCCAAAGGCCGCGGCGGCGACCATTCGCATCTTGGCAGTGCCGACGCCAGACGCTTCTGCAAACAGCACGGCTTAAGCGCCGAGGATACCAACCTGGTGGCATGGCTGGTGGAAAACCACTTAATAATGTCGTCTACGGCGCAGAAACAAGATTTGTCCGACCCCGAAAAGGTGTCTGCCTTTGCCGAACGGGTCGGCAGCGAGCGCCGCCTGATCGCCTTGTATTTGCTGACAGTGGCGGACATCCGCGGCACCAGTCCCGATGTATGGAACGCCTGGAAAGCCAAGCTCCTGGAAGACTTGTTCTGGGCCACGCGCCGACGGTTGAGCGGCGACGCCGCGCCGCAAGACGCCTATTTACAATCGCGGCAGACCGAAGCCCTCGATATCATCCGCCTTTACGCGTTGCGCAAGGATGCGCACGAAGCGTTATGGTCACAGCTCGACACCGCCTATTTCCTGCGCCACGATGCCCAGGAAATTGCCTGGCACACGCGCCAACTCTGGGCTCAGGTGCACACGCAATCACCGGTGGTCAAGGCACGGCTCTCTCCCATCGGCGAAGGCTTGCAGGTGCTGATTTATACTCCCGACCAAGAGGGACTATTTGCTCGCATCTGCAGCTTTTTTGAGCGTATCAATTACAACATCGTCGAGGCCAAGATCCATACCACGCGGCATAATTACGCGCTCGACAGTTTTTTGGTGCTCGACCCTGCGAATAAAACCGGCCATTACCGAGATCTCATCGGGTTTATCGAAAATGAGCTGGGTAAACGCATAGCGAGCCAGGCGCCACTTGAACCTCCGGTCAAAGGGCGCTTGAGCCGGCATGTGAAACATTTTCCCATCGCCCCGGAAGTGGGCATCAGCCAGGATGAGAGGGGCATCTACCACGTCATGTCTATTACCGCGGGGGACCGCCCGGGGTTGCTCTACAGCATCGCGCGCGTGCTGGTGAATTACCGTATCAACGTGCACACTGCGAAAATCAATACGCTCGGAGAGCGGGCCGAGGATGTGTTTCTACTGAGTGGAGATGTGCTCAACGACCCCAAAGCCGTCGTGCGGCTGGAAGCGGATTTGCTGGAAGCGCTTGCCCTATAGAAAACGCTTACTCGTCTTGAACGAGCTGCCCGGGAAACAGCACTTCGCTGTAACCAAAATTGCGCATGTCGCGGATGCGCATTGGATAAAGTATCCCCTGCAAATGATCGCATTCATGCTGCACCACGCGCGCATGGAATCCGCTCACACTGCACTCTATGATTTTGCCGTACTGATCGTACCCCTGATAGCGCAAGCGCTTGTAACGAGGCACCAGGCCGCGCATGCCCGGGACGCTCAGGCAGCCTTCCCAACCCTCTTCCATTTCCTGGTCCAGAGGCGCAAACTTGGGATTGATGAGCACGGTATACGGCACTTCCTCGGCATCGGGATAGCGCGGGTTGCGCTTTACTCCGAAGATCACCACCTGCAGGCCGATGCCGATCTGCGGCGCGGCAAGCCCCGCGCCATCCAGCGCCTCCATGGTATGGTGCATGTCCTGAACCAGCTCATGCAATGGCGGCGTATCAAAGGCCGTGACCGGCTTGGCCACTTCAAACAGGCGCGGATCGCCCATTTTCAATACTGTTTTAACCACCATCGGTCTCAACCAGTTTTTCCAGTATGGTTTTGACCCGATCCAGGGATTTTTGCATGGCCGCTTCCAGGTTCTCGAAATGGATCTCGCGTTTACTTGAACCCTTGCCTGCTGCGTAGTTCGCCACAACAGCTATGGTGGCATAACACACTCCAAGTTCCCGGGCCAATGCCGCCTCAGGCATGCCGGTCATTCCCACCATATCTGCGCCGTCCCGCTCAAGCCGGCTGATTTCCGCCGCACTTTCCAGGCGCGGGCCCTGAGAGGCGCCATACACTCCGCCTGCCACCACCTTTTGTTTGGCTTTTTCTGCAGCTTTTATTAAGCGCTGGCGCAGCTCTTCGCAATAAGGCCATGTGAAATCAATGTGCGTGACCGGTTTTTCCGGGCCATCGAAAAAAGTGGATTTGCGCCCGTGGGTGTAATCTATAATCTGGTCGGGAATGGCAATAATGCCCGGCGTTAAATCGGAGCGTATACCGCCTACCGAAGCCACCGATACCACGTGCGTGACGTATTGCGTATGCAGCGCCCAGATATTGGCGCGGTAATTCACCTGATGCGGCGGTATGGTATGGCCATAGCCGTGGCGCGCCAGGAAAATCACGTCGCGTCCGTGAAGCTTGCCGAAAGTCAATGCGCCCGAAGGTTCTCCGTAAGGGGTGCGGATTACCTTGTGGTGCGACATCTCCAGGTTGGCCAGCTTGGTGAGGCCGGTGCCGCCGATAATTGCCAGCATGCTGTTTAAGTTCCCGAAGTTTAGCGAAACCCGCTTATTTTAGCGCATAGATCGCAGGCAAATTGCGCCATGCGCCGTACACATCCATGCCGTAACCGAAAACATAGCGGTTGGGGACGGTCACGCCCACAAAATCCGCCTGTATGGGTTTGGGTTTGCCGGTGTCTTTATTGGCAAGCACGGCGCTGAAAAAAGATTTGGCGCCAGCGTTTAAAATCCGTTCGCGAATCGCCACAAGCGTCTGTCCTTCATCGAGAATGTCATCCAGCACCAATACCGTCCTTCCCTTTACATTCTCACGCGGCGCTATTTTCCAGTTTACTTCTCCGCCGCTAGTATCGTTGTCGTAGCGCGATACATGGATGTAGTCAAAATCCAATGGAAAATTGAGAAGCGGCAGCAGATGCCCGGTAAACACCACCGCCCCCCCCATCACACTTAATAACAAAGGATGTTTATCAGAGAGCTTCGCGGAAATCTCTAGAGCCACGCGTTTAACTGCTTCAGACACAACAACGGCGGGACACACCTGTTCCGCCGTATTGAGAATGTCTCGGGCTTTTTCGTATGTAAGATTCAATCTCGAGTGAGAACTGTATATAAGCCTACAGATTATACCCGGCTTGGTTTGGGCAGGCGACAGCCCAGTGAGGAAAGGTATGAGCTGAATTCTTTTCCCACTTCCGGATGTTTCGCAGCAAACACCATGGTCGCCTTAAGGTAGCCCAGCTTGGAGCCGCAGTCATAGCGAGTACCGTCAAACTCAAACGCAAGTGCTTTTTCTTCTTTTAGCAAAGAGGCAATTCCATCGGTAAGCTGAATTTCTCCACCAGCGCCAGGTTTCACTTTGCGCAGATGGTGAAAAATCCGCGGTGTCAGAATGTACCGCCCTACCACCCCGAGAGTCGAAGGCGCTTCGCTGGGCTTGGGTTTTTCCACAATACCTGTGATAGCGTGAAGTTTTGGCGCGAGTACCCTGCTTTTGACGATGCCGTATTGCGAGGTCTCCTGCCGCGTGATTTTTTGCACGCCCAATATTGAACACTGATGCACGCGGTAGATTTCAATCATTTGCTGGATTGCCGATGGCTTGGCGTCAATCAGATCATCCGCCAGAATTACCGCGAAGGGTTCATCGCCAATGACGTTGGCGGCGCACAGCACGGCATGCCCCAGACCGAGCGCCAGTGGCTGGCGCACATAAGTGCAGCTTGCCTGTTTCGGAATGATGTCCTGCACCAATTTTAGAAGTTCCCGTTTGCCTCTGGCCTGCAGCTCCGCCTCGATTTCAGCAGCCTTGTCGAAATGGTCCTCGATGGCGCGCTTGCCGCGGCCGGTGATGAACACCAGTTCGGTAATGCCTGCTTGCACGGCTTCCTCCACGGCATATTGGATTAAAGGTTTGTCCACCACCGGCATCATTTCTTTAGGGCTGGCCTTGGTCGCAGGCAAGAAGCGTGTGCCCATTCCGGCGACAGGAAATACCGCTTTGCGTATTTGATTCACGTTTTTCCTCTTGAATACCAACTCAGCTCCCGAGAAGCTTGAGGAAGCCTGCTTCGTCGAGAATCTTTACTTCCAGCTGCAGTGCTTTGGCGAGCTTGCTTCCGGGATCCTCGCCCGCAATCACATAATCGGTTTTGGCCGAGACACTGCTCGTGATTTTGCCTCCAAGCGCCTCGATCTTGTGCTTTGCTTCCTCGCGAGTAAGATGCGGCAGCGTCCCGGTCAACACAAAAGTTTTGCCGTTGATTGCGCTTGCCGCCGCAAGCTGCAGGTCTTTGCCTTCCTGCCACTTCACCCCGCAGGCGCGCAGTCGCTCGATCACCTCACGATTATGCGGTTCGGAAATAAATCGGACTATGCTTTGCGCCACCACCGGGCCTATGTCAGGAACTTGCTGCAAGCTTTCCTCGTTCGCCCGCATCAATTTGTCGAGGTTGCCGAAATGCAGCGCCAGGTATTTGGCCGTCGCTTCCCCCACATTGCGGATGCCCAGCGCATATATAAAGCGCGGCAAAGTCGTGCGTTTGCTTTTCTCGATTGCTGCAACCACATTTGCCGCAGATTTTTCCCCCATTCTTTCAAGGTTGGCGAGTGCAGCCGCGTCCAATGTGTAAAGATCGCCAGGGGTGCGGGTGAGCACGTTGTCCACCAGTTGATCAATCAGTTTTTCCCCCAGTCCTTCGATATCCATAGCGCGCCTTGAAGCGAAGTGTAACAGAGCCTGTTTGCGCTGGGCGCCACAAAACAGGCCGGCGATGCAGCGCGTTGCCGCTTCGTCTTCAAGACGTTCGACTCTCGAGCCGCACATCGGGCACTTCTCCGGCATGACAAATTTGCGCACTGTTTTCGGACGCTTGTCAGTCACTACCGCAACGATTTCGGGTATTACGTCTCCTGCCCGCCTAATGATCACGGTGTCGCCAATCCGGATATCCTTGCGCTTAATTTCATCTTCGTTATGTAAAGTGGCATGGGACACGGTGACACCGCCTACAAATACCGGCTTCAACAGCGCAACCGGTGTCAGCACGCCAGTGCGTCCTACCGAAACCTCAATATCTAACACTTCGGTGAGCACTTCCTGCGCGGGAAACTTGTGTGCCACGGCAAAGCGCGGCGCGCGCGCGACAAAACCAAGTTTGTTTTGCAACGCCAGGCCGTTGACCTTATACACTACACCGTCAACTTCGTAAGGCAGTTTGTCGCGTTTGGCTCCGATGCGGCGGTAATATTCAAGCAGTCCCTTAACCCCGCGCACCACTTGACGCTCCCGGGCAACCGGGAGGCGTAATGAGACGAGATAATCCAACAGCCTATCGTGCTTGTCTTCGTGCAGTCTTCCGCCCTCCACCACGCCTATACCGTAAGCAAAAAAACTCAGCTTGCGGCTAGCTGTGATGCGTGAATCGAGTTGCCGCAAGGATCCGGCTGCTGCATTACGCGGATTGGCAAATTCCTTCTCTTTTTTTTCGCGTTGCTGCGCGTTGAGCCTCTCAAAATCTTTCTTCAGCATCAGCACTTCCCCGCGCACTTCCAGCAATGCCGGCGGCTTCTGAGCAGGAAGCCGCAGAGGTATGACTCTAACGGTGTGCAGGTTTGCCGTGACATCCTCACCGGTATAACCGTCACCACGCGTTGCACCGCTTATCAATTGTCCTTTCTTATAAGTAAGGTTGATGGCCAAACCATCGAATTTCGGCTCAACTGCGTATTCAATGTCTTGCATTTCCAACCCCTCCCGCGCCCTGCGGTCAAAAGCGATGATGTCATCCTCGTTGAATGCGTTATTAAGGGACAGCATCGGCGTGCGGTGGATGACCTGGGCGAATTCCTTGAGCGGCGCAGTTCCCACCCGCTGGGTCGGGGAATCGGGGCTGACAAGTTGCGGATGACGCGTTTCCAGCTCAACCAATTCAGCAAATAACTTGTCATACTCGCTGTCGGGAATGGTCGGGGCAGCCAGTGCGTAATAGCTGTAATTGTGTTGGTCAATGCTTTGGCGCAGGCGGTGTACCCGCTCGATTACTTGCGCCGGTGCTTTCATTCAGGAGAACAGCCTCAGGGCGCGGGAGCTTCCGGCGCTGATATTGTGCTGATCCATTGCCGCGTAGACGGCGCGTAATTGTTGCCGGATCTTTTCTATACCAGAGTCGTTTAGCGGAATGCGGTTATCGTCCACCAATACTCCGTTCAAGGATGCGGCGAATTGTCTGGCGCAGGCCAGCATCTGGTCAAATACGCGTATTCCGGAGGCGACACGCGGCACATCCAGCAGCAAGGTCACGCCGCGGATGGACAGGTTTTTGATTTGCTCGGGAGTAAACGAAACCGCCTCGTGGCTGCTCAGCGTATACAAACTCTCCCCTTGTTCGTTGAGATAATGGAAAGCACCATCCTCCAGCAATTTAAATCCGGCAGCCTCGCTCAAAGCACGCAGCTTAGTACCGGGAAAAGATTGGTCTTCCTGAGCAACTACATTCAGGCCTATGGAGATATCTACTCCGGCGCAGAATTTGTCGAGTTCGGCCGCAGTGCTAAGAGCAGCTTTGCGCTCAGGGAACCGGGTCGCCGCCTGGGTATTCTCTGCAAAGGCCTGCAGCATGTCGCAAAATAGCGCGAGCTGCGATTCGTTCACATAACCGGAACGATCAGCAAGCTGCAACCCTATCCTAATGCGGATATATTTGGACTCAGCGGACTCATCGAGTTTTTCCCAAGTTGTGCCTTTTTCGCGGCAACCCAGGCAGCTTACCCTGCGTCCAAATTCCAACAGATACTTTGAAAGAGTTTTTATGACTTCTGGAGGAAACGGCTCAGTACGGCTAATTTCGGCAATAAACATAATTTCCGGATCCAGCGCGATTCCTGTTTTATCTGCTGCCGGTTTATTAGCTGCGCTGCCCCGTTCCGTGACGGCGAGATCACGCAATTGCGGTTCCACCCTGCCATCAGCAGCGCCCGCAGCGCCCTGAGACTCCAGCAGTACATCCTGCAAATTGTTATTGAAGGCGGTTTCAGATTTGCTGCGGTATTTCCTCTCCTGCAGCCAGTTGAAAAAATAAGTCGCCACAACAATCAGTATGCCGATGATCAAAAGGCTTAGCTGCAAGTCACTCATGGGTTGTAACCTCAGGCAACCGCTTCTTCCCTCAATTTCATCGCCTCTTCGATGTCCACCGACACTACACGCGACACGCCCAATTCCTGCATGGTAATGCCGATCAGCTGGTGGGCGATTTCCATAGTGATTTTGTTATGGCTTATGAATATAAATTGGGTTTGCTCGGACATTTTTCTCAACAGCTCGCAGAAACGCTCAGTATTAGCATCGTCGAGCGGCGCATCAACTTCATCCAGCATGCAAAACGGCGCCGGGTTAAGCTGAAACAACGAAAATATCAGCGCCAGAGCGGCCAGGGCTTTTTCTCCACCCGACAGCAAATGGATCGTGGTGTTCTTCTTTCCCGGCGGCTGGGCAATCACTTGCACGCCGCTATCGAGTATCTCTTCCCCGCTTAAGACCAGTCGCGCCTGGCCGCCGCCAAACAGCATGGGGAACATTTCATCAAGATGACGATTCACGGCATCAAAGGTTTCCATAAGCCGGGCCCGTGTCTCGCGGTCAATGCGGCGGATGGCGTTTTCCATGGTTTCCACCGCTTCTTCGAGATCCTTGGCCTGGCTATCAAGATAAGATTTGCGCTCGCTGGCGCTTTGCAGTTCTTCCAGAGCCGCCAGATTGACTGCGCCCATGGCGGTGATTTCCTGGTTAAGGCGGGCGATTTCTGCCTGCAGCACAACAGCTTTTGTTCCTTTCTGCAACAAGGCGCCCAATTCTTCCTCATTGGCTGCAGCGGAGTGTAGCTGCTCGCGGTATTGCTCTTCATTGAGGCGCGCTTCCTGCTCCTTCAGCCGCAGGTCGTTAATCCTGCTGCGCAGGGGCTCGAGCCTGCCCTCCGCGGCAAGCCGTTCTTCTTCGGTTTGCTGCAAGCTACGGGCCGCTTCTTCCGATGCGTTACGTGCCGTGGTCAACGCCTGTTCTTTGACTTGCTTTACCTGTAGCGCTTGCTGTAATTGCTCCTGGTAAGGTGTTTCACCAAAGCTGCTCAGCTCAGAATGGATGCTTTGCAAGTTTTGCTGCAGAGTGCTGATTTGTTCATCTAATACTTTAATAGAGTTATCTATTCCATTTATTACATTAGTATTAGATTTTTCAATAAACTGCGCTTCGTATACTACTTGCTGGGCTTGGCTGAGCTTTGCGCGCTGCAAATTAAGCCGGGTTTCGGCATCCAAACGCTGCCGATCGGCATCCAGCACACGTTCTTCAAGTTGCGCGGTTTGGCCGTGGTACTGGGCAAGATTGCTTTCCGCATTGCGCTGGTGTTGGGCTTCGTTTTGCTGTTGTTCGCGGATTTCAGCAAGTTCCTGGGTAATTTGTTCAGCACGGTGCCGGAATTGCTCCGCGCTTTGGGTTAGTCTCAGTGTTTCAATTTGGATACGGTGATGCTCCGCCTGTATTGCTTCTGTCTCGCTGCGCAATAAGGAAGCTTCGGCTTGTAATGCCTGCAACTTTTGCTGAGCGGCATCGAGTACGGCCTTGCCCTGCTCCAACGCCAAGCGGTAACGGCTGATTTCGCTTTTGAGCTGTTCAATTTCGCGGCTGCGGGCGAGCACACCATGCGTTTCCGAATCTGCCGCATGAAACGATACGCTGTGGCGGGTAAATACGTGGCCTTGAGGGTTCACCAGTATTGCGCCCGGCGGCAACTGTTCACGCAAGTTGAGCGGCGAGCTTTCCGCGATGTAGACTTGGCACAGCCAGTCTTCGAGCAGCACCCGGATACGGGAATTGTCGCAGCTAACCAAGCTTGATAACGGCTGCAGTCCCTGCTTGAGTTTAGGTCCCGCAGCAGGGCTTTCTCCTGGCATGGCGTACACCGTGAGTTTTACTGGGGGGATGTCATCCAGCAAACTTTGCAAAGCGCCATATTGTGTCAGCGCCAGGGCGTTAAGGCGTTCGCGCAATACGCTCTCCAAGGCATTTTCCCAACCTGCTTCGATGTGTATCTCCTGCCATAGCCGCGACAAGCCTTCGAGGCGGTGTTTAACAAGCCAGGGTTGCAGTTTGCCATCCGATTCCAGGTGTTCCTGCAACTGCTTGAGCGTATCCAGCCGGGCTACTAGCCCCGCCAAAGCCTGTTCCTGTGTTTGCAGGTCCCGGCTCTGCGTTTCCCTAGCTTGCTCCAATTCAGGCAGCCGCTGCTGCAGTAATTCCAATTTTTGCTGCTTTTCGCGCAGCCCCGTGACAGTGTGCGTTTGTTGGTCTTGCAGGCATTGCAATTCGGCGCTATCGGGCTGCGGCAAGGCGTTGCGCTCTTCAATCAAGCGTTCATGGCGCGCCTGTAATTGCTCCAGCATTTTCAGTGCATGCGCGCGATGCGTGCCCTCGATTTGCGCAGCTTGTTGCACTTGCGTGAGATCCCTCTGTAATTCGTTAGCCTGGTCTTGGCAATTGCGGAAATGTTGTTCTGCCGGGGGCAGTAATTCCGCCTCCAGCGCGGCAGTGCGTTGTGTTTCTTCGATTTGCTGTTGTGCCTTGATGAGTTCGCTGCGGGATTGTGTCAAGGTTTGCTGAGCGGTTTCATGGTGTTTCCCGAGCTGCTGTTGCTGGTTGCGCAGCGACGCGATCTGGGCTTCCAGGCGCTGTCGGTTTTCGCGCATATGCTGGATGTGTTGCTCAAGCCGCGTAACCTCGGAGTTGGCGGAATAGAGTTCTCCCTGTGCGTGGTGCACCGCATCTCCCGCGCTGTAATGTCCGGCACGCACTAGTTCCAAGCGTTTTTCTGTTTCCCGCAGCCTTGCAGTTTCCGCTTCCAGCTCGTTGGTGACCCGTTGAATTTCCTTCTCCACGCGGTTGTGGCTTGCCGTCGCATCCTGTTTTTTGAGCAGCCAAAGCAGATTTTGGGCGGTGTGGTGCTGGCTTTGCAGATCGCGGTACTGCGAGGCGACGCGTGCCTGCTCTTCAAGATGCTGCAATTGTTTTTCCAGTTCCTGCCGGACATCCGCAACCCGCAGCAGATTTTCCCGCGTGTCCTTGAGCCGCAATTCGGTTTCACGCCGCCGCTCCCTGTATTTGGATACGCCCGCGGCTTCTTCCAGGAACACCCGCAGCTCTTCAGGCCGCGCTTCGATGACCCTGGAAATCATCCCCTGCTCGATAATCGCGTAGGCGCGCGGCCCGAGCCCGGTGCCGAGGAAAATGTCGGTGATATCGCGGCGCCGCACATGCGTGTTGTTGATATAGTAAGAAGATTCGCCGTTGCGCTGCAGGATGCGCTTGATGGAGATTTCGGCGTAGCTTGACCATTGTCCGGCCGCTTTGCCCAGGCTGTTGTCAAAAATCAGCTCTACGCTGGCGCGGCTTAGCGGCGCACGCTCGCCGGAGCCGTTAAAGATCACGTCCTGCATGGTTTCGCCGCGCAAATGCCTGGCCTGCGATTCGCCCAGCACCCAGCGCACTGCATCAATGATGTTGGATTTGCCGCAACCGTTAGGGCCGACGATGCCCACCAGCTGTCCCGGGATGGGAACGTAAGTCGGGTCTACAAAAGATTTAAACCCGGCGAGTTTGATATGAGTGAGGCGCAATTTAAGCCGTAATTTATTGTAATTGGGCCAAAGGTTATAATTCGCAGCGGGACCATTTTTCTATTCTAACCCATTTGAGCTGAACAAGTTAATGCCAAACAAGCCCAGCAAAACGTTTGACACCTTCCATAACCCAAGGCCACAGCGGGATTACCTGATTCACATGGAAATACCCGAATTTACCTGCCTGTGCCCGAGAACCGGCCAGCCTGACTTCGCCAATCTAGTCCTAGATTACATCCCCGATAAAAAGTGTGTAGAGCTGAAAAGCCTTAAGCTCTACATCTGGTCGTTCCGGAACGAAGGAACGTTTCACGAAGCTGTCACCAACCGCATCCTCGACGATTTGGTGAAGGCGGTAAAGCCGCGCTTCATGCGCTTGACCTCGAAGTTTTACGTGCGCGGTGGAATATTCACCACCGTAGTTGCAGAGCATCGCAAGCCGGGCTGGAAACCTTCGCCCCAGGTAGAATTGCAACAGTTTGAGATGCAGTCGAGCACCAGTTAATTTTCAAACCGTCTTCTCCTGTACCCCTTGTTCCAACCGGCCAGATAGCAGGCTGGCGGCAATGATCATTACCCCGCCCAGCGCTTCACGCAGCGTCACTGCTTCATCAGTAAGCCAATAAGCCGATACCGCACCGACAACCAACTCGAACATAAAAATCACTATGGCGCGATTGGCGCTAGTATTACTCAAACCATATTGCACCACAGGGTTCACCAAAAACACTGCGAGCGCCACCAGTAAAAGTAACAATCCAACGTTAAAATCGAGATGCGTTGGCAGCGTTTCCCCGGTATAAACGCTGCCCAATAGAGCCAATACCACAACTCCTGCCCATACGCTCAACGCTTTAAGCTGTAAGCTTAAATAGTGCGCTTTCCGTGCCAGAACGTTGGCTACCGCGAACATGAAACCCGAAGATAAGCCCAGCCATTCGGCGTCGTTTTGCGGCAACGGCAGCCCGCTCACCGGATGCCACAACATGGTCATTGCACCGGCAAATGAGAGCAGCATCACCGGCAGGCCAAAGCCACCGATGCGTTCTTTAAGCAGGGTGCGTGCCAGGATAATTGTCCATAACGGTGCCAGGTAAAACAACAGCAACACCCGCACCACCTCGCCGTGAATCACTGCCAGCACATAAGCCAGATTGGTCCAGCCTGCACTCAAACTTATCAACAATAGAATCAGTGGAGCTTGGCGGATTTCTCTGAAAGCGCTTCGAAATACAATTAGGCCGGCGACCAAGGCAAAAAAATAAGTGATCAAAGTCGCGGTTTCGCCGGAAATACCGGCTTCCTGCAATACCCGGTATGGGAACCAGATCAGGCCCCAGACGATTGCCCCGGTCAGCAGCGCCACAACTGGCAATGCTTTTTGTTTTGTGAACAAGCGGGGCATAGGAACCTCTGATTAAATCCATCGCGTGCGCAACGTGTGCAATCCGGGTGCAGGGTGAGGCGTGACGAGCGCCATTTGGTGGACGCCAAACATGCGACGAACAACAAAGCCATGCGGCCGTGCGCCCCGGACTCGGACTCGCGCAGCGTGGAGCGGGAAGGGGCGCGAGCTGCCGCAAGAGACATTGTTAAGCGGGGCGCTCATGCAGCCGCTCCCGCACCCCAAGCTTCGCTCACCGTGTCGCGGCAGCCCCCGTCCCTATGGGTTGCGGCGACTGGGTGGCCATCTGCGGTGCTGCTCGGGCTTGCGTTACTACTCAGTAGCGCTGCGCGCTCGCGCCTAGCATCTGGCCGCCCCTCGTTCGCAACGCGCCACGTGTGGGATTTAATCAGAGGTTCCCCTATAATGCGTCGTTTCTGCCAGCATGTGTAACCGTTCCCCGGCTGAATACCATGCAGCTCACTATGAACCCGAACCTCAACCGCCTGCAGCCTTACTCGTTCCAAAAATTGGCACAATTGCTTGGCGGCATCACGCCTAAATCGGACCTGTGCCCGATCAACCTGTCCATAGGCGAGCCGAAACATGCAACGCCACTATTTATACAAAAAACCCTGTCGGAGAACCTCGAGGGACTGGCGAATTATCCCATAACCCAAGGCAGTCTCGGCTTGCGTGAAGCGATTACTGCGTGGCTCAAACGCCGTTTCAATCTTCAACATTTCAACGCGGACACCGAAGTCTTGCCGGTAAACGGCAGCCGCGAAGCCTTGTTTGCTATCGCCCAAACGGTCATTGATGACTCATTGCCTGAGCCGGTGGTGGTTTGTCCCAATCCGTTTTACCAGATTTATGAGGGAGCGGCTTTGCTTGCGTGCGCTGCGCCGCATTTCCTGAATGTCTTGCCGCAAAACCACTATAAGCTTGAATTCGGCCAGCTTGATGAACCCGTTTGGCGTCGCACGCAACTGATTTACGTCTGCTCGCCGGGGAACCCCACCGGCAGCATAATGACGATGGATGAATGGGAGGAGCTGTTCCGGCTGGCTGATAAATATGGTTTTGTTATTGCGTCAGACGAATGCTATTCGGAGCTTTATTTTGACGAGCACACCCCTTCCTTGGGCGGGTTGGAAGCGGCGCAGCGCCTGGGCAGAAGCGGATATACGCGCCTTATCGTGTTCAACAGTCTGTCCAAGCGCTCCAGTGTGCCGGGCATGCGCTCCGGTTTTGTCGCCGGGGACCGCACGATTATCGAAAAATTTCACCTTTATCGCACTTACCACGGCAGTGCCATGAGCCCGCCGGTACAGGCCGCCAGCGCCGCCGCCTGGAACGACGAAGCCCATGTCATCGAAAATCGCCGTCTATACCGTGAAAAATTCACCAAAGTCGCGCCGATTCTGAAGAAACTCATGCCCCACCTGGAAATCCCTCAAGGCGGATTTTATTTATGGGCGGGCACACCCATTCCCGACACTGAATTCGCTTGGTTGCTATACCGCGATTATAATGTCACGGTCCTGCCAGGGAGTTACTTGGCGCGCGAGGCTCATGGTATCAACCCTGGGCTCAATTTTGTGCGTATCGCACTGGTTGCGCCGCTTGCCGAGTGTGTCGAGGCGGCACAGCGTATTGCCGATTTCATTGAACAACTTTAAAAGCATGAAACAACTGCAAACAATCATTGACGAAGCATTTGAGCGGCGCGCTGAAATCACTGCGCACAATGCCGAAGCAAAACTCAAAAAAGCAATAACGCAGGCACTCGAGCTGCTGGATAAAGGCGAACTCAGAGTCGCTGAAAAAATCAACCGTCAATGGGTGACTCACCAATGGCTGAAGAAAGCCGTGCTGCTATCATTCCGCATTCATGATAATTCTCTGGTTAAAGGTGGATTTACTAATTACTACGACAAAGTAGATATCAAGTTTGCGGGCTTCGGCGCCAAGTCATTCAGCGCCGGTGGGTTTCGCGTTGTGCCTCCGGCTACCGCGCGCAAAGGCGCTTATATCGCCAAAAACGTCGTGCTCATGCCCTCGTACATCAATATCGGAGCCTATGTCGATGAAGGCACGATGGTGGATACCTGGGTCACGGTAGGTTCATGCGCGCAAATCGGCAAAAATGTACATCTTTCCGGAGGGGTGGGAATTGGCGGGGTACTTGAGCCGGTGCAGGCCAATCCGACCATTATCGAAGACAATGTGTTTGTCGGTGCTCGCTCGGAAATAGTCGAGGGAGTCATCGTCGAAGAAGGCGCGGTGATTTCCATGGGGGTATTCATCGGGCAAAGCACCAAAATCTACAACCGTGAAACCGGTGAAATCACCTACGGACGGATTCCGGCTGGTTCGGTAGTGGTTTCCGGGGGCCTGCCTTCCGCTGACGGTAAATACAGTCTCAACTGCGCGGTCATTGTCAAACAGGTGGATGCCAAAACGCGTTCTAAGGTGGGCATCAACGAACTTTTGCGGGACAATTAGCCTCCGATTACAGGTTGGTGTTTGACTCGAATTCTAAAAACTATAAAATCAAGACTTGATAAAAAAAGCGCCGTTTCGGTGCATTCCCGCCTTTGACCACAAAAAAATACTATACTTATTGAAAACACAGTACAAAGCGATAAAGATATACTTGGCAATTTAACCAGGAGCATGCAGTGAAATTTCTGGACGAATTAAAAAAAGAAGCGGAGACGCTTAAGAAAAAAGAATCATTGGATACTCAAGCCAAGCTGACCACGCTCGGCCAGAGTTTTATGCAATTGCAGGCCAAACTGCGAGAGATTTATGCTTACCTCGACGATCTGGTCGCACAACTTAACATTATCAAACCGACGGTACTGCGCTCCTACTACATCGAGGGGGTGGGGAATTTCGACAACATAAACCAGCATGACTACGTCCTTAACAAAAAGCACAAGAGCATAGACAACAAGGACTTTATAGATCAGATTACCTTGCGCTTCAGGTGCGCTCCTGGCAACGCGTTGACGGCTGAAAAAGATTCGCCGGGGACAATTCAAGCCTTGAAAGAATATTTGTGGACCTGCAACATTAAATTTGAAACTCAGGAATTCAAGAATCAGCGCGGGTTCGTGGAACGTGCCATTTTTAAAGTTCCCTGCGAAGTGGTGGTCAACATTACCATCAAGGGAGATTTTGAAAAATCGCAGATTAAAATCAACACCAAAAATATGGAAAGACTGAGCGAATACAATTATATATATGAAATAGACGAGGTCAACGAAGCACTGCTTGAAGAATTTTACAAGTTTTTAATCGGCAAACCCAACAATTTCCGTAAGCTCGGCAAGCATCAATCAACCGTGGCGCGCCCAGCGTCATCCAAACCCAGCATTCTGGACACACAATATCCGGTGGTAGAAGAAGAGCCCGGTGACAAGAAAAAAGGCCTGCTAGACTCGATCAAGTCTCTATTTCCAGAGCGCCGCTGATTATGCAACTCAACCAGCTATTCAAACTGATGGCCGAGAAACAGGCGTCAGACGCGTTTTTTTCCAAAGCAGCACCCATCCATATCAAAATTCACGGCAGCGCCGTGCCGCTCAACTCTCCGCCGCTGGGTTCGGAAATCATCAAGAAACTCGCCTACGAAATGATGACCGAGGCGCAAATCCGCGAGTTCGAGTCCAGCATGGAGATGAATTTTGCGCACGCCATCCCGGGCCTCGGCAATTTCCGCATCAACCTGTTCCGCCAGCGCGGTGATATCGCCATGGTAGTCCGCTACGTCAAGGAAAACATCCCGCCGATCGACGAGCTCGGGTTGCCCGTGTTTCTAAAAGATTTGATCATGGAAAAACGGGGCTTTGTGCTGGTGGTGGGCGCGACTGGCTCCGGAAAATCCTCAACTCTGGCTTCAATGCTGGATTACCGCAATGCCAACAAGACCGGCCATATTCTGACCGTCGAAGAACCGATAGAATATATTTTCAAGCACAATAAATCCATCGTCAACCAGCGCGAAGTTGGCACCGACACCAAATCTTTTTCCAACGCTCTGGTCAACGCCATGCGCGAAGCGCCTGATGTGCTGATGATCGGCGAGATACGCGACAAGGAAACGCTGCAGCACGCGCTGATTTATGCGCAAACCGGTCACCTGTGCCTGTCCACGCTGCACGCCAGCACCACTTATCACGCGCTAAACCGCATCGTCAATTTTTTCCCGCACGAAGCACGCGCCAGTCTGCTGCTTGATCTTTCCATCAGTTTGCGTTGCGTGCTCTCGCAGCGCTTGGTGAAAGGTTCGGACGGACGGCTGCTGCCGGCAGTCGAGGTTTTGCTTAACACCGCGCGCATCGCTGAGCTCATCAAAAAAGGAGATTTCGATCAAATCAGAGAAGCCATGGAACAAAGCATCTACCCCGGTTCGCAAAGCTTCGAGCAGGCGCTGTTCCAGCTCTTCAAGTCGGGTAAAATCAGCAAGGACGAAGCTCTTGCCAACACCGACTCCTACACCAACATGCTGTGGATGATCAATAACGCCGCGCAGGTCAAGGAGCAGCCAGCGCTAACTCTATCCGACACAACGCTCGTCGACACCGACAAAAAAGAAAACGAAGAGTTTACGTTGAGCTTGGAAATGCTCAACAAGCTGAAAAACTGACCTGCTTTCTATTGCTGGCGGCGCAAGCGTGTGTCGCGTCCTCCTTGCTTACCTGAGATTGAAAAATGAAAACACTATATATTTGTAAGGCCCAGCGCGGTTGCCCGCGGCAGCAACGCAGAAAAAACCACCAATGAACTCGAGGATAAGATCGCTAAGGCGATAGAAAGCACATTCAGTGAGTAAAACGCTGGAGCTTGCCAAGGAACTGATCGCCCGTTGTTCATTTACCCCGGATGATGCAGGGTGTCAGGATATTCTAATAAAACGACTGAAACATGCCGGCTTCCGCTTGGAAAATATTCACCGCAATGGTGTCGAGAATTTCTGGGCGCGGCGCGGGGATTCAAAACCAGTGGTTTGTTTTGCCGGCCATACCGATGTGGTACCCACCGGGCCTCTGGAACAATGGGTGAGCAATCCCTTCACACCAACCGTGCGCGACGGCATGCTTTTCGGACGGGGCGCGGCGGACATGAAAACTTCGCTTGCGGCATTTGTCACTGCCATCGAAAGATTTGCAACGGAACATCCCAAGCATAAAGGCTCGATTGCTTTGCTGATCACGTCAGACGAAGAAGGCGTAGCGATTGATGGTACAGCCAGAGTAGTGGAAACGCTTAAAGCGCGCGGCGAACTGCTCGATTACTGCATCGTTGGCGAGCCGACTTCGGTCAACAAGCTTGGCGATACGATCAAAAACGGGCGCCGTGGCTCGCTTTCAGGGACGCTGACCATCAAAGGCATACAAGGGCATGTCGCCTATCCGCATTTGGCAATGAATCCCATCCATCTCGCAGCGCCAGCCATTTCCGAATTAACGCAAACTGTCTGGGACCAGGGTGACGAACATTTCCCACAGACCACCTGGCAGATCTCCAACATCCACGGCGGCACCGGTGTGCTTAACGTGATTCCCGGAGAGGTGGAAATTCTGTTTAATTTCCGGTTTTCCACGGCGAGCAGCGTTGAATCCCTGAAATCCAGAGTGCGCACCGTGCTCGACCGGAATGGTCTCGACTATAATCTGGAATGGACGCTTTCAGGAAAACCCTATCTCACGCCAAAAGGATCGCTGGTAGAAGCAGTGATCCGTGCAGTGAAATCGGTAACCGGTGTCACACCCGAGCTTTGCACCTCGGGCGGCACTTCTGACGGCCGCTATATCGCAGAAATCTGCCCGCAAGTGGTGGAGCTGGGCCCGCTCAACACCACTATCCATAAACTGAACGAATGTATAGCCGTTGCCGATATCGAGCCCCTGAGCGAGATTTACCGGCGGACTTTAGTAAATTTGCTGGCGGATGCTTGAAGACGGCAAGATTGCGTACAGTACGCGATCTGCTGCGCTTCGCAGTAAACCGATTCAACCAAGCGGGCTTAAGTTTTGGGCATGGCACGCACAATGCACGCGACGAGGCTGCCTACCTTATCCTGCATACCCTACAACTGCCGCTCGACCAACTGGAACCGTTTTTAGACACCCCCCTCACCCGCAAGCAGATTACAGCGGTGCTTAACATCCTGCGGCAACGGATGACAAAAAAAATCCCGGCCGCGTATCTCACGCATGAAGCCTGGTTGGGAGATTTGCGGTTTTATATAGACCAGCGCGTGATAGTGCCACGCTCCTTTATTGCCGAGCTGCTGCGAGCAAGGCTTAAACCATGGATTAAGGACGCGGACGCCGTAACAGCAGCGCTCGATTTGTTCACCGGCTCCGGCTGCCTTGCGATTCTCATGGCACAGGTTTTTCCCAATGCCGTGATTGATGCCAGTGATATCTCCCGCAGCGCGCTGGCTGTCGCCAAGCGCAACGTCACCGATTATGGCCTTGAGGACAGGATCAATTTGATACAGTCGGATCTGTTCAAGGCGTTGCGCGGACGCCGTTACGACTTAGTCGTCGCCAATCCGCCCTATGTCAACGCTCAAGCCATGCGCGCCCTGCCAGCGGAATTCCGCCATGAACCGCAGCTCGCTTTCAACGGCGGCAACGACGGCCTCGCCTACGTGCGCCCCATTCTGCAATCCGCGGCCAAGCATTTGCGAAAAACCGGCCTGCTGGTGGTTGAGATCGGCCATAATCGCGAAACTTTGGAACGCGCCTTTCCAAAAATTAAGTTTACCTGGCCCAATACCAGCGCAGGCGATGAATATGTTTTTCTGCTCAAACATCATCAGTTATCTTGTTTTAAGCCCTAGCCATAATCGGTAGGTAGTGGGTCAGTTTGCATCCGTTCGTGGTGAGCCCTTCGGCAAAACCTCCGTTCGGTCTGAGCCTAGCCCAGCGTAGTCGAAGGACATGAACAAATGCCCGCCCTTCGACAAAGCTCAGGGCGAGCGGAGGAAATACTGTTTTCGATGAAACTGGCCCACTACCCCAAAATCCGTACGCTTGACTTGCTGCCAAGTTTCCAATATAAAAATAGGTGGATAGTGGTAATAATTCACAAACAGCCCGAACAATAATCATAGCAGCAGGTTCTAAGAGGAGGATTTAATGGGGTTTGCGCGCCTTTTCGCCGCTTTCCTGTTAGCCGCCCTTTCCCCAATTGCCGCTTACGCTGCAATATCGGATGAGGTTAAGACAATGCTGGAGCAAGGAAAATCCAAAGAAGCGTATGAGCTCGGCAAGCAGCACCCCGAGTTGCTTGGCGATCCGGTCTTTGACTTTTATTACGGCGTAGCTGCTATTGACGCCGGCAATGCCGGCGAAGGCGTGCTGGCGTTGGAACGCTACGTCATCAATTTTCCAGAAAATACCAGCGCCCGCCTGGAACTTGCGCGTGGCTATTACGTGCTCGGCGAAGATGCGCGCGCCCGGGAGGAATTCTCGGCAGTTCTAAAGACCGATCCCCCTGAGGCGGTGAAGTTCAATATCCAGCGCTACCTCGACGCCATCCGCTCGCGTGAATCGTTCTATAAAACCAGCGGGGTTGCCTTTTTCGAAGCCGGGTTCGGCTATGACAGCAACGTGAATGCAGGCGTAAGCAATGCCAACATTACCATTAACGGTGTCCCGGCCACCGTGGTGAGCGCGGGGGTAAAAGAGCATTCTCGATTTGAATATGTAGCCGCTGGCGGCCAGCTGTCGCAGCCGGTTGCGCCCGGGGTTGCTGTATTCGGAGGCGGCTCATACTCCGCCAAGTTCGATAATCAGGCCAGCGATTTCAACCAAAGAAATCTTAATACAAACGCCGGCATAACCTATCTGAAAAACAAGAATTTGTACCGCCTTAGTGGTTTTTATTCGCGCATTGATGTGGACAATGACCTGTTCCTTCAAGCGCCTGGCACCACGGCTGAATGGTTTTACCAGTACGATGAGCTGCAGACTTTCAATACTTACGCACAGTACGCGAACTTGAAATATGCCGAAAACACGGTAACAACAGCAGGCAACAGCCAGCGCGACTCGAATTTGTACTCGGGCGGGCTGGGTTACCGGAAGGCGTTTATCGCCAAGTGGCAGCCCCTGTTTAGTTTGGGCGCAAGTTATTCCAGAGAAAACAACACCGCAGGCCGCGATGATCTGTCACGTGACATCTATTCTGGGAGTATTACTTTCGGCGTCACCCCTTTCCCAAAATGGGCGGTAAGCATAGGCGGGTCCTATCAAAGAAGCTTGTACCGGGCACCCGACGCCTTCTTGTTAACCACCCGCACGGATAGTTACTTCACGGGTAATGCCGCGATAAGCTATGCCATTACTCCAAGACTGAGTGCGTGGGTGGAGAATCTATACTCAAAGAACAATTCCAATATTGAGCTATATACATATAGTAGAGAAGTAGCCGCGTTCAAACTCCGTTACGATTTCAAGTGAGGTCTATCATGAAACTGTTCAAGCTTAGCTTGCTTTTGACCATTTTATTCGCTCTTTGCGCCGCGGCTCATGCCGAGGTTGTCGGCCGGGTACTGATGACGGCGGGCGACACCTCTTTGATCCGCAACAACCAGGAGCTTCGCGTTGCAGTCGGTTCTCCCGTTGAAGACCATGATACCCTCAAAACCGGTCCCGCCAGCAATATGCAGGTGCGCTTCACAGACGAAAGCATCGTGTCGCTGCGCGACCAAAGCCTGCTTAAAATCGATGAATACAAATTCACCGGCAAGCAAGACGGCATGGAAAAAGCCTTTTTCAATCTTGTGAAAGGCGGTTTCAGGACCATCACCGGCTTGATTGGCAAGGTCAACAAAACCAATTACGGCGTGAAAACAGCAACCGCCACCATCGGCATCCGCGGCACCAATTTTGCGTTGCTCCATTGCTCCGCAGGCAATTGCGGTGTGGCGGCCAAAGACGGGCTTTACGGCGGGGTAAGCGGGGGAATCATCGCTGCAAGCAACCGCACAGGGGAGTATCAGTATGGCTCGGGCGATTATTTCTTTATACCCAGCGAGGATGAGCCGGCACAAAAACTTATTGGGCCTCCAGGATTCTTAGCTGATCATCTGACCGGGCAAGGACGCGTAGAAGGCCGGCAGGCAGCCTTCGCCGGTAACGAACGGTCGCAAAATGGCGGCGCCGCTTCGGATGGCAGTCCTAACAAGCTCACTCCACCCCCGCCACAGCAAGCGTTCATAGTCACTGAAAACCTCTGCACCAACGGCTTTCCGTGCGTGCTGTCGGCCTCTTCTTTCACATCAACAACACCTTCGGTGCCGCCGCC